>NZ_JBICKJ010000056.1:0-2523 GCF_043104125.1 Pseudomonas sp. xss_4
GACCCACCCTGCCGATTGAAAAATGACCCAGGGCTGCTTGCCGATTTAGACCCCGGCAATTGTGGATAAGCCTAGCAGTCGACAGCGTCGTAAAAGTGCTGACCCTGCACTCAGCAAGGCCAGCCCAAAGAGTTCAAAACGGGTCGTTCTCCGCCTCCTCGATATCCTGTCGCCTGCGCTCCCTCGCCTGGATCTTGGTCTTGGCCACTAAGGTGCTGTTTTGCAGGCGGTACGATTCATTCCCCGTCTCGACGATGTGGCAGTGGTGGGTCAATCGGTCGAGCAAGGCCGTGGTCATCTTGGCGTCGCCAAATACGCTCGACCATTCGGCGAAGCTGAGGTTGGTGGTGATGATCACACTGGTGTGCTCGTAAAGCTTAGAGAGCAAGTGGAACAGCAAGGCCCCGCCGCTCTGGCTGAAAGGTAGGTAGCCAAGCTCATCAAGGATTACCAGATCTGCACGCAGTAGTCCTCGGGCGATACGCCCTGTCTTACCCTCGTGCTTCTCACGCTCCAGCAGGTTGACCAGATCGACCGTGGAGTGGAAGCGTACACGCTTGTTGTGTTGGGTGATGCTGGCCACCGCCAGGGCGGTGGCGAGGTGCGTTTTACCGGTGCCAGGGCCGCCGATGAACACCACATTTTGAGCTGTGTCGGTGAAGGTCAGAGTGGACAGTTCCTTGATCAGCCGGGCATCAGCGCTGGATACACCGAAGTCGAAGCCAGCCAGATCGCGGTGTATGGGCAGTTTCGCCATATTCATCTGATGATGTACCGAGCGCACTGCCCGGTCGGCGTGTTCCTGATCGAGGAGATGCTCGATCAGCCATTTCGATGAGGCGGTGGTGGATTCACCTTGTGCGGCCAGATCTGCCCAGGCAGTGGCCATGCCGTGCAGGCGTAAGTCTTTGAGTTCCTCTGTAAGATCACGCATTGCGCACCTCCTCATCTGTGCTGCGCAACCGGTCATAGCGCGCGGTATTGGCGATAGGGGTAACTTTCAGTTGCAGGTTGGTTTCGACCGAGGGTGGTGCTTCACGGGCGGTCAGACGGGCCACGATATTGAGGATGTGGTCAGCGCTCAGGCTGCCAGATTCCAAAACCAGCTCAACCGCTACGAGGACAGCATCCAGGCCAGCGACGGGCACGGCGGCCAAGACCTGGGTCATGACCCGATCACCCTGTAGATGCCGCCGCAGCCCGCGCCTGAGCAGGCGTAGTGGCTTGGGTAGGTCGGCAAACGGGGCACCATTGCGTAGGGCTCCCGGTTTACGCTCAATGAGGGGGATATAGTGTTGCCAGTCGTAGCTGACCTGATCGCGATCAAACAGGCGCTCGTGGCTGGCAATCACACCATCATCGGCAATCACGACGATTCGCGAGGGATAGAGCCGACTGCTGACCCACTGGCCAACACGCTCACAGGGTACTGAATAGCGGTTGCGGGCCACGTTGATCAGACAGGTGCTGGAAACGCGAACCGTGCGCTCTACATAACCGTCGAAAGGCGTCGGCATCGGCATCATTTCGACGCGCTCCAGTTCTAAGACTTCTGCAACGGTGAGGCCGTTGTACTGCGGATGGATCAGCTCGTGCCACAGAGCCCGACAGCGCTGGGCAAGCCAGGCATTCAACTCTTCGAAGCTATGGAAAGTATTGTCGCAGGCAGACAGCCAGATGCGGCGCCGACTATCTTGGACATTCTTTTCGACGATACCTTTTTCCCAGCCGGACGCTACGTTGCAGAAGTCCGGGTCGAACAGGTAGTGCGAGCACATCACCATGAAGCGAGCGTTGACCGTGCGGCCTTTACCCTTGGAGACCTTGTCGACCGCCGTTTTCATGTTGTCGTAGATGCCGCGACGCGGCACGCCGCCCATGGCGGCGAATGAGCGGGTATGGGCATCGAACAGCATTTCATGCCCTTGGCTGGGATAGGCCACTAGCCAGAAGGCTCGGCTGGCACATAGCTTCATGTGCGCGACCTGGACACGTCGGAAAACACCGCCAATCAGCAGGCCTTCCTCGCTCCAATCGAACTGGAAGGCCTCGCCCAATGCGAACGCCAACGGCACAAATGCCCGTACCGCCTTGCCTTGCTCTCCGCGCCAATGACGAACGAAGGCAGTGAGCTGGCTGTAGCCGCCGTCATAGCCTTCAGCGCGGATCATGGCCAGCAGCGCCTTGGCACTGCGACGATGTTGCTTGGCCCTCAAGGCATCAGCCCGCAGCGCCTGCTCCAACATCTCGTGAAAGGGACTGAGCTTGTTGAACACGGCTCGACGCTGATAAACCGGCTGCTTGGACTCCGACGCTCTGACCCATTTTCGGATGGTGTTGCGCGACAGGCCGGTGCGCTTGGCTATCTCATGCAACGACAGCTTGTCGCGGAAATACATCCGCCGAATTTTGCCCATCATTTCCATGCTGATCACCCTGTGTTCTCCTGCTCAAAAATTGAGCAGGTACAGTGGAACACCTGGGTCAGTTTTCAGTCAGCACAATGGGCGAAACTGGGTCAGT
>NZ_JBICKJ010000057.1:0-43768 GCF_043104125.1 Pseudomonas sp. xss_4
GACCGCGTGATGCCTGAATAGGCGAGGCCGCAGAACGTGGCGGGACCGGCTTTACCGGTATGCCAGACTGGCCGTAAAGCGGCCCCAGCTGCGAACCCGTCAATTCAGGCGCTACGTGGTTGGTTGGAGCGGCCTCGCCGGGGCGCCGGACCGGCCGCGATGGGCCGCACAGCGGCCCCAACGGTTTCAAGTCAATCGCATTAGCCCATGAAGGGCGGCCTCAGGCATTGGACGCACAACGCCGCTTCAGAACCTGGAACCGGGCTCGAGCAGAAAGTCCATTTCTTCACTGGTACTTGGCCTGTCCAACACCAGGTTGCGGTGCGGGAACCGGCCGAACCGCTCGATCACCCGCTGGTGCTGCTGGGCATAATCCAGAAAACCTTCGAACAACCGACGGTTGGCTTCAGGCTGCTCATCGAGCAGCACCTGGTAGCGCTCGACGGACATGTTCTGCCAGTCCAGCACTTCGGCATGTTCGAGCACCAGCAGCACGAATACCCGCTGGATCGGGAGCAACTGGTAATCCCAGTCCTTCTGCAACCCTTGCAGGGCAACCACTTGCGCACGCCGATCACCTTCGAACGCACGCGGCGTGTCGCGGTAGATCATGCGTGGCAACTGATCGAGCAGAAGCAGAAGCCCGAGCCAGCCCTGAGGGCTTTGCTGCCACTCGTCTAGCCCGCCAGCCAACGCCTGTTCTACAAGCTCACCGAACAGCGCCTGAGCCTCGGCGTCGTGATGCTTGCCGAACCATTGGGCGCTCTTCTCGTCAGCCACGGCCTGGGCACTGGTGCCCCAACCGAACCACCATTCCAGCAAAGGCTGCCAAGGTGCGAGCATGACTTACTCCTTGTGGTAGGCGGTGACGCGCTCGACCTCTTCCTTCGAGCCCAGGATCACCGACACGCGCTGGTGCAGGCTTTCTGGCTGAATGTCGAGGATGCGGTCGTAACCGTTGGTGGACGCGCCACCGGCCTGTTCGATGATGAACGACATCGGGTTGGCCTCATACATCAGGCGCAGCTTGCCCGGCTTGCTCGGCTCACGGGCATCGCGCGGGTACATGAACAGGCCGCCACGGGTCAGAATACGGTGTACGTCGGCCACCATCGAGGCGATCCAACGCATGTTGTAGTTCTTTTTCAGCGGGCCGGTCTCGCCTGCCAGCAACTCGCCCACGTAGCGCTGTACCGGGGCTTCCCAGTGACGCTGGTTGGACATGTTGATGGCGAATTCGGCGGTGGTTTCCGGAATACTGATGTTCTCGTGAGTCAGCACGAAGCTGCCCAATTCGCGATCCAGGGTGAAGCCCTTGACGCCGTTGCCCAGGGTCAGGATCAGCATGGTTTGCGGGCCATAGATGGCATAGCCGGCCGCCACCTGCTCGGTACCCGGCTGCAGGAAGGCATTTTCGTTCAGGGTTTCGTTCTGGCTCAGGTACTCGTTGGGGCAACGCAGTACCGAGAAGATGGTGCCGACCGACACGTTGACATCAATGTTGGAGGAGCCGTCCAGCGGGTCGAAGACCAGCAGGTAGGCACCTTTGGGGTAGCGACCCGGAATCTGGTAGGCATTGTCCATTTCTTCGGACGCCATGCCGGCCAGGTGACCGCCCCATTCGTTGGCTTCGAGCAGGATGTCGTTGGAGATCACGTCCAGCTTCTTCTGGACTTCGCCCTGGACGTTTTCGGTGCCCATGCTGCCCAGCACGCCGCCAAGGGCGCCCTTGGACACGTGGTGGCTGATTTCCTTGCACGCACGCGCCACCACTTCGATCAGGAAGCGCAGATCGGCAGGGGTATTGTTGCTGCGGGTCTGCTCAATCAGATAGCGACTAAGGGTAACGCGGGACATGTATGGCTCCAACAGGATTGGGGATGGAAAACCCACGCAGTTTACAGGGAGAGCGGCGGGCTAGCGAGCGATGAGACTCGCCACGGCTGTCAGACGACACAATGGATCGGGAGTTCAGCGCTCGCCAGGCCGATGGTCGGGCACCGGGCTGCCGGCCCCATCCCCGCGCCGGCCAGCCTGTGATCGCTACAGATGGCAACGCTGGACGAGCCAGAGAGCGGTGACCCCCTGGCCGTCCCTGTGTCAGTCCAGTGCCTTCCAGATCTCGGTCGCATACTCGCGGATGGTCCTGTCCGACGAGAACCAGCCCATGCGTGCCGTGTTCAGCACAGCCATGCGCCACCACTGCTGCGGCTGGTGCCACAGGTCTTCCACCCGTTGCTGAGCATCCCAATAGGCATCGAAGTCGGCGCAGACCATGAAGCGGTCGTAGCCAATCAGGCCATCGATCAGACCGGTGTAACGCGAAGGGTCGTCCGAGGAGAACACGCCACTGCGGATGGCCTGCAACACATCGTTCAAGCGCCCGGAGGCCGCGATGGCAGCAGAGGCACCAAAATCGCCAGCGCGCTTGCGCGCCTCGACTTGCTGCGCCGTCAACCCGAAGATGAACATGTTGTCGGGGCCGACCTGCTCGCTCATCTCCACGTTCGCGCCATCGAGGGTGCCGATGGTCAGGGCGCCATTGAGGCCGAACTTCATGTTGCTAGTACCCGAGGCCTCGTAACCGGCAGTGGATATCTGCTCGGAAAGGTCCGCGGCCGGGATAATGCTTTCGGCTAGGCTGACGTTGTAATTGGGCAGGAACACCACCTTGAGCAGGCCGCGCACGGTGGGATCGTTGTTGACCACGCGCGCGATGTCGTTGGTCAGCTTGATGATGAGCTTGGCCTGATGGTAGCTGGCCGCCGCTTTGCCCGCGAAGATCTTGACCCGCGGTACCCAGTGCGTACCCGGGTCGTGGCGAATGGCCTGGTACAACGCGACGGTGTGCAGCAGGTTGAGCAATTGCCGCTTGTACTCGTGGATGCGCTTGACCTGCACGTCGAACATCGCCTCCGGGTTCACCGTAACGCCCACCCGGTCCTGGATGATGCTCGCCAATGCACGCTTGCTGTGCAGCCGCTGCGCCGCGAACTGCTTGCAGAAACTGGCTTTGTCGGCGAACGGAGCCAGCCCGGTCAACAGCCGCTCAGGATCGTCCAGAAGTTCCGGGCCCAATGCCTCCACCAGCATGCGGGTCAGCTGGGGGTTGGACTGGTAGAGCCAGCGGCGGAAGGTGATGCCGTTGGTCTTGTTGTTGATTCGCTGCGGGTACAGCTTGTGCAACTCGGAAAAGACCGTGCTTTTCATCAATTGGCTGTGCAGGGCCGACACGCCATTGACGCTGTGCGAGCCCAGGAAGGCCAGGTTGCCCATGCGCACCCGCCGGCCGTTGTCTTCTTCGATCAAGGACACGGCACGCAGCACGTCGAAGTCGTGCATGCCTTTGGCCCGCAACGAGTCGATGTGGTAGGCGTTGATCAGGTAGATGATCTGCATGTGCCTTGGCAGCATGCGTTCCATCAATGCCACCGGCCAGGTTTCCAGGGCCTCGGGCAGCAAGGTGTGGTTGGTGTAGGCCAAGGTGCCCACGGTCAGTTCCCAGGCGGTATCCCAGGGGATTTGATGTTCATCGACCAGCAACCGCATCAGCTCGGCCACGGCGATGGAGGGGTGGGTATCGTTGAGCTGAATGGCCGCCGCATCGGGCAGGTTGAGCAAGTTGTCGTGCATGTTCAGGTGCCGGCGCAGCAGGTCTTGCAGCGATGCCGACACGAAGAAGTATTCCTGCCGCAGGCGCAGCTCTTGGCCAGCCTCGGTACTGTCGGCCGGGTACAGCACGCGGGAGATGCTTTCGGCGCGCGCTACCTCGGCAACGGCGCCCAGGTGGTCACCTGCGTTGAAGCGCTCCAGGTGCAGCTCTTCCAGCGCCCGTGCACGCCACAGGCGCAAGGTATTGACGCTGGAGCCTCGCCAGCCGACCACCGGCGTGTCATACGCCACCGCCCGGACGGTTTCGCTGGGTGACCACACCTGGCGCTGGTTGCCATGCGTGTCGCTGACCGTTTCGACGCTGCCACCAAAACTGATGGGGTAGATGACTTCGGCCCGCTCGAATTCCCATGGGTTACCGAAATCCAGCCAGTTTTCCGTCTGTTCCTGCTGCCAGCCGTCCACCATCGCCTGCCGGAACAGGCCGTGCTCGTAGCGGATGCCGTAGCCATGCGCAGCAATGCCCAGCGTCGACATGCTTTCCATGAAGCATGCCGCCAGCCGGCCCAGGCCGCCGTTGCCCAACGCCGCGTCGGGCTCGAGCAGGCGAATGCGCTCCAGGTCCACATCCAGGCCGTCCAGCGCTTCGCGCGCGATGTCCAGCAGGCCCAGGTTGCTCAGGCTGTCATACAGCAGGCGACCGATCAGGAACTCCAAGGAGAGGTAGTACACCCGCTTCTGGCTGCGTCGGTAGGATTGCCGGGTATGGTCCATCCAGTGATCGACCATATGGTCGCGCGCGGCCAGGGCGATGGCTTCGAACCAGTCATGGTCGAAAGCATGCTCCGGGTCCTTGCCGACGGCATAGGTGAGTTTATCCAGCACTGCGGCGCGAAAATCCGCGACTTCAGCGTCACGCGCTTTGGGTTCCTGGGACATGCGTCATCCTCGGGGCAAGTGGACAAGAGCAGAAAGCAAATGTTGAGCCTAGACGCTTCGACCGGCCGCAATCACCAGTGTTCGAGTATTTGCGCGGCAGCGTGCAACCGGTCATAAAATTGTTCATAAATTGAACAATTCCGGTATCATCGCGCGCCCTACACCGTGATCCACCTCATAAAACGATGAAAACGACCCTGATCGCCGCTGCCGAAGTCGACCGCCTGGAGACTTGGCAGCGCTATGCCAGCCACATGTGCGGCGGCTGCCACTCAACTTGCTGCACCTTGCCGGTGGAGGTCAAGATCAAGGACCTGATCCGCATCGGCGTGGTGGATGAATTCGAAAAAGACGAGCCGCCCAAAAACGTGGCCAAGCGCTTGCAGAAAGAAGGCATCATCGAGCGCTTCAACCAGAAGTCGGGCATCTTCACCCTGACGCGCATGAGCAACGACGATTGCATGTATCTGGATCGTAAGAGCCGGCTGTGCACCATTTATGACAAGCGCCCCGACACCTGCCGCAACCATCCGAAGGTCGGACCACGGCCGGGGTATTGTGCTTACAAGCCGAAGGTGGTTGGGCGCTGAGTCGCAATAGGGCTCGATAACCTTTCGTATTTTTACTGACTGCTGGAGCCTCGCTGGCCACCGACAGGGCAACGAGTCGCCAGACAAACAAAAACGCCCCCGGCCTTTCGACCGGGGGCGTTTTCATTGAGCCTGAGCTAACTCAGTTCTTGGCTTTCTTGGCAGCGCGGGTACGCTCGCCTTCGTCCAGGATCTTCTTACGCAGACGGATCGACTTAGGCGTGACTTCGCACAGCTCGTCGTCCTGGATGAATTCCAGGGCCTGTTCCAGCGTGTGGCGAACTGGCGGAACCAGGGCGATGACTTCGTCCTTGCCCGAAGCACGCATGTTGTCGAGCTTCTTGCCTTTGGTCGGGTTCACGCCCAGGTCGTTGTCGCGGCTGTTCAGGCCGATGATCTGACCACCGTAGATTTCCTGACCGTGCTCGACGAACAGCTTGCCGCGCGCCTGCAGGGTTTCCAGGGAGTAGGTCAGGGCCTTGCCGGTCTCGACCGATACCAGGACACCGTTCAGACGGCCGGACATCTGGCCCGACTTCATGGTGTCGTAGCGATCGAAGATCGAGGTCAGGATGCCTGCACCGTTGGTCAGGGTCAGGAACTGGTTACGGAAACCGATCAGGCCACGGGCCGGGATGTTGTACTCAAGGCGCACACGGCCTTTGCCATCCGGAACCATGTTGGTCAGGTCGCCCTTACGCAGGCCCATCTCTTCCATGACCTTGCCCTGGGATTCTTCAGGGATGTCGATGGTGACGTTTTCGAACGGCTCTTGCTTGACGCCGTCGACTTCACGAATGATCACTTCCGGACGGCCCACAGCCATCTCGAAGCCTTCGCGACGCATGGTTTCGATCAGTACCGACAGGTGCAGCTCGCCACGGCCCGATACCTTGAACTTGTCAGGGGAATCGGTTTCCTGAACGCGCAGGGCCACGTTGTACAGCAGTTCCTTGTCCAGACGGTCCTTGATGTTCCGGCTGGTGACGAACTTGCCTTCCTTGCCGCAGAACGGCGAATCGTTGACCTGGAAGGTCATGGATACGGTTGGCTCGTCAACGGTCAGTGGCTTCATCGCCTCGACCGCGGTTGGGTCACACAGGGTGTCGGAGATGAACAGCTCGTCGAAACCGCTGATGCAGACGATGTCGCCAGCCTGGGCTTCTTCAACGTCGACGCGGTGCAGACCGTGGTGGCCCATCAGCTTCAGGATACGACCGTTACGCTTCTTGCCGTTGGTGTCGATGGCGACAACCGGGGTGTTGGGCTTGACGCGACCACGGGCGATGCGGCCAACGCCGATCACGCCGAGGAAGCTGTTATAGTCCAGTGCCGAGATTTGCATCTGGAACGGGCCGTCACGGTCAACCGAAGGCGCAGGTACGTTGTCGATGATCGACTGATACAGCGGGGTCATGTCTTCGGCCATATCGGTGTGGTCCAGGCCGGCGATGCCGTTCAGGGCCGAGGCGTAGACGACTTTGAAGTCCAGCTGCTCATCGGTGGCGCCCAGGTTGTCGAACAGATCGAAGATCTGGTCCAGAACCCAGTCAGGACGCGCGCCCGGACGGTCGACCTTGTTGATGACCACGATTGGCTTGAGGCCAGCTTCGAACGCCTTCTTGGTCACGAAGCGGGTCTGTGGCATCGGGCCGTCTTGAGCATCGACCAGCAGCAGCACGGAGTCGACCATCGACATCACACGCTCAACCTCGCCACCGAAGTCGGCGTGGCCGGGGGTGTCGACGATGTTGATGTGGTAGCCGTTCCAGTTGATGGCGGTGTTCTTCGCCAGAATGGTAATGCCGCGCTCTTTTTCCTGGTCGTTGGAGTCCATCACGCGCTCGTCGTTGAGCTCGTTACGCTCGAGCGTGCCCGACTGGCGCAGGAGTTTGTCGACCAGGGTGGTTTTACCATGGTCAACGTGGGCGATGATGGCGATGTTACGCAGATTTTCGATCACAACTGTATCTCGATCAGAGGATTCGGTTGCCGCCAGTGTAGGCGGCGAATAAGTATGTTTGAGGCTCAGCGGGCCCGTAGGTCGGGAGGGCGATGGCGGATGCTGCCGCCATACAGCCCTGGCGTCTTATGCCGGACGATAAACACGCACATTGGCATGTCCCTCACTGAGCAGGTGGTGTGCGTGCAGACGGCTCATCACACCTTTGTCGCAATACAGCAAGTACTGGCGCGTGGGGTCCAGGTGCTTGAACTTGCTGTTGATGGCATAGAACGGAAGCGCCTGGACTTCGATACCGTCGATCGCCAGAGGCTCGTCCTCCTGGGTGTCGGGGTGGCGGATATCGATGACGATCTGGCCCGGCAATGCCTCGGCCACTTCTTCGATCTCGATGTCCTTGCCCAGCTCATCGATCACATGGTCGATGGAGATGAACTTGGCGCGCTCGATGGCGCGCTCGAGCACCTGCATCTCGAACTGCTTTTCTTCGTGCTCCATGCGGTGACGCTTGGCATGGGTGGTCGGGTTCACCGAAATCACGCCGCAGTACTCGGGCATGTGCTTGGCGAAATCGGCGGTCCCGATGGCGTTGGCCTGGTCGATGATGTCCTGCTTGTGGGTCGCCAGCAGAGGGCGCAGCACCAGCTTGTCGGTGGCCGAGTCGATGATCGACAGGTTCGGCAGGGTCTGGCTGGACACCTGGGATATCGCTTCGCCGGTCACCAGCGCATCGATCTCGAGGCGCTCGGCCATGCGCGTCGCAGCGCGCAGCATCATGCGCTTGAGAGTGACGCCCATGTAGCTGTTGTCGACCTTGTTGAGGATCTCGCCGACCACTTCCTCGAAGGGCACGCTGATGAACAGTACGCGCTGGCTGCTGCCGTACTTCTTCCAAAGGAAATGTGCCACTTCCATCACGCCCAGTTCGTGGGCACGTCCGCCGAGGTTGAAGAAGCAGAAGTGCGTCATCAGGCCGCGACGCATCATCTGGTAGGCGGCCACGGTAGAGTCGAAGCCGCCGGACATCAGGACCAAGGTCTGCTCCAGGGCGCCAAGCGGGTAACCGCCGATCCCCTGGTGCTGGTTGTGGATCACGAACAGGCGCTGGTTGCGAATTTCGATGCGTACCAGCACATCCGGGTTCTTCAACGTGATACCGGCCGCACCGCACTGCTGGCGCAACTGGCTGCCAACGTAGCGATCAACGTCCATCGACGTGAAGTCGTGGTGCCCACCGCGCTTGCAACGCACCGCAAAGTGCTTGCCAGCCAGCAGGTGACCGAAGTGCTGCTTGCACTTGGCGACGATGTCGTCGAAGTCACCCAGGGGGTACTCCTCGACCTGCAGGAAGTGGGTGATACCCGGTGTACAGGTCAGGCGCTCGACGATCTCGCGCTGAACCTTGTCGTCCTCGATGCGGGTGATCACTTCGAGGTTGTCCCAGACACCATCGACCACGAGCTCAGGATCCAGATCCTTGAGCACGTTGCGGATGTTCTTGGCGAGCTGACGGATGAAGCGCTTGCGCACCGGCCGGCTCTTGATGGTGATCTCTGGGAAGACTTTGACGATAAGTTTCATTGGTTTACAGCGCGCGCAGGGCCTGCCGAAAATGAGGGGCGCGAATTATATCGGAAATTGCTCAGGATTTGACCAACTTTTGAGCAGAAGCTTGCAGAAAAATGCAGGAGACCACCTTCAGACACCGCGCTTTGGGGCTTGAGGAGGTATCTGCATGGTAGGGGTAGACGGCGCATAGCATCTGGTTGAACCCATACCTGGAACATGGCCAGCTCACAGCCATCCAACCCGACGCACCCTATTGGTGCGAAACTCAAAAAAATCGCATCGTAAGGGTGCACTTTTTCATCTGCAGCCCCAGCCAGATGCCCGTAAACGCCTCCTTCTGTCCAGACCTCGCCATTTTCGAGCACTGGCATGCAATTTGCTCCCTTGTGAGGCAGGTAAGCTTGGCCGACTATCCGCGCCCGGCAACACCCTTTTTCCAGGGCGGCGGCCAACCGTGCCCTAGACCATCCGGAGGACAACATGTCGAAGTCGGTTCAGCTCATCAAAGATCATGACGTCAAGTGGATTGATCTGCGTTTCACGGACACCAAAGGTACTCAGCACCACGTGACCATGCCGGCGCGTGATGCGTTGGACGAAGACTTCTTCGAAGTCGGCAAGATGTTCGACGGCTCCTCCATCGCTGGCTGGAAAGGCATCGAAGCCTCCGACATGATCCTGATGCCGGTGGACGAAACTGCCGTTCTGGACCCGTTCACCGAAGAGCCGACGCTGATCATCACCTGTGACATCGTCGACCCGTCGAGCATGCAGGGCTACGACCGTGACCCACGTGCGATCGCCAAGCGCGCAGAGGAATACCTCAAGAGCACTGGCATCGGTGACACAGTGTTCGCCGGCCCAGAGCCTGAATTCTTCATCTTCGACGAAGTGAAGTTCCAGTCGGACATCTCCGGCTCGATGTTCAAGATCTTCTCCGAGCAAGGCTCGTGGATGACCGGTGCCGATATCGAAGGCGGTAACAAAGGCCACCGTCCAGGCGTCAAAGGTGGCTACTTCCCCGTGCCACCCTTCGACCACGACCACGAAATCCGTACTGCCATGTGCAACGCACTGGAAGAAATGGGCCAACTGGTCGAAGTGCACCACCACGAAGTGGCCACTGCCGGCCAGAACGAAATCGGCGTCAAGTTCAACACCCTGGTGAAGAAGGCCGACGAAGTTCAGGCCCTCAAGTATGTCGTGCACAATGTTGCCGACGCCTACGGCCGCACCGCGACCTTCATGCCAAAGCCGCTGTACGGCGACAACGGCTCGGGCATGCACGTGCACATGTCGATCTGGAAAGACGGCAAGAACACCTTCGCAGGTGAAGGCTATGCCGGCCTGTCCGACACCGCCCTGTACTTCATCGGCGGCATCATCAAGCACGGTAAGGCCCTGAACGGCTTCACCAACCCGTCGACCAACTCGTACAAGCGTCTGGTCCCAGGTTTCGAAGCACCGGTAATGCTGGCCTACTCGGCGCGCAACCGTTCGGCTTCGATCCGTATTCCCTATGTTGGCAGCCCGAAAGCCCGCCGTATCGAAGCGCGCTTCCCGGACCCATCGGCCAACCCATACCTGGCCTTCGCGGCCTTGCTGATGGCTGGCCTGGACGGCATCCAGAACAAGATTCACCCAGGCGATGCAGCCGACAAAAACCTGTATGACCTGCCGCCTGAAGAAGCCAAGGACATCCCGCAGGTGTGCGGCAGCTTGAAAGAAGCGCTGGAAGAGTTGGACAAAGGTCGTGCGTTCCTGACCAAGGGCGGCGTCTTCTCCGACGACTTCATCGACGCGTTCATCGAGCTCAAGAGCGAAGAAGAAATCAAGGTCCGCACCTTCGTTCACCCGCTTGAATACGAGCTGTACTACAGCTGCTGATCTGATCGGCGCCTGGCGCCGATGACTCGATCGAAACGGCCTCCCTTGGGAGGCCGTTTGCGTTTTGGACTTCAAGCATTTCGGAAGTTGCCTACCTCGATCCGTTGCCCTTCCCTCTCAAAATCAAGCCTCCATCCTAAGGAGGCACCCCATGCGCAATCGACTGCTTTGCCTGCTCACCGCGTTCAGCTTGAGCGGCTGCAGCGCCGCTTCACCGCGGCACCCTGCTCTTGAGCCGTTGCTAGATACCATTGAGCAGCGCCTGGCCATTGCACAGGCCGTTGCCCTGCACAAATGGGACAAAGAGCAACCCGTGCAAGCCACTGACCGCGAGCAAGCAGTCTTGGCGCGCGTGCAGGTGGCCGCGCCCGGGCTGGGCCTGGCCCCGCACGATGCCGAAGCCTTTTTTGCCGACCAGATAGAAGCCAACAAGCTTGTGCAGTACACCCTGCTTCACCAATGGCGCCTGGCAGGGCGGGCGCCGGACAACCTTCGGGCGGACCTGCAGACCGTCATTCGCCCGAAGCTGGACAGGCTAGAAGGTCAGTTGCTTGAACAGCTCGCGGCATTCAGGCGTCAGGACGGTCAGGCCTGCGCACGAAGCGTGGCCACCGCTATTGCGAGCCGGCCAAGTGCACCGCTGATGAAGCAGGGCATGATCAGGGCAACTGGCCAGCTTTGCGATCCGTCTTAAACACCCTATGCTCCAAAATGGTGCAGCTATTCCATGGCCGCACCACGATTCAAGCCATAATGAGGCACCTGAAACGTTAATGCAGTGTCTTCTGGTGCGAATCTGGGCGAAAACTCACAGGATCCTGTCGAATCTGCCTCTTTTCGGCGCCTTGGTTTGTTTCTTGCATTTCCAGACCAACAGCCACCACTGGATGTGTCGCGCGTCGCGCGCCTCCTTTGCCAGCAAGCACCGAAAGAGGTCGACGCCGCACCATGACCATCAGCGATGCACAACACCGTCTGCTTCTGGACAACCTGACCACAGCCACGCTGCTGCTCAATGCCGAGCTGCGGCTGGAGTACATGAACCCGGCCGCCGAAATGCTGCTAGCCGTCAGTGGCCAGCGCAGCCACGGGCAGTTCATCAGCGAACTGTTCACCGAGTCCACCGAAGCGTTGAGTTCGCTGCGCCAGGCCGTGGAGCAGGCGCACCCCTTCACCAAGCGTGAAGCCCAGTTGACCTCGCTGACGGGGCAGACCATCACGGTGGACTATGCCGTCACACCAATCCTGCACCTGGGCCAGACCTTGCTGTTGCTGGAGGTCCACCCGCGCGATCGCCTGCTGCGCATCACCAAGGAAGAAGCCCAGCTGAGCAAGCAGGAGACCACCAAGATGCTGGTGCGCGGCCTGGCCCATGAGATCAAGAACCCGTTGGGCGGTATTCGCGGTGCAGCACAATTGCTGGCGCGTCAGTTGCCCGAAGAAAGCTTGCGCGATTACACCAACGTGATCATCGAGGAAGCTGACCGCCTGCGAAACCTGGTCGATCGCATGTTGGGCTCGAACAAGCTGCCGTCGCTGGCCATGACCAATATCCACGAGGTGCTGGAGCGGGTATGCAGCTTGGTGGAGGCCGAAAGCCAGGGCTGCATCACCCTGGTGCGCGACTATGACCCCAGCCTTCCGGACGTGCTGATCGACCGCGAACAGATGATCCAGGCGGTGCTCAACATCGTGCGCAACGCCATGCAGGCCATCAGCTCGCAAAATGAGCTGCGCCTGGGCCGCATCACCTTGCGCAGCCGGGCACTGCGCCAGTTCACCATCGGTCATGTACGCCATCGCCTGGTGGCACGCGTCGAGATCATCGACAACGGCCCTGGCATCCCTGCCGAGCTGCAGGACACCCTCTTCTACCCCATGGTCAGTGGTCGCCCGGACGGTACCGGCCTGGGCCTGGCCATTACCCAAAACATCATCAGCCAGCACCAGGGGCTGATCGAGTGTGAAAGCCACGCAGGCCACACCGCCTTCTCAATCTATCTGCCCCTGGAACAAGGAGCCACCGCCTCATGAGCCGAAGTGAAACCGTATGGATCGTCGACGATGATCGCTCCATTCGCTGGGTCCTTGAAAAAGCCCTGCAACAGGAAGGGATGACCACCCAGAGCTTCGACAGCGCCGAGGGCGTCATGGGCCGCCTGGCCCGTCAGCAGCCAGACGTGATCATTTCCGACATCCGCATGCCTGGCTCCAGTGGCCTGGAGTTGTTGGCGCAGATACGCGACCAGCACCCTCGCCTGCCGGTCATCATCATGACCGCACACTCGGACCTGGACAGTGCCGTGGCGTCGTATCAAGGCGGCGCTTTCGAGTATTTGCCCAAACCTTTCGATGTGGATGAAGCGGTTGCCCTGGTCAAGCGTGCCAACCAGCACGCTCAGGAGCAGCAAGGGTTGGAGGTGCCGCAAAACCTGGCGCGCACGCCTGAAATCATCGGTGAAGCACCGGCAATGCAGGAGGTGTTCCGTGCCATCGGGCGCCTGAGCCATTCCAACATCACCGTACTGATCAATGGCGAGTCCGGTACGGGCAAGGAGCTGGTCGCCCACGCACTGCATCGGCACAGCCCGCGTGCAGCCGCACCTTTCATCGCCTTGAACATGGCGGCGATCCCCAAGGACCTGATGGAGTCGGAGCTGTTTGGCCATGAAAAAGGCGCTTTCACTGGCGCGGCCAACCTGCGTCGAGGACGCTTCGAGCAAGCGGACGGCGGCACACTGTTTCTCGATGAAATCGGCGACATGCCGGCCGATACCCAGACGCGCCTGCTGCGCGTGCTGGCCGACGGCGAGTTCTATCGCGTCGGCGGCCACATTCCGGTCAAGGTCGATGTGCGCATCATTGCAGCGACCCACCAGAACCTGGAGGCGCTGGTGCAGGCCGGCAAGTTCCGCGAAGACCTGTTCCATCGCCTGAACGTCATTCGCATTCATATCCCTCGGTTGGCAGATCGCCGTGAAGACATTCCCGCCCTTGCTCGCCATTTCCTGGCCAGGGCGGCCCAGGAGCTGTCGGTAGAACCCAAGGTACTCAAGCCCGAAACCGAGGAATTCATCCGCAACCTGCCATGGCCGGGCAACGTGCGACAGATGGAAAACACCTGCCGCTGGATCACGGTAATGGCTTCGAGCCGAGAGGTACTGATCGGCGATTTGCCACCTGAGTTATTGAACCTGCCGCAGGATGCCACGCCGGTTACCAACTGGGAGCAAGCGCTGCGCCAGTGGGCGGACCAGGCACTGGCGCGCGGGCAGACCAGCTTGCTCGACAGCGCCGTACCGAGTTTCGAACGCATCATGATCGAGACGGCCCTCAAGCACACCGCAGGGCGGCGCCGAGATGCGGCATTGTTGCTGGGATGGGGTCGCAACACCTTGACGCGCAAGATCAAGGAGCTGGGCATGAACGTCGCCGGTGGTGATGAGGAAGAGGGTGAAGACCACTAGGCGTCGACTGCTGCAGAACACCAGAGAAGGGCCGCTTAGCGGCCCTTTTCAGTTTGAGGGTTAGGTGCGCCGTTGCTGTGCCACACGCACCGCCTGAAGGCACAAATGGCCGCGCATACTGGCCGTTTTCCCCCTTTTACCCCGCATTAACAGGGTTCAAAAGTTGGCACGGCACCTGCAATAAGACAAATAACTCCAGTTTCGGGGCCCTGGTACAGGCAGGCCAGGTGACCCCTCTTTTATTCGCTCACGCACACGTTTCGGGGACCTTGGTACAGGCAGGCCGGGAATCCCCTCTTTTATTCGTGCAGGTCCACCTGCACACGCCAGCGTCCAGATACTTCTTCACTGGACCAGTGACCCTGCAGCGTACGCGCAGCCACCACCGTCAACAGCAGGCCCTCCTGACTGTCCTGCACTCGCCAGCTGACCGGCTTGCCACGCACGGTCAGCTGCCCTCGCTGAGGGCGGCCCTTGGCCTGAAACAGCAACGCCACGGTGCCTTCCACAATCTCGCCATGCAGCTTGGGTTCTGCGTTGAACCACAACACCAACCCGTCTTGCGCCACGCTCACCTGCTGCAACTCACGCTCGACGGGCGCGGTCAGGCGGCCAATCATCAAGCCGATCATCACACCCACAATCGCCAATGAAAGCATCACCCGAGGGAAGGCTTTCGATCGCACGTCCAGTTCAGGGGTAGAATGCTCGCCATCTTCATGCTTGGAGCCGTGCATGTTTCACGTCATCCTTTTTCAACCCGAAATTCCACCCAATACGGGCAACATCATTCGCCTGTGCGCCAACAGCGGGTGCGCGCTGCACCTGATCGAACCCATCAGCTTCGAACTGGACGACAAGCGCTTGCGCCGCGCAGGCCTCGATTACCACGAGTATGCCACGCTCAAGCGCCACCCGAGCCTGGCGCACTGCCTCGAAAGCCTGGGCCAGCCACGGCTCTTCGCCTTCACGACCAAAGGTTCGCACCCTTTCCATGAAGTGGCCTACCAGCCAGGCGATGCGTTTCTGTTCGGCCCCGAAAGCCGCGGCCTGCCGACCGAAGTGCTGGACAGCCTGCCTGCCGAACAACGGCTGCGACTGCCCATGCGCCCCGGCTGCCGGAGCCTGAACCTGTCCAACACAGTGGCGGTGACGGTCTATGAAGCCTGGCGCCAGAATGGGTTTGCCGGCAGCTGACAAAGCGCTACGCAGCAGCGCAATAGCCCACGGGGGCCTGCTAGAGGCTTTATACCAGGCAAACAAAAAGCGCCACTAAGGGCGCTTTTCGTGATGCGGGCGATCACTGCACGGTGGGTGCTTCGCCGGCTTCCTGCATGCGCTGCATTTCTTGCGCATACAGCGCATCGAAGTTGACCGGCGACAGCATCAGGGCCGGGAACGAGCCACGGGTCACCAGGCTGTCCAGGGTTTCGCGGGCATACGGGAACAGGATGTTCGGGCAGAACGCACCCAAGGTGTGGCTCATCGACTCGGCATCCAGGTTCTTGATCAGGAAGATACCCGCCTGCTGCACTTCGGCGATGAAGGCGACTTCGTCACCGTTCTTGACCGTCACCGACAGGGTCAGCACCACTTCGTGGAAGTCGCCTTCCAGGGCCTTTTGCTTGGTGTTCAGGTCAAGCCCAACGCTCGGCTCCCAGGTCTGACGGAAGATCTGCGGGCTTTTCGGGGCTTCGAACGACAAGTCACGCACGTAGATGCGCTGCATCGAGAACTGAGGGCTGTTGTCTTCTGCAGCAGCGCCGGTGGTCTGTTGGTCAGTCATGGCAGATCCTTATCCTAATGTTTGGGAATGCAGTGCAAAAATCAGTCGGCAAGCAGTGCGTCGAGCTTACCGGCGCGCTCCAGGGCATGCAGTTCATCGCAGCCACCGACGTGGGTGCTGCCGATCCAGATTTGCGGCACGGAGGTGCGACCGGCCTTCTGGGTCATTTCAGCGCGAACCTGCGGCTTGCCATCGACCTTGATTTCCTCGAATGCCACACCCTTGCTTTCGAGCAGGTACTTGGCACGCATGCAGTAGGGGCAGTAGTCGCTGGAATAGACGATGACAGGTTTCATATCACTTCACCAAAGGCAGGTTGTCGGCTTTCCAGCTGGAAACGCCACCGCTGAGCTTGGCAGCGTTGTAACCAGCCTTGAGCAGGTCGCGGCACACGGTGCCGGCATGCTGACCCATCGCGTCCACCACGATCAGGGTCTTGTCCTTGTGCTTTTCAAGCTCGGTCATGCGGGTGGCCAGCTTGTCCTGGGGGATGCTGAGCGCACCGACGATGTGACCGGCAGCATATTCCTTGGCCGGGCGAATATCGATTACCAGGCCTTTGTCGGCGTTGACCAGGGCGGTGAGTTGCCCATTGCTCAGGCTTTGCCCGCCACGGCGGATTTCGTTGACCAGCAATGCCGCCAGCAGAACGACGAAGATCGCCACCAGGAGGTAGTGGTTTGTCGCGAATTGAATCAGGTTAGCAACCATCTGGGGTGTTCCACGCGATTGAAAATGCCGGCCAGTATACACACCAGCCCGGTGCCACCAAAGCCTGACCGGGCCGCGAAGCAAGTGCCGTTACACAATGCCGTGAGGGTGCGCCGGTCGGGCTTGAGGACGATTATTCGCCCACACCGGCGCATTTGCCCTAAAATGCGTGTCTTTATCATCTTTGAACAACCGTGAGTTTGATTGATGACGAGCACGCCCAAACCCCTGGTCCTGATCATCCTGGACGGCTTCGGTTACAGCGAAAGCCCTGAGTACAACGCCATCCACGCCGCCAACACGCCGGTGTACGACCGCTTGCAGGCTACCCAGCCGCACGGCCTGATTTCCGGTTCGGGCATGGATGTCGGCCTGCCGGATGGCCAGATGGGCAACTCCGAGGTCGGCCACATGAACCTGGGCGCCGGGCGCGTTGTTTACCAGGACTTCACCCGCGTCACCAAGGCCATCCGTGACGGCGAGTTCTTCACCAACCCGGTGCTCACCGGTGCGGTCGATGCGGCGGCGGGCGCTGGCAAGGCCGTGCACATTCTCGGCCTGCTGTCCGACGGTGGCGTTCACAGCCACCAGGACCACCTCGTTGCCATGGCTGAGCTGGCTGCGCAGCGTGGGGCCGAAAAAATCTACCTGCACGCCTTCCTCGATGGCCGCGACACCCCGCCGCGCAGCGCCCAGTCCTCCATCGAACTGCTCGATGCCACGTTCGCCCGGTTGGGCAAAGGCCGCATCGCCAGTCTCATCGGCCGCTATTTTGCCATGGACCGCGACAACCGCTGGGACCGGGTGAGCGCCGCTTACAACCTGATCGTAGACAGTGACGCGCAATACACCGCCGACACTGCCCTGGCCGGTCTCGAAGCAGCCTACGCCCGCGATGAGAGTGATGAGTTCGTCAAGGCCACGCGCATCGGCGAGCCCGTCAAGGTCGAAGACGGCGATGCAGTGATTTTCATGAACTTCCGCGCCGACCGCGCCCGCGAGCTGTCGCGCGTGTTCGTCGAGCCGGACTTCAACGAATTCCCGCGCGCGCGTCTGCCGAAAGTGGCGGCGTTCATCGGCCTGACCCAGTATTCGGCCAAGATCCCGGCGCCGGCCGCCTTCGCGCCGGCCAGCCTGCACAACGTGCTGGGCGAATACCTGGCGAACAATGGCAAGACCCAGCTGCGCATCGCCGAGACCGAAAAGTACGCACATGTCACCTTCTTCTTCTCGGGCGGGCGCGAAGAACCATTCGAAGGCGAAGAGCGCATCCTCATTCCATCGCCCAAGGTCGCTACTTATGACCTGCAGCCGGAAATGAGCGCGCCCGAAGTCACCGACCGCATCGTCGAAGCCATCGAGCAGCAGCGTCATGACGTGATCGTGGTGAACTACGCGAACGGCGACATGGTTGGCCATACCGGTGTGTTCGATGCCGCAGTCAAGGCCGTCGAGGCCCTGGATGGCTGCATGGGCCGCATCGTCGCGGCGCTGGACAAGGTCGGTGGCGAAGCACTGATCACGGCTGACCATGGCAACGTCGAGCAAATGGAAGACGAATCCACCGGCCAGGCGCACACCGCACACACCACCGAGCCGGTGCCGTTCATCTATGTAGGCAAGCGCAACCTCAAGGTCCGCGAAGGCGGAGTGCTGGCAGACGTGGCACCGACCATGCTCAAGCTGCTGGGGCTGGAGAAGCCTGCCGAGATGACAGGCACGTCCATCCTGATCGACGCCTGACAGTCATGCCACACGCCACAAGAAGCACGGGCCAGTTCGCGGCCCTTTCCTGTGGCGTGTAGCGTGCAGCCTGCCGCTCATTCATACTAGGCCAGTCTCCATCCCCGGTATGCCAAACCCATGCTTCGCGCCCTGATCCTTCTCGCCTTGTCTTGCCTGCTCACCCCGGCGTTCGCCGACGAGCGCGCACAGACCCAGCAGCAACTGGACGCCACCCGCCAGGACATCGCCGAGCTCAAGAAAACCTTGGGCAAGCTCCAGGAAGAAAAGGCCGGCGTGCAGAAAGACCTGAAGGCCACCGAAACCGACATCGGCAACCTGGAGAAGCAGGTGGAGGCCCTGCAGCAGCAACTAAAAAAGACCGAGGGCGAGCTGGAGCGCCTTGATACCGAGAAAAAAAAACTCCAGAGCGCCCGCGTTGAACAACAGCGGCTGATTGCCATCCAGGCCCGTTCGGCCTATCAGAACGGCCGTGAGGAATACCTCAAGCTGCTGCTCAACCAGCAGAACCCCGAAAAATTCGCGCGAACGCTCACCTACTACGATTACCTCAGCAAGGCGCGCCTGGAGCAACTGCGCGCCTTCAATGACACCCTGCGCCAATTGGCCGGTGTCGAACGTGACATCGGCAGCCAGCAAGCGCAGTTGCTGGCCCAGCGCGCCGACCTCGACACCCGCCGCCAGGCATTGGAAGTCGAACGGGGTAAGCGCCGCGAGGTGCTGGCCAAGCTCAACGGCGATGTGAAGGACCGCGACCAGAAGCTGCGCGCCCGCGAGCAGGACCAGGCCGATCTTTCCAAGGTACTCAAGACCATCGAGGAAACCCTGGCCCGCCAGGCGCGTGAAGCCGAGCAGGCACGCCAACGCGCACTGCTGGCTCAGCAGGAGGCGGAAAAACGCCGCCAGCAAGAGGCACTCGCCGCCGCAGCCCGTGACAAGGCGCCCGAGCCAGCCGAGCCACCGCGCAAGGCCCGTGCGACCCTCGGGCCCATGGTTTCGAGCGACGGTGCCAGTTATGGCGGCGCATTTTCTGCTTCCCGTGGAAAACTTCCATGGCCCGTCAATGGTCGATTGCTGGCACGCTTCGGGGATGCCCGTGGCGGTGATTCACGCGCCAAGTGGGACGGGGTGATGATCAGTGCCAACCCCGGTACTCAGGTGCGGGCTGTCCATGGAGGCCGTGTGGTGTTCGCCGACTGGTTGCGTGGCGCCGGTCTTCTGGTCATTCTCGACCACGGCAATGGTTACCTGAGCCTGTATGGCCACAACCAGAGCCTGCTCAAGAGCGCCGGTGACGTCGTCAAGGCGGGCGAAGCCATTTCGACAGTCGGCGATAGCGGTGGCCAGGAGGCTGCCGGTCTGTATTTCGCCATCCGCCAGCAGGGCCGGCCTTCCGACCCCTCCCAGTGGTGCCGCGGCTAGTCAAACTTATGTGGCGCAGCGTGTGCTGTGCCCATGCTCCGAAGGGAGCGTCTACAGGATCAGGAGTTCGTTCGACATGCTGCACTCGCCCCGTCTTACCCAGCTGGCCCTGTCCATCGCCCTGGCGGTCGGCGCACCCCTGGCCATTGCTGCAGAGCCTGCCAAGGCGGCTGCCGTGCCCGTCACCGAGGTCACTGCCAAAGCGCCGCTGCCGCTTGAAGAGCTGCGCACCTTCGCCGAGGTCATGGACCGTATCAAGGCAGCTTACGTCGAGCCTGTCGATGACAAGACCCTGCTGGAAAACGCCATCAAAGGCATGCTCAGCAACCTCGATCCTCACTCGGCCTACCTGGGCCCTGAAGACTTTCAAGAGCTTCAGGAAAGTACCAGCGGTGAGTTTGGCGGCCTGGGCATCGAAGTCGGCCAGGAAGACGGTTTCATCAAGGTGGTCTCGCCCATTGATGACACCCCAGCGTCCAAGGCCGGCGTGCAGGCGGGCGACTTGATCGTGAAGATCAACGGCGCACCGACCCGCGGCCAGACCATGACCGAGGCCGTGGACAAGATGCGCGGCAAAGTGGGCGACAAGATCACCCTGACGTTGGTGCGCGATGGGGGTACGCCGTTCGATGTGACCCTTGCTCGTGCAGTCATTCAGGTTAAAAGCGTCAAGAGCCAACTGCTCGAGAACGATTACGGCTATATCCGCATCACCCAGTTCCAGGTCAAGACCGGCGACGAAGTGGGCAAGGCCTTGGCCAAGCTGCGCAAGGACAACGGCAAGAAGCTGCGTGGCGTGATCCTGGACCTGCGCAACAACCCGGGGGGCGTGTTGCAGTCGGCGGTGGAAGTGGCTGACCACTTCTTGACCAAGGGCCTGATCGTGTACACCAAAGGGCGGATCGCCAATTCCGAGCTGCGCTTCTCGGCTGACCCTGCCGATGCCAGCGAAGGTGTGCCACTGGTGGTGCTGATCAACGGCGGCAGCGCCTCGGCCTCGGAAATCGTCGCGGGCGCCTTGCAAGACCAGAAGCGCGGCGTGCTGATGGGCACCGACAGTTTTGGCAAGGGCTCGGTCCAGACCGTGCTGCCCCTGGCCAACGACCGTGCCCTGAAGCTGACCACTGCCCTGTACTTCACCCCCAACGGTCGCTCCATCCAGGCCCAGGGTATCGTGCCGGACATCGAGGTCCGCCAGGCCAAGCTTACGGCCGAAGCGGACAACGACAACTTCAAGGAAGCCGACCTGCAGGGGCACCTGGGCAACGGCAATGGGGGCGCCGACCGTCCCACCGGCAGCAGCAAGCGCAAGGAGCGGCCGCAGGACAACGACTTCCAGCTGAGCCAGGCCCTGAGCCTGCTCAAGGGCCTGAACATCACCAAAGGCAGCTGAGCCAACCATGCGTTATTTGCTGTATCTGCTGATCGGGCTGATGGCGGGCGTGGCGCACGCGGCGCCCACCAGCCAGGCCTACATGAGCATCATCATCGATGACCTGGGCCAAAGCCCCGAGCGCGACAGTCGAACCCTGGCGCTGCCGGGGCCGGTGACCATGGCCATCATGCCTGACACCCCGCATGCCACCGATTTCGCCCGCCAGGCGCATAAGGCGGGTAAAACCGTCATCCTGCACATGCCCATGGACCCGGCCACCGGGCCCTATGCCTGGCACCCCGGCGTGCCGCAAGACGAGCTTGCCAGGCGTCTTGATGCGGCCCTGGCCAAGGTGCCTTATGCCGCTGGCGTGAACAACCACATGGGCAGCCGCATGACGGCACAACGCGACGCCATGACCTGGTTGATGGGTGAGCTACAGCGCCGCGACCTGTTCTTCGTCGACAGCCGCACCAGCGCTGCGACCGTGGCCGCGGCACAAGCCCAGGCACAGGGCACGGCGAATGTCTCCAGGGATGTATTTCTGGATGACGAGCGCACGCCTGAGGCAATTACACGCCAACTGCACCAAGGCATCGCCCTGGCGCGCAAACAGGGCTCGGCAGTGCTGATTGGCCACCCGTATCCACAGACCCTCGAAGTGCTGGAGCGCGAGCTGCCAAACCTCACGCGACAGGGTGTGAAGCTGATCAACCTGCAGCAGATGATTGCCGAACGAAGCAACCTGGCCATGCCCGCCCATGGCAAGCAAGGCCGCTACAGCAACCGTTGAGCGGGCATCGCGCAGGGTGCCCGCGAAGTAGGTTGCCCACGTGCCCTCATGCCAGTGCAGGTACGTCGGTGAGTCTAGACCCTGCCACCTGGCAGCGAGCAGAGCACAGGCTACAGCAGCATCGTTACCCGAATGGAATGATGCCCTCCACATCGCCCTTACGTAGCTGGCCACGGTAGATGGAGAGCACTTGCTGTTTCTTTGCGGCCCGCAACACAGCTTGATGCCCAAGCCTGCGCTGCTCCCACAATTTCAGATGCCCACGAGAAAAGTCCTGATCTGCCGTGTCCACGGCAGGATAATGAAAGTGAGCCTCCCAGATAGGCCTGCCTGATACCCGTTTGATCTCGTAGGTATCCAAATAGTCATTTGTTCCCAACGGCACTCTGCGATCTGCTCGGCTAACGGTAATCTCACCCAGTTCGTAAAGGAATTTGAGCGCGTTCATGGCAGGGGTTTTACAGGTCAAATAATAGGTCTTGAGCAGCTTCTGACGATGGTCGTCAAGCTCAGTGATTGCATGCTCGATTCGCCCTCTCAACGCACTTTCAGCATCAGTTCGAGGCAACAACGCCAGGTTGGCTTTGAGGTCTTTGACGTGTTCGTCGACAATCGTGGCCAATCCCAATGGCTCATTCTTGGCGAAGAATTTCCTTGCCATCGCAACCGTGGCATCAACGTTATTGATCAGCTTTTGCGCTTGTCGACGCAACTCGCTTACCTTGATGGCAGAGCTTGGCGGCTGTTCAGCAGTGCCTGGCGGTTCGACCTCTTGCCACTGGCTATCCTGCCGGCGGAAGGTTCTCAACACCTTCGCATGACTGTCCACTTGCTGCAGTACAGGGAGACCTGCGTCGTCGACGGTCTCGACACCGACTACGTTACGTCCCTGCTTGGTTCTGACCATTCGACGCACACCGCCGCGTGGAGCATAGACGGGCGTGCGTGGTGCAAAGGCCTCGGTCTGCTCGACCTCACGAATTTTGGCCTGCATTTCCTCGCTGGCCAACAGCTTCAACCGGCGTAGCTCGTCGAGGTACTGTTGGAGCTTGTCGAGTCGGATAGCTTCAGGCTGGGAGCTGGCTAGATATTGCGCCTTGCCAATGGTCTCCTCGTACGCATCAATCACGTCATTGAGCACAGCGACTCGCTCTTCGACAGACAAGCTGCTGCCAGCCAAGTCACCGTGGGCGCTGCCCGCACTCTTGAGTGCCTTTCCAACCAGCATTTCGTTGTACTCGTTGATCTGCTCTTCGGAGGCACCCCGAAGACGATCAATTGACAATTCGCCGAGGTCTTCAAGCAGTCGAAACTCAAGATCAACGGCGTTCAATTGGCGCTGTTGAATAATTCTGGTCAGTTCAAGATGCTTGTTTTCGATCTTGCCATCAGCATCCTGGAACACAATGTCATTGTCAGCTCGGGTGCTCTCAAGTAGAGGATCAAGTTTTGCGGCCAAGGCCAGCATATCTTTGGCCCACTGCGTCACGCGCTCGAGCGAGGCAGTCAATCGCTTGTAGCGTTGCTGCTCCTCCTCAGTGGTAGGCAGGACTGCGATTTCATCAAGCTGTGCATCTATGGACTCTTCATTGATCATGACCGCCAGCAAGTTGTAATACGTCTCGCAGGAAGCCAACAGGCCACGACGGATGATACTGCGTTGATAAGCTACCGTGGTCGAGACGAGCTGACTGGAAGGTCTTACCGATCCGCCCGACATGAGCAGAGCGTCGTGCTCGCTGTCGTGTTTGATGAGCGCGTCCAGGTCTTTGCACACATACTGGCGCTGCCCCCTCCTGACTTGGCGCAATAGGCTGATCATTTCCAGTTGCTGTGCATCAGGCGTTTCTATTCGCTCAAGTTCCTCAAGTTTTTCGGTGGTCTTCTCCACTTCAGAATCATGTCGGTCATAGGTCGCGGCCAATGCTTGGCGCGCAAGCGTCAAACGCCCATCCTCTTCACGCATGCTCTCTTCGCGGCGCATGTTCTCTTCGCGGACGAGCTGAAGACGACTCTTGGGCATCCCACCTAGCAAGCGTTGGCCCGAGTCGATACGCCACGCCCTGCCCACACGCCTCAACCACGGGCCAGGCCTGCCCTGCGCATCAACGATCCGCACGCCGTCGGCATTGACCGATACGGCAAAAGTGCCCATCAGCATTTTTGCGTAGCGCTGCCCACTGACCGTGTAAAGACCTGCAGCCTCCCCGTTGGACGCGGGCGAATGCTGTTCCAGATCGATGTGCACGCGAAAACCCAATACCACGCTGCGCATTTCGGCCGGCAAGACATTGAACCCTTCCCCACCAGAGAAAGAGAAATCCATGATCGCCTGAGGCTTGGTGACCGGCCCGGGAAGATAAACTTTGCCTGGTCTCGGCACATCGGCCTCGGCCAGCACTGGGAGCGTCGATCCGGGGGCTAACGTCAAAGGGCCTAGGGCATCGGGTAGTTCCACCGGTTTGGCGGCGGTTTTTGGTTTGAACACGTGCCCTAGCGCCATCACCAGGTTGAGCACGATATCCACAACGGCAGCCGAACGCTCGAACGCCGTACCTTCACGAATGGCTTTTTCGTCGGCAGCTGCGGCGTTGAGCGCTTGGACCATCCAGGCTACAGCGCCGGCGGGGCCACTCACCAACATGGACGCCACATCGAACAGCAACCAGGCACCTTGAGTGAGAATCGCCCACTGGCTTTCTGCGTTGGCGACCGAGCTGCGTTCGGCCAGATCGACCAGCAAATCGCGGTTGGCTCTGTACAACTGAAGGTCGACATCATTTAGCCAGGGTTTGGCCCAGAACTGAGCAGGCGCAACACGCCCGGGCAAGATCGAGGTATCGATAATCGAGTGCCCCAGTTGGGGCTCGCTGAACCCGCCGTGGTCGTAAACCGGGCGAGCTTCAGGTGTTAGCCAGTCAAGAATGCTGGCCTGCAGCTCAACGTTGTTGCGCACCTCATCCATCAAGGCGTCTGTGCTTGTGAACTCCAGCACGGCCCTACTACCGTAAAGGGGCCTGTACAGCACAACTGTTCCAGGCGTCTGATTGACCAGAACATACATGCCATGTACCTGATCGTATTGCTCACTGTCCGGTGCACGTCGCAATGCGAACGGCATCAGTGTGCTGGCCGGTTGCATTGCGTCCACCCTGCCGCCGCAATAATCGGAAATAGCCTGAAGACCGATTTCGCTTAACTGTCCCCTCAATTTTGCCTGCAAGGCGCTGTGCAGTAATGCGCTTCGCCATTCTCCTGCGAAGCGTTTGACCCGCTCAGGCTGACGCTGCGCGTCGTCGAGATGGGTGACCACATATGCCGGGTAAGTGGCGCCGATATCCAATCGCCAGACAAGCTGCTTGGGGTAGTCGACCGTCAACCAATCCATGATCAGCTGATCTTCACGGTGGCTGATGGCGGTGCGCAAAAGGGTCTCCTCCAAGCTCATGCCGATGCCATACCATCCCTTGCTCGTCCACAAGGGCGGGATACTCCTGCTGTAGGGCCTGCGCAAATTCATCCAGCGTGTCGAACGTCCACACCACGCCGGACGGCTTGCACCACAGCACTGCCTCACCCTCGTCCCACTGTCCCTGTACGATGAGATCTGGCAGGAAACGGCTAACGCTGCTGTTCTGATAGGGACGTACCATCTCCACCATGAACACAGTCGGCCGCTCACTGGGGCTGCCCAAGAGTCCACGCAGACAAGCCTGCTACCGAGCGCTCAAGCCGTGAAGCGACAGGTTGTGCAGCAGCGCCGTTATCATGACCAGCTGCAGCCAGCGATCGCGGCTGACGCCCATACTGCCGACAGCACGCCAGTACTTGACCTGTGCCGCGTTGAAATAGTCGTCCAGTAAAAGCAGCAGGTCTTCGAAGGCAGGTTGCAGAGCCACGAGATCGATTTGATCGCCCTCGGCAGTCTCGAACGGGTCGGGGATGGCAAAGAAGTGTTTGCCGCTGAGCAGCAGATACTGATTGATGTTGGCCACTGGCGTGAAGTCCAGCACCCGGTTGTGCAGCTTGGCCTTGAGTATCTCGTCTACGAGTGGAAGGGTCGTTGGTGCCCATCGGGGTTCGCCCTGACCAGGCTCAGCTGGTTGGCATCCTTGAGCGTGGGCGATGAACGGCAATCAGGGGGTAGTGCTCGATCAGCAAGCCCATGATTTGCAGGCTGGCTACCTGCCGTAAGGTAGGCCGACCAGAAAACTGCGCGTTGACCTGGGCTTTGAAGTCGTATGAAGCGGCTCGAGCGGTGAGCATGGTGGGCCTCCTTGAATCGGGAGACCCACCGTAGCCACGCACGTGTGGTCATTGGCCGTACATATTGCTAGGCCAGGTCGTGCGTCAGCTGTAGACCCGCCCCAACACCTGGCGGTGGCTCTCGAACTGATCCAGCACATCGCGCACGATTTGTTCAGGCGCAAAGCCCATCAGGTCATACTCCTGGCTACCGTCGTGCAAATACACTTCGGCGCGGTAGAAGCGTTGCCGTACCTCGGGCTCACCCTCGGCCGGGGCTTCTGTTGGTGCAGCCATGTAACCATCGAGGCTGACTTCATAGACGAAGGGGTTGCCTTCTTCCATCATCACTCGCAGGCCCATCATGTTGCGCGACTGGCCGACCCGGGTCTCGACGTCGAAGCCCTGGGTTTGCAACTGGGCCGCTGCATCCTTCAGCGCAGGGCTTACCTGCTTGTCCATGAAGCGCTGCACCACCGCCTGGGTCGGTTGCAGCTCGAGCTGAGTCAGGCGCTCACTGAAGCCTCGACGGCCACGTGCGGCCAATTCGGCCCGCTCCTGCTCCATGGCCACGTCCTGCCGCATGGCCTTGTACAAGCCGAACATGAACAGCACCAGCACCACCGAGAACGGCAGGCCTGCCAGCACCACCATGGTCTGCATGGCTTCGAAGTTGCCGGCGAACAACAAGCCGATGGTGACCAGCGTGATGATCACCGACCAGAACACCACCATCCAGTGCGGGGCGTCCTCGTCGACCTTGCCACCTTTGCACGACAGGTTCGCCATCATGACTGCGCCGGAGTCCGCTGGGGTCAGGAACAACACGAAGCCAACAAACACGGCCACACCGATCACGATCTTAGCTGCCGGGAAGTATTCCAGCAGTTGGTAGATCGACATGGACGGCTGCTCGAGGGCGGTCTTGCCCAGTTCCACGGCGCCATGGTTGATCACCAAGTCCAGGGCGGTATTGCCGAAGATCGACAGCCACGCCAGGGTGAAGCCCAGCGGGATCAACAGCACACCGCTGACCAACTGGCGCACGGTACGGCCCTTGGAGATCCGGGCAATGAACATGCCCACGAACGGACCCCAGGAAATCCACCAGGCCCAATAGAACACCGTCCACAAGCCCAACCAGCGTTCGGACTTGCCCGCCTCACCCTCATACACATAGAGGTCGAAGGTTTTCAGCACGATGCCGTTGAGGTAGTCGCCCACGTTCTGCACGAAGCCGTTGAGCAGGTGCAGGGTTTCGCCACCCAGCAGGACAAAGATCAGCAGGCCACTGAACAGCGCGATGTTCAGGTTGGACAGGCGGCGGATGCCGTTTTCCACGCCCGAGACCGCTGCCACTGTGGCAACACCAGCCATTACCAGAATCACCACCAGCAGGTTGGTCTTGCTGTGGTCCATGCCGAACAGGTATTCAAGCCCCGACGCGACCTGCATCGAGCCGATCCCAAGGTTGGTGACCAGGCCCAGCAGGGTCACGAACATGCCGAAGATATCCACAGCGTTGCCGGCAGCGCCCTTGACCCAGCGCTCGCCCACCAGTGGATAAAGTGCCGAGCGCAGTGCCAGCGGCTGGTTGTGACGGTAGGCGAAATAACCCACGGCCAGGCCCACCAGGGCGTAGATCGCCCAGCCGTGCAGGCCCCAGTGCAGGAACGTGAGCTGCAGGCCCTGACGCGCCGCTTCCAGGCTGGCCGGCGTGCCTTCGGGCGGATTGAAGTAGTGATCCAGCGGCTCGGATGCGCCGAAGTACAACAGCGAGATACCGATGCCCGACGAGAACAGCATGCCGGCCCAGGCGCCATAGCTGAAGTCAGGCTGGTCTTCCTTGCCGCCCAGCTTGAGCTTGCCGTAGTCGGAAAACGCCAGGTAGATGACGAACAGCAAGTAGCCGCAGATCACCAGCATGTAGTACCAGCCGAAACTGCGCGTCAGCCACTGCTGGGCGACGCCCAGTACGCGGCCGGCAGTTTCAGGAACAGCGATAAGCAAGGCAGTCAGAACGAGGATCATCAGCGCCGAGGTGTAGAACACCACGCGGTTGACCCGTACCCTCTCGGCGGGGGGTTTGGTTAGTGAGGCAGAACTCATTGCAAGAAGGCTCCGGGCAGAACGGCAGTGGAGGCTAATCGGTCTTCCTGAGCATTTGGTGGAATACCCCCACTGCATCAGGTGTTATAAAAGCACCCTGGAAATCGCGGTTTCGAACCGATCCGCTGCAACACATACGCCGTTACCACCGCTTCAAAACGCTGCGCACGGTTGAAAGTGCGCGCATTGGTCACAGGGATATCGCCCGATCCTGAGGCATGTCGCAGGTTGTCCACACTGCGACGGCGTCTGCGTCCTTTATCGATCGCCCCCGTTACAAGCCTTGCCGGCCCTGGGTTTGCGCGATTTCCTAAGGTTTCAATCGATGCCGCTGGAGCCGTCACATGGGCTGTCAATGGCACAAATTGTCGCAGAGCTTATTCTTTATTGATTGAACGTTCAATCAAAACAAAATAGACTGGTCTTCGCTGAGTCAGACGCTGGTCGTCTGCTCGCAGACCTGAGGAGAAAGCAAGATGCCCAAGGTCGGTATGCAACCCATCCGCCGTCAGCAGTTGATCGAAGCCACGTTACAAGCGGTCGATCAGGTCGGTCTGGGGGACGCCAGCATTGCGCTCATTGCCCGTTTGGCCGGCGTGTCGAACGGCATCATCAGTCACTACTTTCGGGACAAGAACGGCCTGATCGCAGCGACGATGGGCTACATCATGAGCATGCTCAACGAAGGCGTGCGAGCACGCCGCCAGGCGTTGACGGACGATGCGCCGCGCGCCCACCTGAAAGTGATAATCGAGGGCAACTTCGATGCCAGCCAGGTGAATGGCCCGGCGATGAAAACCTGGTTGGCCTTTTGGGCTTCCAGCATGCACCAGCCCGATCTGCACAGGTTGCAACGGATCAATGACCACCGTTTGTACTCTAACCTGTGTTGCCAGTTTCGCCGCGTGCTGCCGCTTTACCATGCACGCAAGGCAGCCCGCGGGCTGGCGGCTCTGATCGACGGCCTGTGGCTGCGTGGAGCCTTGTCGGGGGATGCCTTCGACACCGACCAGGCGATACGGATCGCTTACGAATACATGGATCTACAACTGGCCAAGCAGCGCACACTGGGCACCGACCCTGCTGCTGAAAAACGGCGCACGGCCTCTGCCAGCACGGCAGGAGCGTGACGCCTGGCCTACACACACATTGCACTTGCGAGGACACTATGGCCCGTTTCGGAACGCAAAAACTCTACATCGATGGCGGTTACGTCGACGCTGGCACCGATGCCACCTTCGAAGCCATCAACCCGGCTACCGGCGAAGTGCTTGCCCACGTGCAACGCGCCACCGAGGCTGACGTCGAGAAGGCTGTCGAAAGCGCCGAGCGCGGCCAGAAAGTGTGGGCGGCCATGACTGCCATGCAGCGCTCGCGCATCCTGCGCCGCGCCGTGGACATCCTGCGCGAACGCAACGACGAGCTGGCTATGCTGGAAACCCTGGACACCGGCAAGTCCTACTCCGAAACCCGCTACGTCGACATCGTCACCGGCGCTGACGTACTGGAATATTACGCAGGCCTGGTCCCTGCCATCGAAGGCGAGCAGATTCCGCTGCGCGAATCGTCCTTCGTCTACACCCGTCGCGAACCGCTGGGCGTGACTGCCGGTATCGGCGCCTGGAACTACCCGATCCAGATCGCCCTGTGGAAATCCGCACCGGCCCTGGCTGCCGGCAACGCGATGATCTTCAAGCCGTCGGAAGTCACCTCGCTGACCACCCTCAAGCTGGCCGAGATCTACACCGAAGCCGGCCTGCCGGACGGCGTGTTCAACGTACTGACCGGCAGCGGCCGCGAAGTCGGCAGCTGGCTGACCGAGCACCCGCGCATCGAGAAGATCTCCTTCACCGGCGGCACCACCACCGGCAAGAAGGTCATGGCCAGCGCCTCGAGCTCCTCGCTCAAGGAAGTGACCATGGAGCTGGGTGGCAAGTCGCCGCTGATCATCTGCGCCGACGCCGACCTGGACAAGGCCGCCGACATCGCCATGATGGCCAACTTCTACAGCTCGGGCCAGGTGTGCACCAACGGTACCCGCGTGTTCATCCCAGCCGAGCACAAGGCCGCCTTCGAAGCCAAGATTCTCGAGCGCGTAGCGCGTATCCGTGCCGGCAACCCGGAAGATGAAAACACCAACTTCGGCCCGCTGGTCAGCTTCCAGCACATGGAAAGCGTGCTGGGCTACATCGCCAAGGGCAAGGAAGAAGGTGCCCGCGTACTGTGTGGCGGCGAGCGCCTGACCGAAGGCGACTTCGGCAAGGGTGCCTTCGTGGCCCCGACCGTGTTCACCGACTGCCGCGACGACATGACCATCGTCAAGGAAGAGATCTTCGGCCCGGTCATGAGCATCCTCAGCTACGAGACCGAGGAAGAAGTGATCCGCCGCGCCAACGACACCGAATACGGCCTGGCTGCCGGTGTGTGCACCAACGACCTGAACCGTGCCCACCGCATCATCCACCAGCTCGAAGCGGGCATTTGCTGGATCAACGCCTGGGGCGAGTCGGCAGCCGAAATGCCGGTGGGCGGCTACAAGCAATCGGGCGTTGGCCGCGAGAACGGCATCAGCTCGCTGGCCCAATACACCCGCATCAAGTCGGTACAGGTCGAGCTGGGCGACTACGCCTCGGTCTTCTGACCGGCCGTAGCACGCCAGCCCATGCTGCAGGACAGCGCCGGTCGTTGACCGACCGGCCCTTGCAGCACTCATCCATTTGCGCGTGAGGCCAGGCTGCACCAGGTGCAGCGCCAGACGCGCAACTGCTTCCGGAGGAAGCTTCCCCATGGAATACGATTACATCATCGTTGGTGCCGGCTCTGCCGGTAACACCCTGGCTACTCGCCTTACCGAAGACGCAGGCACCACCGTGCTGCTGCTAGAAGCCGGCGGCCCTGACTATCGCTTCGACTTCCGTACTCAGATGCCAGCTGCCCTGGCCTTCCCGCTGCAAGGCCGCCGCTACAACTGGGCCTACGAGACCGACCCGGAGCCGCACATGGACGGCCGCCGCATGGAATGTGGCCGCGGCAAGGGCCTGGGTGGCTCCTCGCTGATCAACGGCATGTGCTACATCCGCGGCAACGCCCTGGACTTCGATGGCTGGGCTGAGCTGCCAGGCCTGGAAGACTGGACCTACCTGGACTGCCTGCCGTACTTCCGCAAGGCCGAAACCCGCGACATCGGCCCCAACGACTACCACGGTGGTGACGGGCCGTTGAGCGTGGCCACGCCCAAGGCTGGCAACAACCCGCTGTTCAACGCAATGGTCGAGGCTGGCGTACAGGCCGGCTACCCGCGCACCGAAGACCTCAACGGCTACCAGCAGGAAGGCTTCGGCCCGATGGATCGTTCGGTGACCAAGAATGGCCGCCGCTCCAGCACTGCCCGCGGTTACCTGGACCAGGCCAAGAAACGCCCCAACCTGACCATCGTGACCCACGCCCTGAGCGACCGCGTACTGTTCGACGGTAAGCGCGCCATTGGTGTGAGCTACTTGGTGGGCGACAGCGAAGAGCGCGTCGAAGCACGTGCCCGCAAGGAAGTGATCGTCAGCTCCGGCGCCATCGCCACGCCGCAACTGCTGCAGCGCTCCGGCGTGGGCCCGCGCGCCCTGCTCGAAAGCCTGGACATCCCGGTCGTTCACGACCTGCCAGGCGTTGGCGAAAACCTGCAGGATCACCTGGAACTGTACCTTCAGTACGCGTGCACCCAGCCCGTCTCGCTGTACCCGTCGCTGCTGTGGTGGAACCAGCCGGCCATCGGCGCCGAGTGGCTGTTCAACGGTACCGGCATCGGGGCCAGCAACCAGTTCGAGGCCGGCGGTTTCATTCGCTCGCGCCCTGAATTCAAATGGCCGAACATCCAGTACCACTTCCTGCCGGTAGCCATCAACTACAACGGCTCCAAGGGCGTCAAGGAACATGGCTTCCAGGCGCACATGGGCTCGATGCGCTCGCCTAGCCGCGGCCGCGTGCAGGTCAAGTCCAAGGACCCACGCCAGCACCCAAGCATCCTGTTCAACTACATGGCCACCGAGCAGGACTGGGAAGAATTCCGTGACGGTATTCGCCTGACCCGCGAAATCATGGCCCAGCCAGCGCTGGACCCGTACCGTGGTCGCGAAATCAGCCCAGGTGCGCACGTGCAAACCGATGAAGAGCTGGACAAATTCATCCGTGAGCACGCCGAAACCGCCTACCACCCATCGTGCTCGTGCAAGATGGGCACCGACGACATGGCAGTGGTCGATGGCGAAGGCCGCGTGCATGGCATGCAGGGCCTGCGTGTAGTGGATGCGTCGATCATGCCGATCATCATCACCGGCAACCTCAACGCCACCACCATCATGATCGCCGAGAAAATCTCGGACAAGATCCGTGGTCGCAAGCCGTTGCCGCGCAGCACTGCCAAGTACTACGTGGCCAACGACGCGCCGGTCAAAGGCAAGCCCATGCGTGAAGTGAAGCAGGGCTGATCACCAAAGGGGCTGCCTGGCAGCCCCTTTTTTTCGAGTCAGCGAACGACTATTCCGCGCGCTGCCATATAGGCCTTGGCCTCAGGCACCGTGTACTCCCCAAAATGGAAGATGCTGGCAGCCAACACGGCACTGGCATGCCCTTGCAAGATACCATCGGCCAGGTGCTGAAGGTTACCCACCCCGCCCGAGGCGATCACCGGGATGCTCAACGCATCGCTGATGGCACGGGTCACGCCCAGGTCGAACCCGTTCTTCATGCCATCCTGGTCCATGCTGGTCAGCAGGATTTCGCCCGCACCCAGGTCTTGCATCTTCTTCGCCCACTCCACCGCGTCCAGGCCGGTCGGCTTGCGCCCGCCATGGGTGAAGATTTCCCAGCGCGGGGTTTCACCGGGGCCGGATACCTGCTTGGCATCGATGGCCACGACGATGCACTGGGAACCGAAACGGTCCGCCGCCTCGCCCACGAAGTCCGGGTTGAATACCGCGGCAGTGTTGATCGATACCTTGTCGGCACCGGCATTGAGCAGGTTGCGGATGTCCTGCACGGTGCGCACCCCACCCCCCACGGTCAGCGGGATGAACACCTGGCTGGCCATGCGCTCGACGGTGTGCAGGGTGGTATCGCGACCATCGACGCTGGCCGTGATGTCGAGGAAGGTGATCTCGTCGGCACCCTGCTCGTTGTAGCGCCGGGCAATCTCCACCGGATCGCCGGCATCGCGGATGTTCTCGAATTTGACGCCCTTGACCACACGGCCGTTGTCCACGTCCAGGCAAGGGATGATGCGTTTAGCTAAAGCCATGAGAGGGCTCCTGGGAAGCAACTGCAAGCGGCAAGCGTGGGGCAACACAGGAGACGCCACAGGCGCCCCCTTGTCGCGCTCGCTTAGCGCTGGCCAATGCTCGGGTAGTTGTCACAGAAGGCCTGGGCCTCGGCTACGTCGAGGGTGCCCTCGTAGATGGCGCGGCCGGTGATGGCGCCAATGATGCCAGGCGCCTTGGCTTCGAGCAGCGCCTTGATGTCGCCCAGGTTGTGGATGCCACCCGAAGCGATCACCGGAATCGACGTGGCTTCTGCCAGGGCCTTGGTGAACGGTACGTTGCAGCCCTGCATCATGCCGTCCTTGGCGATGTCGGTGTAGACGATCGCCGAGACGCCATCGGCCTCGAAGCGCCTGGCCAGGTCGATGACCTGCACGGTGCTCACTTCGGCCCAGCCATCGGTGGCGACGAAGCCGTCCTTGGCGTCCAGGCCGACGATGACCTTGCCAGGGAAGACCTTGCAGGCCTCGGCCACGAATTCAGGCTGCTTCACCGCCTTGGTGCCGATGATGACATAGCTGACGCCAGCCTTGACGTAGTGCTCGATGGTTTCCAGCGAGCGGATGCCGCCACCGATCTGGATCGGCAGGGTCGGGTAGCGCTTGGCGATGGCGGTGACCACTTCACCGTTGACCGGCTGGCCTTCGAAGGCACCGTTGAGGTCGACCAGGTGCAGGCGACCGCAGCCGCCCTCGACCCACTTGGCGGCCATGCTCACCGGGTCATCGGAAAATACCGTGGAATCTTCCATGCGGCCCTGGCGCAGACGCACGCAGGCACCGTCCTTCAGATCGATAGCGGGGATAATCAGCATCTTGGGAACCTGTCCGTTCTTGGGGTTTCAGGGCTTCTCGAGCGCCCACAGATCGCTTTCGATGCTCTCGAACCGCTCCTTGAGGTGCAGCTGAACATCGGCGATCGCCCTGTTGTAGTAATGGGGTGCAATGTGATGGGTGAACAGTTCGAGCACCTCGGCGACTTCGAATGACCCCAGTTCCAGCTCGAAACGGTCTTCGAGAAAGCGCTTGAGCGTATCGAGCGCTTCACGCTCCTGCTCGGGGGCCAGCGTGAGGATCGGCGCCTTGGTCTTCGAACGGCTCATTTACCAGCGCCCGTCCCAGGCCACGAAGTTCTGCAGCAGTTGCAGGCCATGGGTATGGCTTTTCTCCGGGTGGAACTGGACCGCGAAACGCGAACCATCGGCCAGCGCCGCGGCGAAATCGACGCCGTAATGGCCACGGCCAACCACTTGGGTGGGCTTGCCGGCGGCAATGTAGTAGCTGTGCACGAAATAGAAACGCGCCCGGTCGCTGATGTCGTGCCACAGAGGGTGGTCGACGCTCTGGCTGACTTCGTTCCACCCCATGTGCGGCACTTTCAGATGCTCGCCGTCTTCTTGCAGGTCTTTGCCGAACAAGCGCACCTGGCCCGGGAACAGGCCAATGCAGTCGACGCCGTCGTTTTCTTCACTGTGCTCAAGCAGCGCCTGCATGCCTACGCAGATGCCCAGGAATGGGCGATCCTGGCTCACTTCACGCACCAGGCTGTCAAAGCCCAGGCGGCGAATCTCGGCCATGCAGTCGCGAATGGCACCAACGCCTGGGAACACCACCCGGTCCGCTTCGCGGATCACCGCTGCATCACTGGTGACCAGTACCTTGCCGGCGCCGACGTGCTCAAGCGCCTTGGCCACCGAGTGCAGGTTGCCCATGCCATAGTCGATTACCGCTACCGTCTGCATTTACAGGCACCCTTTGGTAGACGGCATCTGCCCGGCCATGCGCTCGTCGAGGGTAACAGCCATGCGCAGTGCGCGGCCGAAGGCCTTGAACACGGTCTCGATCTGGTGGTGGGTGTTGTGCCCCCGCAGGTTGTCGATGTGCAACGTGACCAGGGCGTGGTTGACGAAGCCCTGGAAGAATTCCTGGAACAGGTCGACGTCGAAACCGCCGACGCTGGCACGGGTGTAAGGCACATGCATCTGCAGGCCGGGGCGGCCGGAGAAGTCGATGACCACGCGCGACAATGCTTCGTCCAGCGGCACATAGGCGTGGCCGTAGCGGAAGATGCCTTTCTTGTCGCCGATGGCCTGGGCGAACGCCATGCCCAGGGTGATACCGACGTCCTCGACGGTATGGTGATCGTCGATATGCAGGTCGCCCTTGCACTCGATATCCAGATCGATCAGCCCATGGCGGGCGATCTGGTCCAGCATGTGTTCAAGGAAAGGCACGCCGATATCGAATCGGGCCTTGCCACTGCCATCGAGGTTGATCGAGCACTTGACCTGGGTTTCCAGGGTATTGCGCTCGACGGAAGCCTTACGTTCGACCATCACCAGCTCCGCAAAATCATTAGGCGAAAAGGGCTGCATTATAGGCGCAGATGGCCGCTGCTTGGAACGCGCAAGACATATGGCAAGCCCAGTGATGACGGGGTCGGATACCGCTACAGGTCTATACAACCGGGAGGAAATGACCGCTTTTGCGATAACTCTAGGGCCGCCACTGAACGCGGCCCTGTTGCACTTGCCGACAGCATCGATGCCACGGGGCCCGGCGCGAATGCCCCATGACAACGCTTCGACCGGCCTAGGTCAGTGGAACAATACGGCGGTCTTCTGCAGGGTCACCCAGACGCCCCAGGCCAACGGCACCACCACCACGGCCCAGGCCAACAGCACCAGCGGCAGGCTGCCAGGTGCGGCCTTCCATTCGAGGGATCGCACGCCGTCAGCGCCCTTGTCATGGCTCAACGCACGTTCGGCAGCCAGCTGCGCATCGGTCATGAAGTGCTTGTCGGCCACCGGACGGATCAGCATGTTGCAGATGAAGCCCAGCACCAGCAGGCCAGCGAGGATGTACAGGGTCATGTCGTACGCTGCCGCACGCTCGACGCCAGCCGCCAACTGATACTCGCGCAGGTAGGTGATCAATACAGGCCCCAGCACCCCGGCGGCGGCCCAGGCTGTCAACAGGCGCCCATGGATGGCGCCGACCATTTGCGTGCCGAACAGGTCGGCCAGGTAGGCCGGTACCGTGGAGAAGCCACCGCCGTACATCGACAGGATGATGCAGAACGCCGCCACGAACAGCGCCACGTTGCCCAAGTGGCCCATGTTCGGGATCAGGCTGTACAGGCCAACGCCCAAGGCAAAGAAGGCGAAGTAGGTATTCTTGCGCCCGATATAGTCGGAGAACGACGCCCAGAAAAACCGCCCGCCGATGTTGAACAGGCTCAACAAGCCGGTAAAGCCCGCCGCAATGGCGGCAATCTGCGCCAATTGCGCGGCATTGAGCTGGCTGAAGGTGAGTTCATTGCCCAGCAGCTTGCCAGCGAACACTTCCTGCAACAGCGGCGAGGCCATGCCAAGAATACCGATACCGGCCGACACGTTCAGGCACAACACCAGCCAGACCAAAACGAACTGCGGGGTTTTCCAGGCTACGCTGACGTGCACATGGCGATCGGTGACCATGCCGTTGCCCGCCTTCTTGGCCGGTGCGCTCCAGCCTTCGGGCTTCCAGCCGGTGGGCGGGATGCGATACGCCAGGGCGCCGGCCGTCATGAACACGAAGTAGATCGCGGCCATGACCACGAAGCTCTGCCATACGCCCACCTCGTGCGCGTTGCCAAAATGGCCCATCAGCGCCGTGGCCAACGGTGCACCCACCATGGCTCCGCCGCCGAAGCCCATGATAGCCATGCCGGTGGCCATGCCGCGCTTGTCCGGGAACCACTTGATCAGGGTGGAAACGGGCGAAATGTACCCCAGGCCCAAGCCAATGCCGCCGATCACACCGGAACCCAGCCACATCAGCCACAGCTGATGGGTCTTCACCCCGATGGCGGAAATCAGCATGCCGCCACACCAGCACAGCGCCGAGACCAACCCGGCCTTGCGCGGGCCGGCGTGCTCCAGCCAACCGCCCAGCACGGCGGCCGAACAGCCGAGGAAGACGAAGAATAGGGTGTAGATCCAGCTGAGCATCGAAATGGGCCAGTCGCACTCGGCGCTGAACAACCGGGCAATGAAGCTCATGTCTGGCGCGCATGCCACTGGCGCCGTAATGCCCAAGGCTTGCGACAACGGCAGCCAGAACACCGAAAAGCCATAGGCCATGCCGATGCACAGGTGAATGGCCAGAGCAGCCGGGGGCACCAGCCAGCGGTTGAAGCCCGGCCGGGCGATGATGCGTTCCTTGGAGAGGAAGCCTGGCGCACTGGCCAGGGCATCCGCCGTCACGGTACGGCTCATGGAGATGATCCTTTTTATAAGTTGTGGAGGCAGGCAAAGCGGCGCAAGGGTGCAGTATCCGATCACATGAAAGCAATCTGATATCGCCCATTTTAGTTCGGCTGACACGGTCAGGCGCTGTAGCCGATCTTTCTGAACTGCCATGATCACCGCTGTCGAAAGCCGTAGCATCTGCTTGGCATGTAGGAAATGGCCGGTATATCCAGGCGAATAAACAGGGACGGCCGCTGCGGCGCTATACTCTCGCGCTTGAATTCACATTCCGATAGTTAAGGACTCGCCCATGAAAGCGTTCGGCAAAATCCTGGGCCTAGGGCTTCTCGGGTTGTTGCTGATCATCGTGGCGCTGGGCTTTGCCCTGACCCACCTGTTCGATCCCAACGACTACAAAGACGAGATTCGCCAGTTGGCGCGCGACAAGGCTCATGTGGAGCTGACCCTCAACGGCGACATTGGCTGGAGCCTGTTCCCATGGCTGGGGCTGGAGCTGCATGACGCCAGCATCGCCACCTTGAATGCGCCCAAGTCGCCCTTTGCCGACTTGCAGATGCTGGGCCTGTCGGTGCGGGTACTGCCGCTGCTGCGCCGCGAGGTGCAGATGAGCGATGTGCGCGTCGAAGGGCTGAACCTGATCCTGACCCGTGACGAACAGGGGCATGGCAACTGGGAGGACTTCGGCAAGCCATTGCCCGCGTCGGCCGAAGGCAAGACCCCTGCGCCAGGGGATACGCAGGGCACCGAAAACAGCGATCAGCGCTCCGGCACCGCCAGCGCAGACCGACCGGTCAAGCTCGATATCGACAGCTTGACCGTGAACAATGCACGCGTGCAGTACACCGACGCACGCAGCGGCGTCAGCTACAACGCCGAAAGCATTCAGCTCAGCACTGGCGCGGTGCACGAAGGCGCCAGTATTCCACTCAAGGCCAGCGCATTCATCAGCGCCAGCCAGCCCAACATCAAGGCGCGCACCGAACTGGCCGGCGAGCTGCGCCTGGACCGTGCGCTCAAGCGCTACAGCTTCGAAGACATGCGCCTGTCGGGTGAAACCTCCGGCGAGCCTACCGGCGGCAAGACCGTGACCTTCGCCGCCCAGGGCCAGTTGCTGCTCGACCAGGCCGCCAACGTGGCGTCATGGAACGGCCTGAAACTGTCGGCCAACCAGCTGCGCGCCCTGGGCGAACTCAACCTGCGTGAGCTGGACAAGACGCCGCAGCTAAGTGGTGGCCTGTCCATTGCGCAGTTCGACCTGCGCACGTTCCTGGACGGTATCGGCCATCCGCTGCCTGCTACCCAGGACCCGGCCGCCTTCGGCAAACTCGAACTGGTCACGCGCCTGCAGGGCACGCCTGCCAGCATCGCCCTGGAAGATTTGTCGGTGAAACTGGACAGCAGCACCTTCACCGGGCGCGTGGCGATCGAAGATTTCGCCAGGCAAGCCCTGCGCCTGCAACTTAAGGGCGACAGCTTCGATACCGACCGGTACCTGCCGGCCAAAAGCGAAGAGGCCAAGGGCGCCACTGCTGCGCGCAAGGCCCAGGTACAGCAGCAAGAAGCCAGTGCCGTGGCCGGTGCAGGCAGCACACCGCTGCCCGACGCCCCCACCCAGGGCGCTTGGAGCACCGACAAACTGCTGCCGGTGGACCGTCTGCGCGTCCTCGACCTGCAGGCAGACCTGAGCTTCGGTTCGCTGACGCTGGACAAGCTGCCCATCGGCAACGCCCGCCTGACAGCCAATGGCCAGGGTGGGCTACTGACCCTGCAAACCTTGCGCGGTGACCTGTACAACGGCACCTTCGAGGCCAAGGGCACGGTCGATGTGCGCCCCGCCGTGCCACAACTGGGGGCCAATACCCGCATCCAGCGAGTACCGGTCGAGCACTTCATCAAGACCGACGACAAAGACAAGACGCCGCCGGTCAAGGGCCTGCTGACCCTGTCCAGCGACCTGACCGCCACCGGTAACAGCCAGAAAGCGCTGGTGGACACGCTCAACGGCACGGCCAACTTCACCATCAATGACGGTGTGCTGGTCAATGCCAACCTCGAACAGCAACTGTGCCAGGCCATCGCCACGCTCAACCGCAAGTCGCTCAGCGGCGAGCCGCGCGGCAAGGACACCCCGTTCCAGGAGCTGCGTGGCAGCGTGGTGATTCGCAATGGCGTGGCCAGCAACCCTGACCTTAAGGTGCGAATCCCAGGCCTGACCGTCAACGGCCATGGTGACGTGGACCTGCGGGTATTGGGCATGGACTACAACGTGGGTGTGATCGTCGAGGGCGACCAGCGGGCCATGCCCGACCCGGCCTGCCAGGTCAACGAGCGCTATGTGGGTGTGGAAGTACCGCTGCGCTGCCGTGGCCCGTTGGAGCTGGGCGCCAAGGCCTGCCGTCTGGACAAGGACGGCATGGGCAAGGTCGCTGCCAAACTCGCAGGCAATCGCCTCAAAGACAAGATCGACGAAAAGCTCGATGAAAAACTCGGAGACAAAGTGAGCCCGGAACTCAAAGACGCGCTCAAGGGGCTGTTCAAGCGATGACACCCGAGCAGTTTTCCAGCGCTGTGCTGGAGTGGTACGACGCACACGGTCGGCACGATCTGCCCTGGCAACAGGGCATCAACCCGTATCGTGTATGGGTGTCTGAGATCATGCTGCAACAGACCCAGGTCAGCACGGTGCTGAACTATTTCGACCGCTTCATGCACGCGCTACCGACCGTGCAGGCGCTGGCCGAGGCGCCCGAGGACGAGGTGCTGCATTTGTGGACGGGCCTGGGCTACTACACCCGCGCCCGCAACCTGCAGAAGGCTGCAAGAATCGTGGTCGAGCAGCATGGCGGGGTGTTCCCGCGCAGCGTCGAGCAGCTTACCGAGCTGCCGGGTATCGGCCGCTCCACAGCCGGCGCCATCGCCAGCATCAGCATGGGCATTCGTGCGCCGATCCTGGATGGTAACGTCAAGCGGGTGCTGGCCCGGTTCACCGCCCAGGCCGGTTACCCCGGTGAGCCGAAGGTGGCCAACCAACTGTGGGCCACCGCCGAGCGCTTCACGCCCAAGCTTCGTGCCAACCACTACACCCAGGCAATGATGGACCTGGGCGCGACGCTGTGCACCCGCAGCAAACCCACCTGCCTGCTCTGCCCGGTACGGCGCGGCTGCGAGGCGCACCTGCATGGCGAAGAAACCCGCTACCCCGAGCCCAAACCGCGCAAGGCGCTACCGCAGCGGCGCACGCTGATGCCGCTGCTGGCCAACGACGACGGCGCCATCCTGCTGTACCGTCGCCCGTCCAGTGGCCTGTGGGGCGGGCTGTGGAGCTTGCCGGAGCTCGACGACATCGGCCAGCTCGACGACCTGGCCGACCAGCACGGCCTGCGCCTGGGCCGCAGCCGCGCCCTGGACAACCTGACCCACACCTTCAGCCACTTCCAGCTGGCCATCGAGCCTTGGCTGGTGCACGTCGACCCGGTCGAAGGGCACATGGTCGAGGCCGACTGGCTCTGGTATAACCTGGCCACCCCACCGCGCCTGGGCCTGGCCGCCCCGGTGAAGAAGCTGCTCAAACGCGCAGCCGACGAACTGATTGCAGGAGATGCCTGATGACCCGCACCGTGATGTGCCGCAAGTACAACGAAGAACTGCCCGGCCTGGACCGCCCACCCTATCCGGGGGCCAAGGGCCAGGACATCTTCGATCACATCTCGCAGAAGGCTTGGACCGACTGGCAGAAGCACCAGACCATGCTGATCAACGAAAAGCGCCTGAACATGATGAATGGCGAGGACCGCAAATTCCTCCAGGCCGAGATGGACAAGTTTTTCGCCGGCGAAGAATACGCCCAGGCAGAAGGCTACGTCCCGCCCTCGCAGTGACCTCGGAGAACGTAAGCGACGGAATTAATTTAATATTTTTTTCAAAAAGTCGTTGACGAGCAGTCTGAAAGTCTATTTAATTCACCTCGTCGCCCAGATAGCTCAGTCGGTAGAGCAGAGGATTGAAAATCCTCGTGTCGGCGGTTCGACTCCGTCTCTGGGCACCACCTTCAGCTTCTGGTGGTTGCAAAGTTACCCGAAGCGACACAAGAAACCCGCCCAGTGCGGGTTTTTTGTTGCCTGTCGAAAAGTGCTGGTGGACCGCCCTTCGTCATGGGTAGCCGTCGAGCAGCAGCACTCATCCCGGCCAAGTTGACCAACATCAAAAAGCCAGCCCCCTGTCGTCCTTAGCATTCAAGGTGAACATTCGAACCACCTTGCAAGGACCTCCATGAGCGAAGACGCCCCTCTCCAGACTCCCCCTCCCCTCGAGAACGCTGCCCCCAAGGCCAAGCCGCGCACTCGCCGCCCCCGCCCGCGCAAACCCGAACCTGCCATCACCGCGATCAGCCAGGCGCCCGCCGCATTGGAAGTCGCCACCGCCCCCAAGGGCAGCAGCGAAGACAGCACATCGGCGCGCTTGCCATTAGGCTACCCCTACCCGCAGCGCTTGCGTCGACAAGAGTACGAAAGGGCCAAGCACGCCCTGCAGATCGAGTTGCTCAAGGTGCAAAGCTGGGTGAAAGAAACAGGTCAGCGGGTGGTGATTCTGTTCGAGGGGCGGGACGCTGCAGGCAAGGGCGGGACCATCAAGCGGTTCATGGAGCACCTGAACCCCCGGGGCGCTCGCATCGTTGCGCTGGAAAAGCCGTCGGAGCAGGAGAAAGGCCAGTGGTACTTCCAGCGCTATGTGCAGCACCTGCCCACGGCGGGAGAAATGGTGTTCTTCGACCGCTCCTGGTACAACCGCGCCGGCGTTGAGAAGGTGATGGATTTCTGCTCGCCCCTTCAGTACCTGGAGTTCATGCGCCAGGCGCCGGACCTTGAGCGGATGCTGTGCAACAGCGGCATCCTGCTGTTCAAGTACTGGTTTTCGGTGAACCGCGAAGAACAACTGCGCCGTTTCATCTCGCGCCGTGACGACCCCCTCAAGCACTGGAAACTGTCGCCCATCGACATCAAGTCCCTGGACAAGTGGGACGACTACACCGCCGCCAAGGAGGCCATGTTCTTCCATACCGACACCGCCGACGCGCCGTGGACGGTGATCAAGTCCGATGACAAGAAGCGTGCGCGCATCAACTGTATCCGCCACTTCCTGCATTCGCTGGACTACCCGGACAAGGACTTGAGCGTGGCCTACGCGCCGGACCCTCTGCTGGTCGGCCGGGCATCGCGCGGGTTCGAGGAGGACGACGCGATCGCCAGTTGACGGCCACTGGTGCGTGCATGGCACTTGGGTTTCGCGGGCAACTGCGCTTCAATACGCGCACTTTCAAGCCCCACCCAAGGATTGCCCATGGCCACCTCTACCAAGCAACAAAAACGCGCCAAGCGCGCCGCCACCAAGGCCAAGCAGAACCGCATGGTACGCAGCGGCCAGGCCGTGAAGGCCAGCGCAGGCGATAGCGCCAGCGTCGAGCAGGTGTTCGACAAGGCCATGGCGTCGGCCAGTTACGACCCTTTGTTCAAGAAGATGAAAGAAGCGCAGGAAGGCGGCCTGGTGCCAATGATCTCGGTATTCCTGGTGGACCCGCTGCTGGCCTTGGTGCTCAAGGGCCACAAGGAAGAACACGCGACCGACTATATCGTGATGGTATTCAACGCCTACCGTGCATGGCTCGATGGCGCGGACGAAGACACGACCATGGCGTGGCTGGAAAGCGATGAGTTCCAACAGGCTTACCTGGCTGCGTCCGAGCTGGTGGCCAAGCAGCAGCAACAGCAGAAGCAGTTTGGTTGATTGCTGTCAGGGGCGGTTCGTTGCAGGGCGAACCGGTTTGGCAGGTGGCTGGGGGCTGAAGCTTTTTTGAAAGACTTCCCCGGCACACAGCTGGAAATTATCCCATCTGTGGGCCTTGCCGGGGCGCCTGATCGGCCGTGATGGGCTGCTCAGCAGCCCGAGATTTCAGCTTCTGAGCTGATATCGTTGGGGCCGCCTTGCGGCCCATCGCGGCACAA
>NZ_JBICKJ010000058.1:0-1142 GCF_043104125.1 Pseudomonas sp. xss_4
GAGCACGAGAAACTTTGTCTGAATATGGGGGGACCATCCTCCAAGGCTAAATACTACTGACTGACCGATAGTGAACCAGTACCGTGAGGGAAAGGCGAAAAGAACCCCGGAGAGGGGAGTGAAATAGAACCTGAAACCGTATGCGTACAAGCAGTGGGAGCCTACTTTGTTAGGTGACTGCGTACCTTTTGTATAATGGGTCAGCGACTTATATTCAGTGGCGAGCTTAACCGAATAGGGGAGGCGTAGCGAAAGCGAGTCTTAATAGGGCGTTTAGTCGCTGGGTATAGACCCGAAACCGGGCGATCTATCCATGGGCAGGTTGAAGGTTAGGTAACACTGACTGGAGGACCGAACCGACTACCGTTGAAAAGTTAGCGGATGACCTGTGGATCGGAGTGAAAGGCTAATCAAGCTCGGAGATAGCTGGTTCTCCTCGAAAGCTATTTAGGTAGCGCCTCATGTATCACTGTAGGGGGTAGAGCACTGTTTCGGCTAGGGGGTCATCCCGACTTACCAAACCGATGCAAACTCCGAATACCTACAAGTGCCGAGCATGGGAGACACACGGCGGGTGCTAACGTCCGTCGTGAAAAGGGAAACAACCCAGACCGTCAGCTAAGGTCCCAAAGTCATGGTTAAGTGGGAAACGATGTGGGAAGGCTTAGACAGCTAGGAGGTTGGCTTAGAAGCAGCCACCCTTTAAAGAAAGCGTAATAGCTCACTAGTCGAGTCGGCCTGCGCGGAAGATGTAACGGGGCTCAAACCATGCACCGAAGCTACGGGTATCACCTTATGGTGATGCGGTAGAGGAGCGTTCTGTAAGCCTGTGAAGGTGAGTTGAGAAGCTTGCTGGAGGTATCAGAAGTGCGAATGCTGACATGAGTAACGACAATGCGAGTGAAAAACTCGCACGCCGAAAGACCAAGGTTTCCTGCGCAACGTTAATCGACGCAGGGTTAGTCGGTCCCTAAGGCGAGGCTGAAAAGCGTAGTCGATGGAAAACAGGTTAATATTCCTGTACTTCCAGTTATTGCGATGGAGGGACGGAGAAGGTTAGGCCAGCCTGGCGTTGGTTGTCCAGGTTTAAGGTGGTAGGCTGAAATCTTAGGCAAATCCGGGATTTCAAGGCCGAGAGCTGA
>NZ_JBICKJ010000059.1:0-15868 GCF_043104125.1 Pseudomonas sp. xss_4
GAGCGGGTTATCCTGCAGGTGCAGTTGAGCCTGCAGGTGCAGTGATCCTGCGAGGCAGAACGGCAAGCTGGTGAGCTGCCGGTGATCTCGATGCTGCAGAGTCAGCAGCGGTTTGCATTGCCGACCTACCGCTGAGTCAAAAGCCTTGAAAGGTTGTGGCGCTCTGCTTGAAGGAAGTGCCATGCATGGCGATGGCAGTTGCATGGGAAATGCCGCGTATGCCGATGGCTACTGCCTGAAGCAGATGACCTTGCTGACGCCATCTCGTGGGAGCGGCCTTGTGCCGCGATGGGCTGCGCAGCAGCCCCAGGTTTTCAGCTTCTGAGCAGATATGTCGCGGCCGGCCCGGCCCCCGGCAAGGACCGCTACATGGCATTGTGCAAGCTTGCAGATTTCGCGTAGAGCCGCTGCTTGCACCAGAGGGCAAGCGAGCGGTCGCCGCTGCCTTACTTGACCACTGCCGCCTGGCCACCAGCTTCGCGCTTGCGGTGCACCAGCAGCCCCGCAGCCACCACGGCGATGCTCAGCAGTGCCGTCGCGATGATCTCGATGCGGTGGTCCTCACGCAGTGCCATTACCCCCAGTACCGCCACGATAAAGGCAATGGTCGCCCAGGTCAGCCCTGGGAACAGCCACATCTTGAACGCGATCTGCTCACCGCTGGCCTCGCGCTTGGCACGCATGCGCAGTTGCGAAACGGCAATCACCAGGTACACCAGCAACGCGATGGCGCCAGAGCTTGCCAGCAGGAACTCGAAGACCTGGGCCGGCGCGAGGAAGTTGGCGAAGACGCACAGGAACGCCGCCGCAGTGGACAGCAACACCGCCACGTAAGGCGTAGCCGCCTTGGTGGTGCGCTGGGCCATCGCCGGGGCATCGCCACGCTTGCTCAGCGAGAACAGCATGCGCGAGGAGGTGTACAGCGCCGAGTTCAGGCAGCTGGTCACGGCGATCAGTACCACGATATCGACGATCAGCTTGGCATTGGGCACACCGATGCGGCTGAGTACGGTCTGGTACGAGCCGACTTCGGCCAGCGCCGGGTCATTCCATGGCACCAACGCCACGACCAGGAAGATCGACACCAGGTAGAACAGGCAGATCCGCCAGATCACCGAGTTGGTGGCGCGGCTGATCTGCTTGCCCGGGTCCTTGGACTCGGCAGCGGCGATGGTGACGATCTCGGTGCCCATGAACGAGAACATGGTCGTCAGCATGGCAGCCAGCACGGCGCCAAGGCCGTTGGGCATGAAGCCCTGGGTGTCGAACAGGTGGCTGGCACCGCTGACCTGGCTGGTGGGTACCAGGCCGAACATGGCCACGCAACCGACCACGATGAACGCGATGATGGCCAACACCTTGAGCAGGGCGAACCAGAACTCGAACTCACCGTAATTCTTCACGCTGAACAGGTTGGTCACGGTCAGCGCCAAGGTGATCAGCAGGGAGAACGCCCACAGGTCCACGGCCGGGAACCAGGCATGCAGGATGGCTGCAGCGGCGTTGGCTTCCAGCGGAATGACCAACACCCAGAACCACCAGTACAACCAACCGATCGTGAACCCTGCCCAGCGCCCGATGGCGCGGTCGGCGTAGGTGGAGAACGAACCGGTGTCGGGTGAGGCCACTGCCATTTCACCGAGCATACGCATGACCAGCACCACCAGCGTACCGGCAGCTGCATAGGCCAGCAGCACCGCCGGGCCCGCCGCTGCAATGGCGTGGCCGGAACCGACGAACAGGCCTGCGCCGATGACGCCAGCGATGGACAGCATGGTCACATGCCGTTGTTTAAGCCCCTGAGCGAGGTCATTGGAATTGTTGCCGCTCATAAAACTACCTTTGCAAGGAGTAGATCACGTCGGTTGCAGATGCGCGGCTCGCGTCTGGAGCATGCACAGCGGCAACCCTTGATTGGAGACTGGCAATAACCGCGCCATGTGCTACGCGCGCTCGACCAGACCACTCTCAAGACCAACAACGGCGGGGGCTAGGGCAAAAAACGCCACCGCGTGGCCGATTAGCCATGAAAAGCGCTCATTACCGAAATACTCACTTACAAATGCACCAAAGGTGCCCCTCGGTAACACCTGCGCACCATCGCAAGGCAAACAGGGCGCAACCCTTCGGTACAACCCTAGGCCAAGGCGGCGGTCAAAAAGGCTGCACCAGGGTGGCTCGACAGGCTGCCCGGACAGTCAGGTTTCACGGGCACATGGTCCGAAAGCGCTTCCCTGGAACCGTCAAAACTGGCACCATCGCGCCTTTTTTCATCATGGCTCTGGTGCCGGGCAACCTCCCTTGTGGACATCTGCGCGACGTTGCGCTGCAACGATGCGACAAACTGCCCCACCAATGCCCAGAGTGCCCGGCGACCCTGTTGGCCGTCATAATGCCGCTATGCTAGCTTGGCGCACGCCAGGAAGGCCGCCAACAGCTGGGAACGCACCCGAACACATGAGGACCGCACATGGCTCAGGCCACGCCCGCGCTGGAAATCCGCAACCTGCATAAACGCTATGGCGAGCAGGAAATTCTCAAGGGCATTTCGCTGACCGCACGCGACGGTGACGTGATCTCCATCCTGGGGTCGTCCGGCTCCGGCAAGTCCACCCTGCTGCGCTGCATCAACCTGCTGGAAAACCCGCACCAGGGCGAAATCCTCGTGGCCGGGGAAGCCCTCAAGCTCAAGGCGGCGAAGAACGGCGACCTGATGGCTGCCGACAACCGCCAGATCAACCGCCTGCGCAGCGAAATCGGCTTCGTCTTCCAGAACTTCAACCTGTGGCCGCACATGTCGATCCTCGACAACATCATCGAGGCCCCACGCCGCGTACTTGGCCAAAGCAAGGCCGAGGCCGTCGAGGCAGCCGAAGCGCTGCTCAACAAGGTGGGGATCTACGACAAGCGCCACAGCTACCCCGCCCAGCTTTCCGGTGGCCAGCAGCAGCGCGCCGCCATTGCCCGTACCCTGGCCATGAAGCCCAAGGTCATCCTGTTCGACGAGCCCACCTCGGCCCTCGATCCGGAAATGGTCCAGGAAGTGCTTAACGTTATCCGCGCATTGGCCGACGAAGGCCGTACCATGCTGCTGGTGACGCACGAGATGAACTTTGCCCGCCAGGTGTCCAGTGAAGTGGTCTTCCTGCACCAGGGCCTGGTCGAAGAGCAGGGATCGCCGCAGCAGGTCTTCGAGAACCCGACCTCGGCGCGTTGCAAGCAATTCATGTCCAGCCACCGCTAACGGAGCAATACATGCACACCTACAAGAAGTTTCTCCTGGCAGCCGCTGCCACCCTGGTGATGTCGGCCAATGCCATGGCCGCGGAAAAACTGCGCATGGGTATCGAAGCCGCCTACCCACCGTTCAACAACAAGGACGCCAGCGGCAACGTCGTCGGTTTCGACAAGGACATCGGTGATGCCCTGTGCGCCAAGATGAAGGTCGAGTGCTCGGTCGTCACCTCCGACTGGGACGGCATCATCCCGGCCTTGAACGCCAAGAAGTTCGACTTCCTGATCTCGTCGCTGTCGATCACCGACGAGCGCAAGCAGGCGGTGGACTTCACCGACCCGTACTACTCCAACAAGCTGCAGTTCATCGCGCCGAAGAACGTCGACTTCAAGACTGACAAGGACTCGCTCAAGGGCAAGGTCATCGGCACCCAGCGCGCCACCCTGGCCGGCACCTACCTGGAAGACAACTACAGCGGTGTGGACATCAAGCTGTACGACACCCAGGAAAACGCCTACCTGGACCTGGTCTCCGGCCGTATCGACGGCATCCTGGCCGACAAGTACGTGCAATACGAGTGGCTCAAGAGCAAGGATGGCATGAACTACGAGTTCAAGGGCGAGCCGGTGATGGACAGCGACAAGATCGGCATCGCCGTGCGCAAGGGTGACACCAAGCTGCGCGACGACCTGAACAAGGCCCTGGCCGAAATCAAGGCCGACGGTACGTACAAGAAGATCAACGACAAGTACTTCCCGTTCAGCATCGAATGATCCGCCCCGATTGGCGCGCCCCGGTGGCGCGCCATTCCCTAGAATGACCTGCCCATGAATATCGACTTGCACGGATTCGGTCCGGCCATGATGGCCGGCACCCTGATGACCGTAAAACTGGCGCTGTGCGCCTTGCTGTTAGGGCTGGTGCTGGGCCTGCTCGGCGCCCTGGCCAAGACTTCCCCGATCAAGCCGTTGCAGTGGCTTGGCGGTTTCTACTCGACCCTGGTACGGGGCATTCCCGAACTGCTGTGGGTGCTGCTGATCTACTTCGGCACCGTGGGCCTGATGAACGCCCTGGGTGAAGCCCTGCACATGCCCGGCCTTGAGCTCAGCGCCTTTGCCGCTGGCGTCATTGCCCTTGGCCTGTGTTTTGGCGCCTACGCCACCGAAGTGTTCCGGGGCGCCATCCTGGCCATCCCCAAAGGCCACCGCGAAGCCGGGCTGGCGCTGGGCATGTCCAAGGGCCGCATCCTGTCGCGGATCATCCTGCCGCAGATGTGGCGCATCGCCCTGCCTGGCCTTGGCAACCTGTTCATGATCCTGATGAAGGACACCGCGCTGGTGTCGGTGATCGGCCTGGAAGAAATCATGCGCCACGCCCAGATCGGCGTGACCGTGACCAAGGAGCCGTTCACCTTCTACATGGTGGCGGCCTGCATCTACCTCAGCCTGACCGTCATCGCCATGACCGGCATGCATTTCCTGGAACAACGCGCCGCTCGCGGCTTCGCGAGGGCCGAACAATGAACTGGGAAGTGATCATCAAGTGGCTGCCACGCCTGGCCCAGGGCGCTACCCTGACCCTGGAGCTGGTGGCCATCGCGGTCGTGGCCGGCCTGATCCTGGCCATTCCGCTGGGCATCGCCCGTTCATCGCGGCACTGGTACGTGCGCGCCGTGCCGTTCAGCTACATCTTCTTCTTCCGCGGCACCCCGCTGCTGGTGCAGTTGTTTCTGGTGTACTACGGCCTGGCCCAGTTCGACGCCGTGCGCGCCAGCGCGCTGTGGCCGTACCTGCGCGACCCGTTCTGGTGCACCGTGCTGACCATGACCCTGCACACCGCCGCCTACATCGCCGAAATCCTGCGCGGCGCCTTGCAGTCCATTCCCAAAGGCGAGATCGAGGCTGCGCGGGCGCTGGGCATGTCCCGGGCCAAGACACTGATCTACATCATGCTGCCCCGGGCTGCCCGCATCGGCCTACCGGCCTACAGCAACGAAGTGATCCTGATGCTCAAGGCCAGCGCACTGGCCAGTACGGTTACCCTGCTGGAACTGACCGGCATGGCGCGGACCATCATTGCCCGCACGTACTTGCCGGTGGAGATCTTCTTCGCCGCTGGCCTGTTCTACCTGCTGATCTCGTTCATGCTGGTGCAGGGCTTCAAGCTGCTGGAGCGCTGGTTGCGCGTGGACGCCTGCCAGGGGCGCTGATCCTTTACCGGCCGCAGCCGGCTGGCCCGTGTTTGCCTAGCATGTGGATGCAAGGGTGAAAGCGGGTTCAGCCGACAGCACGGCCTGAACACCTTCTATCGACAGCGCTCCCAATGCCTACCTCCCTCCACAGCCACCTTCTGCTCGAACGCTTTCAGGCGCTTGATCGGTTTTTGATCGAGCATCAGGCGCTGTGGAAACCCAGGCCGTTCACCCGCCTGCACCTGGATTGGGAAGGCACCTACCCGGATCTGGCGCGACATCTGCGCCAAAGCACCCTGGCCGATGCCGAGGGTGACGTCGACCCACACGCACTGCCCGCACCTTATCCACAGCTGGCTGATGCCGCCCAGATGCTCAGCGCTCTGGGTAACCTGCCAGCCATTGCGCTCCCCGCTGCCGCGCACCGGCTTGACGTCAATGTGCCCGGCCGCAAATGGCAGCAGATCGAAGCCTTCGCCAGTCACCTCGCCTTCCGGGCACCCTCGCGTCACTGGCTGGACTGGTGTTCGGGCAAAGGCCATTTGGGCCGGCGTTTGCTGCAACCCGGCCAGCGGCTGACCTGCCTGGAGTACGACCCCGAGCTGGTGGCTGCCGGCCAGGCCCTCAGTGCCCATCACCACTTGCCCGTGCAACACCTCCACCAGGACGTGATGGCCCCTGGCAGCGCCGAGCATCTGGATGCCGACACCAGCGTGGTCGCCCTGCACGCTTGCGGCGACCTGCATGTTCAGCTGCTGCGCCTGGCCAGCCAGCAAAACTGCCCACAACTGGCCGTGGCCCCGTGCTGCTACAACCGCATTGCCACCGCCCAGTACCAAGCGTTATCCACAGCTGCCCGTGCCTCGGCCTTGCAGCTGTCGCTGGATGACCTTGGCCTGCCCTTGAGCGAAACCGTCACCGCCGGCGCCCGCGTTCGCCGCCAGCGCGACACGTCCATGGCCCGCCGCCTGGGCTTCGACCTGCTGCAACGCCAGCAGCGCCAGACCGACCAATACCTACCCACGCCATCGCTGCCGGTGGCCTGGCTGGCCAAGCCCTTCGAGCAGTATTGCCGTGACCTGGCGGCGCTCAAGCAATTGGAGCTGCACGGGGATATCGACTGGGCGGCCTTGGAGTCGGCGGGGTGGGAGCGATTGGCGCAGGTCCGTAACCTCGAACGCCTGCGCAACCTGTTCCGACGCCCGCTCGAACTCTGGCTGGCATTGGATCGTGCCCTTTTTCTGACCGAACAGGGCTATGACGTGCATTTGGGCGTGTTTTGCGACTATGCCCTTACCCCACGCAACCTGATGATCCTTGCCGAGCGCGACAGATAGCCGCAGAACAACCTGTGGATAAGTCTGTGAACAAGCTTGGGGTTACCTGTTGGTGTACGCGGCCATCCAGATGGATTTGCTTATTCCAAAATCACGTTCAAGACCAGCAAAAACAGGCATTTGCGCAAATTCGGCTGGTTGAGGCCTGAGTTATGCCATTGGCACAAGTATTCGATGCCGCTTGTGCATAAGCAATTTTCCGGGGGCGATTTTTTGTTGATTTCAGAGAGGTTTGATGCGTAGGGGGTGGGGTTGCCATGCCGGAATTGGGAATGGCTTCAGTGCATGCCATCGCCTTGAAATTTTGAAGTCTGTTTTCTGCGAGCCGTTATCGAAGAACTGGGCGGGTGCCTGAAAACGGGTTGCCTATCCGCTTGGCACCCTGCCCTACCGTCATCCCTGCAGCCGAGGTTCTGGTGGGCCTTCGCTAGTGGCGCTTGCCTTTGGCGATTTCGATGTCGTTCAGCAAGGCGTTGGCCATGTCGCAGAGGTAATCCGCAGCACCGAGCAGCTTATGGTCATCCTCCATGTCCCCCTCACGCACCAGGTGCCTGATGTAACCCATCAGGATCGAGACATGTTCGTACGCAGCATCCACCGGGATGCCGGGTTGAACGCGAAGGAGGTTTACGGGTGGGGTGCCGGCTTGGAGGAAGGTTTCTACGCCTGCGGTGGTGACAGCGCTTTCAACGGGTGGGTCAGGAACAATCGTTTTCATATGAAACCCCTATGTTCAAAGGAGTTGCCACATTCATGCTTCTCACGGGACAAAGGCGGCAACCGTGCACAGGGTGAGAAACCGAGTGAACATAGGAAGCCCGGCCAGACCGAAGTCTGCCCGTGCACGGTCGCCATTGAGCAGCCGCTAGGTTCAAAGTCGGGTTCTCACACCCGGTCGCCAGAGCGACGGGGCAAAGGTATCCGTGAGGTATTTCCCAGACAACGGCGATACTTCGGCAGAGCGCGTAGGATACGTCCGATAACTAAACTTGCAGAAGTCTCCAGCTGGAGAGTCCAGACATTTCCTACAAAACCAAGACTCGCAAGCTACAACACTCCAGCCCAACTCATCCCCATGTGGGAGCGGCCTCGCGCCGCGATGGGCCGCAGAGCGGCCCCAAAACTCCCACCCCAAACCACATATCCCCCCCTACACAAACACCGCAACATCCCACCCCTAATCCCCGCCCCCACAACCGTGTATCATGCGCCCCCCAAATCATTAAAAAGTGACGTCGCGCGCTGCCTGCCAGCCCTGCGGCCATCTGGCGTTGCGCCAGATTCGACAACGGACCTGACTCTCGTGACCCAAGCCAAGCCCCTCGCCCTGCTCGCTTTCGCCCTGGCCCTCACCGCCTGCGCCAGCGCCCCCTCGCACCCCGCCCCCGGCAACCTCGGCTGGAACCACCCCGGCATGCAGCTGGGCGGCGACCGAGGCCTGCCCCTGCGCGCCGACAACACCTGCCGCAAGCGCGGCTGCGACAACGACAAGCTGTTCTTCAACCCCGGCAAGACCGAGCCAAGCGTCACCAACATCCACCGCGGCTGGTAAGAAAATTCCCCTTTTGGGTCGGTGACTTAGGTCATTTTCAAACAATCGCAAGGAAGTGGTTTACACACGCCAAACGATCGTTATAATGACGCCCCATTGCCGGTATAGCTCAGCTGGTAGAGCAACTGACTTGTAATCAGTAGGTCCCGGGTTCGATTCCTGGTGCCGGCACCATTCAAGGTTTCAGAGAAGGGTTTCAAAATCTCTGGAATTCACGAAAAACCCGCCTTTTGGCGGGTTTTTTCGTTTTGGCGTTCCGTCGAATTCCGAGGGTAGCCAGCGCTAATAAGGGTACTTTTAAGGATACCTACCAATTCGACATTGGAAAGTACCCTTATGGCTCGCACAACGGCTCCCCTTACCGACAACGCCTGCCGCACTGCAAAGGCTCGCGAACGTGAGTACAAGCTTTTTGACGGCGATGGCCTTTACCTGCTCGTGAAGCCCAACGGTCGCAAAGGCTGGCGGCTCAGGTACGTGAAGCCCGATGGTCGAGAGGGCCTGACCTCACTCGGCAATTACCCGGTGGTCGGGCTGGCTGATGCTCGCCACAAGCGCTTCGAGCTCAAACAGCAGCTCGCCAACGGCATTGACCCCATCCAATCCAAGCAACAGGCCAAGGTGCAAGCCGTAATCAATGGCCGTACCTTCGAAAGCGTTGCGCTCGATTGGTATGCCGGGATGGTGCCGAAGTGGGCGCCGGGCCACGCCAAGACTGTGCTCAGCCGGTTGAAGACTCACGTATTCCCTTTGCTCGGTGCCAGGGCAATCGTCGAGCTCGATACCCACGACCTCATGCAGCCTCTAGAAGCCGTGACGAAACGCGGCACCATCGATGTGGCGCTTAGGATCAAGAACTACCTTCAAAGCATCATGCGCGAAGCCAAACGGCTGCGGCTGATCACCGCGAACCCGGCTCACGACCTTGACGGCTCAATCAGAGCACCACGGGTTACACATCGACCCGCACTACCCTTATCGCGGCTGCCAGAGCTACAAGCACGCATCGACGACTACAAAGGTCGTCCACTCACACGCCTTACCGTGATGCTGTCGCTGCACGTGTTCGTACGCTCCAGTGAGCTGCGCTTCGCCCGTTGGAACGAGTTCGACCTCAATCGCGGCATCTGGGAGATTCCCGACACTCGCCCGGCGCTCGACGGCGTACCGTTTTCCACAAGGGGTACGAAAATGGCCGGAGACATTCACGTTGTACCCTTATCGCCGCAAGCAGTGGCGTTGCTTGAGCAGATCCACGCGATCACCGGCAAGTTCGAGTTGGTGTTCGCGGGAGATGCCAAACCGTGGAAACCGATATCCGAGAATACGGTGAATGCCGCGCTCAGGACGATGGGCTATGACACCAAGGTGGATATCTGCGGCCACGGGTTCCGGGCTATGGCGTGCAGTGCGCTGGTCGAGTCCGGGCTGTGGTCGGAGACGGCTATCGAAAGACAGATGAGCCACAAGGAACGCAACAACGTGCGCGCCGCTTATACCCACAAGGCCGAGTTCCTCGAAGAGCGCCGGATGATCATGACCTGGTGGAGCCGGTTTCTGGAGGCGAACCGCGAGGACCATGTGACGCCGCATGAGTTTGCCAAGCAGACGGGCGAGAACGTCACGCGGCTTCGTAGTGCCAAGAGGACCGAGTAACCCGCCGCACCACCACCTCAACTCGCTGTGAAGTTACCCACAGCACCCCGTGAAGCTCCTCCGCGCGGGTCCTTTCAAACGGGGCTGCAAAGCCGCCCCGTTTGAAAGGACCATACCTAAGAAAAAAACTGCTGGCACAGCTTACGTCTGTGGAAAACCACTGATGTCCACCGGGGGATAGATTTATCCACAGGCGCTAAATCCCTGATATCGCGCTACTTGACGAATATTGTCCACAAGCGTAGACCGGGAGTCGCAACAGCTGTCGATGACAGCACCCCAGGTGACCAGAACCTTTAAGGTCACGCCGCTCCCGCGGTGGTTCACCCGCAAGTACGATTCGCGTCCGGCAGCTCGTACGGTCACTACCCATGTGATGGATGCCAACTCAATATCGTTGCCCCTGCGGCAACCACCCTACCCATCTGCTCAGCAGCAGCCTATTCGCTTGGCCATTTCGCGTGCGCCAACCTACGCCCGTCTCTTTCACCGGAAAGAGACGGGCGCTTCTAACACTGCTGCAGCCCTGATCGCACATGACTCAGCCGCAATTCCCCTCGTGACAATTGGCGTGACAAACGCCGATGTCACCAGCAACAGCCATGCAGATGATGGTGCCGCAGACCAAGGAATGGACTGCACCTGACTGACAGTCAGGCATGCCCCGGTCATCGCATTGCTGCGTTCACCCGGCTCAGGATCTCACGGCACTGGTCTCGTCAGCCAATGCAGCCTCCACCCGCCCACCGGTAACGGTGCTCAGGAAGCCAGATCATGAGATGCCCTTGCTCCCGGTCGTAAGGAGCCGCCAGTCCCGCGAAGAGGACATTCCCACAGGTCGCAGGGGCCTTGATCCCTGATAACACTCAGCATTCTTGGCGGGATGACGTGGGGCGAGGATCGGAGAACGGTAGATGAGGTGACTGACATGGCATTAGTAGGCAGACGCGATGGTCGTAATTTCGGTTATGGCAGGCAATTGAGCTACGCAGGACCGCAGGCGCTGAAAGACATGTTCGGCGGTGGCCATTACGGTACGGTCAAGGCGCACAGTGATCGATGGCGGGCATTCGTGAAGTGGTGCCGCTCCGAACAGGGGCCCGGTATCAATGATGCCCGGCAGATTGATCGGAAAGTGCTGGCCGATTATGCGGCGTATCTGCGTGACTTGGTGAGGCGCGGTGAGCTCGCCGTCAGCACTGCACAAAACCGGCTATCCAGCGTTAACCGGACCATGGCGGCGCTTCGCGGTGATCATTACGTGAAGTTGCCAAGTCCGAGCAAGGCGTTGAGTATGCAGCGCACCGGAGTTCGACAGTCTGTGACACAGGGCCAAGACCGCGAACAGGTTAAGCAGATCGTCGATGCGCTTTGCCGCCATCATCAGCCACGCGCTGCCGCGATCGTTCTGTTGGCGCGAGCCACCGGCATACGCTTGCGTGAGGCCATCTTGGCTGACCTGCCACGGCTTAGCCGTGAGGCTATCGATCTAGGTAGGATTAACATCCAGGATGGCACCAAAGGCGGCCGCGCCGGCGCCTCGGCGCCACGTTGGATTACGGTGGACGACCATGTTCGAGGTGCCCTTGGTTTTGCACGGCAGGTGTCGCCCGCGGGTAGCCGCAACCTAATTGCGCCAGACGAAAGCTACCTCAATCTCCTACAACAAATCATCCGCCCTGCCCGGGATATCCTGCATGCACACAACCTCAAAGGCTTTCATGAGCTACGAGCGGCGTACGCATGTGAGCGCTACGAGCAGATAACGCACTACCCCGCGCCAATCAATGGTGGCCACTGTTGCCAAGTAGATAGGAACCTTGATGGCGAGGCCCGGAGACAAATCAGCTATGAACTGGGGCACGGTCGGATCGATGTGGTTGCGGCCTACATTGGGGGGCGGACATGAGCAAGCCGTTCGATATGGAGTTGTTCTTGGCTGGCGTTTTGACCGGCTCGCACGCAACCCGGCAACGCCAGTTGCGGCAGGCGAGGACCATCCAGAGTGAAATTGCAAAGCGCTGGCAGCGAGTGACACCATGGGCCTGGAAGCGTAAGCACTTGGTTTGGTTTCTCGAGCATTATCTCGCCGAGCGTAAGGAGGCGACTCGCTATTCTTATCTCCTTACCCTTCGACTGCTCGCCCGACGTCTAAAAAAGTCTTGGGTTTTCAATATCTGAAAGGGAACTGATCCTGATAGTCACGACCGACGGCAATCCCCCCCTGGAGCTGGCGAAGGGTGGCAATTAGCCAAGAGCAGTGCTTGTATTTGTCTTATGTGCAAGGCAATTCTGAGGTGCGCACATGGATTTCGATAGTTTTGACGCCATTGATTTGACGACCAATAGTTAACCCCACACAAAAAGTTACAGCATTCATCCTACGCTCCCTTGATGGTCAACTACGCTTAAGTTTCCAATCAATTGAGGTTGTTAGATATGGCTAGTGGGATTTTTCATGTGGAATTTCGCGCGAGCACAGGCGATTTCGGTGACGGGCTCGTGGTTGTGAAGGACGGCGCGGTGAATGGAGGCGATCCTCATTACCTCTACCAAGGGGAAGTCCCAACCGAATCTGGCAATTTCGAGTCGCGATTTACCGTTCGGAAGTACCGTGAAGGTAATGTGAATGTCGTAGGCATCGACAATTACACACTGCTGGCAACAGGTAGGGTTGATTACGAAGGTGGAACCATCGAACTTCGTGGAGCGGTAGAAGGAGTTCCGCAACTAACCCTACAACTGCGTGGTCGAAAAATACAGCCTGTGGTGTGAACCTGGGTGAGCCTGTTTAAGATAACTAAGCATGCTCGCCGGACCTACGCATGACCAAAGGCTGAAGACTGATTAATAAGACCCTGCTGGCTGGTGGGGTCTTACATTCAGATTGCTAGGCGATCAAGCATATCCAGTAAGGCCGCAGTAAAAATTTATAAATCAATATTGACTAAATAGACAGCCAATAAACGACTGCCTATAAAACCCACCATATTAACGCTGCAGCGACAGCAAGGCAAACTGCTGCTGCTAAACCGGTTTTCTGATGGGCCGCAAATAAAGTCAGAAAACCTGTTTTTGCTCGATTTGGAAGTCGCTCCCACCCAGATGGTACAATCTCATCACTCTCGAAAAATGGGCGCCAATACTGTTTTATATGTTGGCCGTCATGTTCAAAAAATTCGCTATGCGAGTAGTCAAAATATCGATCTGTGACCATCGCATTTTTAAAACCAACACGACCTGTACTACCGTAGCCCCAAGTTGTGCAGCTCGCTATCAGCGGCCATATATCTCGAACACCTACGTCATTCAATATTGCACTTTTCCGCATTGACCGGGCGTTTCTATCCCAAGGATATTGACGCTTTATCAGGCAACCGCATAGTACAATCTTTTCAAAACTTATGTCTGGGTGATCCTCAAGTATTCTACTCACCACATAAGTTCCGAAACTGTGCGCAATTACCGATATACGGGCTAAAGGTTCTTCTTCCTTAAGCCTTCGGATGTCGCGCACAATTTTATTAACAGGCCCAGAGCGAAATGGGCTGGCAAGTTGCAGACCAGTGACTACATCATAGCCCAAGTCGTGAACTTGAAAATTTTGTATACCATGAAATTCGCGCTGGACTTCCCGCTGCCATGCCCCATCAGTCCGAATCCCATGAATCAATACTAGAATTCTTGATTCTGAGCTATCCCGTATACCACTGCGCTTGTTATCCACTAACGCATCAAATAACTCTCGATGCTCCTCCGGTATAGTGGTGGCTCTTATTAAACCAAATACTTCTTTTCTTTGTCTTGCATTGGTTGACGACCAAAGAGTCTCGACAAGCTTAACTACTTCAGTGGAATTCATCTTTAGCCACACTAAACATAGTCTCAAGATCGTCGTCGCTGACTTCCATCTCAATTCCTCTCAACGGGTCGAATATCACATCAGGACATTCATACCAACTATCGACCTCTAAAATAACGGGTCCCATTGGAGACTTAACTACGAGATGACGAACCATTATTCCCGCTTTGACCAAAGACGTCGTTACTTTCGCGAAACGAGCTGAACTGCCGGCTTGAGAAATGTCAAACAGCCTATTAATATTAATGGTCACATCATATACTCGTGCACCATCGGCTTTTTCAATGTCGCCAAAATGCTCTGCCACCCTAATGAGAGCATCTGCGATTTGCGGATTTTCTTCAATTAAGGGAGAGAATCTTTTCGATAACATAAGAATATTCCCCTGGCGTGCAAGTTCCTGTGACTGCAAACTCGTTCCGCTCACCGCTCAAAAGCACATGTATCTGGCGGCTTGCATCACTTGGCATTATAAACCAAATATTAGACCCCGTCACAAAACCTTTTTTGTCCATGAAGCCTTTCATCGCTGCAGATGAACCATCATCCTCTGAAAGACCCTTTGACAAATTCGGCGCTGCGAGATTCATAGAAATCCCGTAATCATTCATCGCCGTCGTGGTCGTATATCTAATGATGCCGGCGAAGTCTTCCTGCTTGTAGTACATGGTGTCTTTTGCTTTGCTCAGCGAAACCTGTTCGAATGATCCAATCGGAACATACTTTAGGATTGTCGCGATCATAGCAGAAACTTGCTCGTGATACTTCGTAGAGTTATCTCGGGACGCAATTCGAATTTGAAGCAAGCCACTACGATCCAAGTGAGCAATGCTAATCGCTCGCTTTTTCGTTATTTGGTAAACCTTTACGCGTTGATTTTTGTTTGTATCTAGATTGTCATCAACTAACTTACTACTTTCGCGTGTTTCGCATACTTTTATTGTCAATGAGAGTGGGCCGGAACCATTCGGCGCATCGTCAAGACGTATATCCACAACCTCAGGTGATTCCGGCATTTCTAAATGAAGCGGAATCGACATGAGCCCGAATTGGTTCAACTCGTTGGCTATCCCTTCAATTCGCTTTCGCGCCAAAATCTTCAAAGCATCGGCGGGGTCACATCTGAAAAGAAAGATGTGCTGTTTGCCATACTCCTCTACCTGACGAAGGAGCACGGACAAATCGTCCAGGGCAATTTTCTTCGATTCGAGAGCTGGCGCAATTCTTTTTGCGTACAGCTCATCCCAATTGGCTGCGGAGATTGGGACGTCATGCTTGCGCAGGAAATCTCGGACAACCTCAAGGCTACTGGCCTCTCTGATCAATCCAAACACCACCTTCGCTTGTTCTTGTTCCACAGCGCTAAGCACGAGCTCACTCCAAATCTGAAAAACTTCATGGCGACCGCGATACGGCCGAACGTGTTCGACAGAGATGGCATGAGTCTCCTAAAGGCTACCCGCGAGGCTTACGTACCTTGCCGCTTCCCTGCCGGCGGATTTTGGTCGTTAACACAAATAAACACAATCTGGCAGAACAAAAAATCTGGCGCTTTGCCATGATGGTCAGGAATTGCGCCGCGAACAGCTGCCCAGAGGCAGGCCCGAATAGGAAGCCGGCCCCTCTACGATTAACGCGAACAAGCTCGGCTGGTGGGGCTGCGGTGCCTCGAAATTCCATGGAGACCATAGGCCTTGAGGCGGTACCGGGCCCACCGCCCCAGATAGCGCGGTTCAGTGCAGCGCTTGATGCATTTGACCGCCGCACGTGTCCTCGACGAATAGTGCCTTCGATAGCGGCATTCTACGAAGCGTATCCTTGGGTCGCCGACTGGAGCTCAGAATAGTCCAGGAGCTATGCATCAAAGGCTTGGGGTAGTGGCAGAGGATAGTTTTAGAGATAGAAGATCACATTTCTTAGTGTTTAATTCATAATAATCAAGTAGTTATCGAGCTTTTCGATTCCTGGTGCCGCACCATATAAGGTTTCAGAGAAGGCTTTCAAAATCTCTGGAATTCACGAAAAACCCGCCTTT
>NZ_JBICKJ010000005.1:0-30121 GCF_043104125.1 Pseudomonas sp. xss_4
AATACTGTAGGAGCGGTCCTCGTGCCGCGATGGGGCGCGAAGCGGCCCCGGCGATATGTGCTACGAAGTTGAATGCGTGAGCCTCTGGCGCAGGCCCTGACCGAAGGCACGTCGCCCCGGGTGCCCTCAAATCGAATGTGTGAGCACTACACCAAACCGCAGCCGTCAAGTAGACGCCTTGCCGCAACGCCGCCACGGCAAGACCAGGATACAGTCCAGGGCATCACACCCCAGCGACAGGATCCTTGCCGGTCACTGTCACGCCTTCGGTGGCCGCTTTGGCACTGTCCTTCAGTGCAGTCAGCTCGTCCCCAGTACGCTTGAGGTCTGATTTCAGCTGGTTGTACTGATCGCGGTGGTGCTGCAACCACGCCTTGGTGGCGCAATGCCCAGTGAAGCCGCGCACCAGCGCCAGGCCACCGACGGCTATCTTGAACAGCCCTACGATACCGCCCTGGCTCAGCCCTTTGCCCACCAGCAAAGCACCGCCGGCCAACGAAGTGGCGCGTTCCATGCCATGGACGTTCTTTTCCTGCAACGGTGCATCAGAGTGATTATCAAGCATTGGTAAGCCCTCTTGGTGATGTGTAAGCAGCTGACCTGCCTGCGGGGGGCGACGTTCACTCCACGTGCAGGGCGAACCTCCTGGCGGTCATGACAGCGCACGCATCACTTGAACTTCGGGCCCGAGCGGGTATTCAGGCCCTTGGCCAGACGGTCGTACAGCACCACGTTCACCGTGGCCGCCAGGTTCATGCAGCCGGTGGTGGGAATGTAGATGGTTTCCTCGCACCAAGCCCTCACTTCAGGGCTGAGGCTGCCGTCTTCGGGGCCGAAGATGTAGATGGCGCGGTCCGGGTGGGTGTAGTCGGGCAGGGGGCGGGCGCCTTCGACCAGTTCCACGGCCACCGGGGTACAGCCCAGCGGGATGATGCGTTGCAGGTCATCGATGCCGATCAGTGGAATGTCGTAGTGCACGCGCTTGGTGTCGGTCACGAAGTCCCGCGCGCGCTCGTAGCGCTTGCCGGTATAGAACACCGAGTTGACCCCGTAGCAGCCAGCCGCACGCATTACCGAGCCTACGTTTTCGGCCGACTTGGGGTTGAACAGGCCGATGCAACTGTATCGTTTGTTAGCCACGAACCGGGGCCCTTCGCAAAAAAGACGCGATTATACGGGTTGCCCGGTCATGGTGGGGGCTGCTGGTCAGTCCTTCTTCAGCATGCCTGCCAGTGCCGCGAACGGGTTGTGGGTGGCCTTGGCAATGCTTGGGGTGCTGGTGGAGCCTTCGCTGAAGTATTGCTGATCGGTGTAGCGCGAGTGTTCGTTGTCATGGCAGTACAGGCACAGCAGCTCCCAGTTGGAGCCGTCCTGGGGGTTGTTGTCGTGGTTGTGGTCACGGTGGTGCACGGTAAGCTCACTCAGGCGCTTGCCGGCGAACTCGCGTGCACAACGCCCGCACACGTGCGGGTACATCCTCAGGGCCTTGTCGCGGTAGCCCATTTCCTTGTCGCGCTTGGCATCGGCGAGGATGCGGTCCAGGCGCGCAGTGGCGGCGGAAGTAGAGGAGGTCATGGTGTTTCCTTCGTTCTGATCAGGCAAATGACGGTTATGCCGTCGAGTCTAGCGCGGCTGCATGATCGGCGCACAGGCGAAAAATGTCATATGGGCGTAGCCTGTAGGAAGATTCTGAACAGGAGGTTGCCGATGCTTGCTGCGATTCTCGCCGTGGTCTTGGTGGCGGGCGTGCCTGCGGCTCACGCTGCCAGCACGCCGCCGCGGTTGACCACGCCTGTACCCGGTGCGCCGGGTACACCCACCCCCACGCCGTATCCGCAGATCACCCCAAGCAGCCCGCCCAAAGCCACCGGCACCTCCCAAGGGGCACCCTTGCTACCGCCAATGCCAGTGCCCGGCCCGCCCAAGGACCAGCCACTGCCAGGGTTGCGGCAGGATCTAGAGAAGCCGGGGCGGGATCAGGAGTGATCGAAGGCGGCCGTCCACACCTCGCCTTGCGGCTTGCCGTCATGCATGAACTCAGATCGCTGGGGCCGCTGCGCGCACCAAACCGGCCGGCGCCTCAGACAACCCCCAGCTCACCCAGCACAAACCCATACTCCAAGGCCACGTCCTTCAACCCCTGGTAGCGCCCGCTCATACCCCCATGCCCGGCACCCATCTCGGTCTTGAGCAGCAGCAGGTTGTCATCGGTCTTGCGCGTACGCAGGCGGGCGACCCACTTGGCCGCTTCCCAGTACTGCACCCGGCTGTCGTTGTAGCCTGCCACCACCAGCATGGCCGGGTAGGGCTGGGCTTTCACGTTCTCATACGGCGCATAGGCCTTGATGCGCTCGTACACCTCAGGCTCCGCGGGATTGCCCCATTCGTCATACTCGGTCACCGTCAACGGCAGCTCAGGGTCGAGCATGGTGTTGAGCACATCCACGAAGGGCACCTCGGCGATGGCGCAGCGAAACAGCTCGGGACGCAGGTTCAACACGGCGCCGATCAGCAGCCCGCCGGCACTGCCCCCACTGATGGCCAGGGTTGCAGAGGATGTCACGCCTGCGTTGATCAGGTGTTCGGCGCACGCGATGAAATCGCTGAAGGAATTGTGCTTGTGTTCCTGCTTGCCGGCACGGTACCAGGCCTCGCCCAGCTCGCCGCCGCCGCGCACATGGGCGATGGCAAACGCTACACCACGTTCCAGCAGGCTCAGCCGCGCATGGGAGAACCATGGGTCCAGGCTCTCGCCATAGGCGCCGTACCCGTACAGGTAGAGCGGTGTGGTGCGACCCACATCCTGGCGCCGTCGCACCAGGCTGATCGGCACTTGGGTACCGTCTGCCGCGGTGGCCCACAGGCGCTCGCTGACATAGGCGTCGGCATTGAAGGGCCCCAGCACCGGCGTCTGCTTGAGCACCTCCTGCGCGCCAGTGGCCAGCGCCAGCTGACGTACCTGGGCCGGCCGGTTCAGCGCTTCGTAGCGCAAGCGTACCCGAGGGCTGTCGAATTCCAGGCTGTCCTGCACGTACAGGCTGTAGGCCGCGTCGGGTAAATCCACCCGGTAGGGCGACAGCCCCTGTGGGCGCACTTCGATGATCGGCAACCCGCCATCACGCAGGCTCAGGGTCAATGCGCTGGCATTGAGGCTCAGTCCTTCAAGCATGATGTCATCGCGATGGGCGACCAGCCGTTGCCACTGGGCACGGCTTGGCACGGGGTCGGCCGGGGCGTGATACAGGGCGAAGTTGATACCGTCCTGGTTGGTGCGGATGAACCATCGCCACTGCCCATCGAGCAGGCCATGATCGGGGAAGTACTCATGGCCTTCCACACGCGGTGCCAGGCAGGTGAACGGCGCTTGCGGCGTGGCCGCGTCCAGCACCCAGGCTTCGCTGGTGGTCTTGCTGTTGAGCAGCAGCACCAACTGGCGTTCGGAGCTGGTGCGGTAACAGTGCAGGAAGAACCGGCCATCGGGCTCCTCGAATACCCGCTGGGCACCTTCCTGACCCAACGTATGCCGGTACAGCCGCCAAGGGCGGTGGGTATCGTCGAGTTCGGCAAAGAACAGCGTACGGCTGTCATTGGCCCAGGTCAGGCTGCCATCGCAGTCGTCGAAGGGCAGGGTCGTTACATCGCCCGTGGCCAGATCCTTGATGTACAAGGTGTAGATTTCGTCGCCGCTGGTGTCCAGGCTATAGGCCAACAGGCGATGGTCGGGACTGACGTTGAACGCCCCCAGCGAGAGAAAGCCGCCGCCTGCCAGGGCGTTCGGGTCGAGCAACAGTTGCTCCAGGCCTTCATCGACCGTGTTGGAATCATCGGCAGGGCGTGGGCAGCGATAATGGCGGGGGTATTCATCGCCTGCGGTGGTGCGGGTGTAGTACAGGTAGGGCCCCCACGGCGATGGCAGGGACAGATCGGTTTCCTGGATGCGACCTTTGATCTCCTCGAACAACTGTTCGCGCAAGGGGGCCTGATCGGCCAGACAGGCTTGCTGATAGGCATTTTCCGCTTCGAGGTAAGCCAGTACCTGGGGATCGTCACGCTGTTGCAACCACGCGTAGGGGTCGGTCGCATCGTCGGCTCTGGCCAGGGGCGGCAAGTGGGTGCTTGGCATCGAATTTCTCTCGGTTCTTGAGGGGCGCTACCGGCAGCTTCGGCGGCGCACCGGTACAGGCAAACACTGTGTGCGCCAGGAAATGTGTTTATCATAGGCACCTCTTTGCCTGGCTTGCACGATTACCATGATCGAGAACGACTACACCCTGGCCTGGGGCCTCTACGCCGTGGCCGCCCTGGGCTGCCTTCTGGTGGGCTTCAAGCTCACCGGCTGGATGTGGCGCTGGCTGCGCGAACCGCTGCGCGTCGTGCTGGCGGTGCTGCTGTTTACGCCGACCGTGGTCGACCCGGTCAAGGACAGCTTCGCCCCGGCCATTGCCATCACGGTGCTGGATGTCGCCTTCAAGGTGGGCAACAACGCCTGGCGCGCAGTGTCGGACTTCGCCATGTACGGCATGATCGCCTTCGTGCTGTATTTTCTGTTCGTGCTAGTGCGTTGGCCGCTGGAGAAACGCGCCCGCGAGCGCCGCCTGCGGGCCGAAGCCGCCGCCCAGCGCGAGGCCGCCGAAGCGCAGGCGCTGGCGCCGGGGGAGCCCTTGGCCGCCGAGCGTGGCGATCGTTACCGTGACGACCCGCCTGTGCTGCCTGCTGGCGCCGGCCGGGTCGAGCCCCGCCTGTAAACGGAGACACCGCCATGTGCGAACTGCTGGGCATGAGTGCCAACGTCCCCACCGACATCGTCTTCAGCTTCACCGGCCTGATACAGCGCGGCGGTCGCACTGGCCCGCACCGTGACGGCTGGGGCATCGGCTTCTACGAAGGGCGCGGCCTGCGCCTGTTCCAGGACCCCGCCGCCAGCAGCGAGTCCGAGGTGGCCAACCTGGTAAGGCGCTACCCGATCAAGAGCGAAGTAGTGATCGGCCACATCCGCCAGGCCAATGTGGGCAAGGTCTGCCTGGCCAACACCCACCCCTTCATGCGCGAGATGTGGGGGCGCAACTGGTGCTTTGCCCACAACGGCCAGCTGGGTGACTTCACCGGCTCCACAAACTTTTACCAGCCCATTGGTGATACCGACAGCGAGGCGGCCTTCTGTGACCTGCTCAATCGCATCCGCGGCGCCTTCCCGGAGCCGGTGCCGGTGGAACAGTTACTGCCGGTGCTTGTCGAAGCCTGTGCCGGTTATCGCGCCCGCGGCGTGTTCAACTGCATGCTCAGCGATGGTGACTGGCTGTTCTGCTTCTGTTCGACGAAGCTGGTCCACATTACCCGTCGCGCGCCGTTTGGCGCGGCACGGCTGAAGGATGTCGACCTGATCGTCGATTTCCATACCCAAACCACCCCCAACGACGTGGTCACGGTGATCGCCACCGAGGCCTTGACCGAGAACGAAACCTGGAACCGCTACGCGCCAGGTCAGTGGGCCCTGTGGCGGCACGGCGAGTGCACCGCGCACGGACAAAGCTAAGGATGCTGCATGTTCAGAAGTTACCTGCGGTTGCTGCTGTTCACCTTCGGGCTATTGGCCGGCATCCAGGTCCCGGGGCTGGTCAAGGATTACAGCCAGCGCGTGGAGGCGCACCTGTTTGAATCACGCGAGGCGCTGGACGGCTTCCGCCAGACAGCCGAGCGCTTTTTCAACGGCGATCTGCAAGCCTTGTTGCGACACTACCGCAGCAGTGACGACCCGGTCTTTCTCAGTGACGCCAACAGCATCGAAAGCCTGATGATTCGCAACCAGCTGCTTGAAGACGAATGGCAAGCGCTGCAAGGTTCATGGGCGCAGCGTACCTGGCACGTCCTGGTGCAAGCCGACCCGCGGCTGCGAGAAGAAACGCTCAACGGCTACGGCTATCAGATTCTGCTGGCGCCTGAGGCCATCGGCTGGGGCGTCGGTGCCGGGTTCGTGCTGGCGTTCGTGGTTGAAAGCCTGTTGTTGGGCATAGGTCGGCTGATACTGGGTGGGCGACGTGGGGCGGTGAAAGAGAGTTGGCGTTAGGTGAAGTCCTGACACCCTGCATGAGCGGGAGTGCGCTACGCTCCCATCCGGTCCTGGGCTGGCCCCATTCCAAATCGGGCTACAAACCCTCAGCCCATAGTCCCCGGCACCAGCACGATCCGTTGCCCGCCCACATCCTGTGCATAGCGCTCCAGTACCTGCCGACAAACTCCAACCACTTCCTCCACCAACGCCACCCCGGTCTGCCAGGCCACCACCAGTTCCAGGCTCGGCGGGGGCTCAAGCCCAGCCAGCAGCACCAGGTCACCCTGGTTCAGTTCGGCCTCTACCAGGGCAGGCGGCAAGGCCCCAATGCCAAAACCGTCGCGCAACAAGCGGGTAATAGCCGCTACCGAATTGACGCAGTTCAGCCGCGGCGTTTGCGCCCCGGCACCTTGCAACAAGGCCAGCACTTCCTGATGCGGCCGTGAATTCTTCGAGAAGGTCACGATGCGCTCGCGCCCCAACTCGATCAGTGACGTGTAGTCCCTGTGCAGGTGCGAGCCTGCCGCGACTATCCAGCCCATCGGGTAGCGCGCCAGATCCAGGCTGCGGATCGAGGGCTCGCGCAGTAAGTCTGTTTGCACGATAACGTCCAAAAAACCCTTGTGCAGTTGTTCGCGCAGGTTCAGCGCCGTGTCGGCGATGAGTTCGATTTCCACCTGCGGATAGCGCTCGGTCAATTCGGCCACCAGCGCGCTCATCCAGGTATGAATGACCGTGTCCATCACCCCGAGACGAATACGCCCGACCTTGGCCCGGTCGCTGTCCAGCGACTGTTTGAGCGCCTTGGCGGTTTCCAGCATGCGCTCGGCATGTTCCAGCACCTTGCTGCCTTCCGGAGTCAGGCTGACCCCGCGCGAGTCGCGCAACAGCAGCTTGACGCCCAGGTCGACCTCCAGCGCCGCGATACGGCTGGACACCGACGCCTGGGTGGTGAACAGCTTCTGCGCGGTCAGGCGGAAGCTCTTGAGACGAGCGACCCAGACGAACGTTTCGAGAAAGCGAAGGTTCATGATCAGTTTTTCTTGTTCCAGACCCAGGGTTTTTCTCGTTGGACGTCAGCGCCGCGTGCTCTGAACATGAAGCCCAGGCCGCGACCTTTGCTGTCGCCCCATAAAACAATACCAACAAGCCGAGGCATCCATGAACCCCACCGGCACGCAGCAGCAGGTCAGTTCCCCATCCTCCTCCGGGCCTTTTGCCTGGTACCGCGACATCGATCAGCAACAACGGCGCACCTTCTGGAGCTGCAAGATCGGCTATGGCCTGGACGGCATGGACACGCAGATGCTGAGCTTCGTCATCCCCACGCTGATCATGCTATGGGGCATCACCACCACCGAGGCTGGGCTTATCCACACCAGTACCCTGGTCGCTTCGGCCATCGGTGGCTGGGTGGCCGGCATTCTCTCCGACCGCATCGGCCGGGTCCGCACCCTGCAACTGACGGTGCTGTGGTTCGCCTTCTTCACCTTCCTTTGCGGCTTTGCCCAGAACTACGAGCAACTGCTGATCGCCAGGACCCTCATGGGTTTTGGCTTCGGCGGTGAGTGGACGGCAGGCGCCGTGCTCATCGGCGAGGTCATCCGTGCCCAAGACCGCGGCAAGGCAGTGGGCATGGTGCAGTCAGGCTGGGCCATTGGTTGGGGGCTGACGGCCATCCTGTACGCGCTGCTCTTCACTTGGTTGCCGCAGGAGCAGGCCTGGCGAGCGCTGTTTTTACTGGGGCTGGTGCCGGCCGTGTTCGTGATCTTCGTTCGGCGGCTGGTGAAAGACCCGGAGGTCTACCGCCAGGCCAAGGCAGCCGAAGACACCGAGGCGCCATCGCACTTCTACGAAATCTTCGCCCCCGGTCTGCTCTGGACCACCGTGCGCGCCTCGCTGCTGACCACTGGCGCACTGGGCGGCTACTACGCAATCACCGCCTGGCTGCCCACGTTTCTGAAGAACGAACGCGGGCTGAGCGTGCTGGGTACCGGCGGCTACCTGGCGATGGTGATCGTAGGCTCCTACGTGGGCTACGTGATCAGCGCCTACCTGTCCGACCTGCTAGGGCGCAAAAAGAATTTCATCCTGTTCGCCGTAGGCTCGTTCGTCATCGTGCTGCTGTACACGCAAATGCCCGTCAGTGATGGGGTGATGCTGTGGTTGGGCTTCCCGCTGGGCTTTTTCGCCTCGGGCATCTTCAGCGGCATGGGGGCCTTTCTGACCGAGCTGTTTCCCACGCGCGTGCGCGGCTCGGGGCAGGGCTTTTGCTACAACGTCGGCAAGATCGTCGCGGCGCTGTTCCCGCTGCTGATTGGTATGCTGGGGCAGCAGGTGCCGCTGGGCCTGGGTATCGGCTTGTTCTCGGCCGTGTCCTATGGCGTGGTGATCGTGGCAGCGCTAAGCCTGCCAGAAACACGCGGCAAACAATTGCAGGCGCGCTAAGGTAGGAACATGAATAACGACAAGGGGTACACCGTGGTGCAACGCCTGTTACTCAACTGCGACATGGGCGAAAGCTTCGGCAGCTGGCGCATGGGCCTGGATGCCGAGGTCATGCCCTACATCGACTGTGCCAACATTGCCTGCGGCTACCACGCTGGTGACCCCGGCATCATGCGCCGCACCGTGGCGCTGGCGCTGGAACACGGGGTAACCATTGGCGCACACCCGGCCTACCCGGACCTGGTCGGCTTCGGCCGGCGCAGCCTGGCGTGCAGTGCCGAAGAAATCCGTGACCTGCTGCACTACCAGATCGGCGCGCTCGATGGCATCTGCAAGGCCCAGGGCACACGCGTCGCCTACGTAAAACCCCACGGTGCGTTGTACAACGACATGATGGCCGACCCATTGATCCTGCGCACGGTGCTGGAGGCCGTGGCGGCCTATGACAGTGGCCTGCCGCTGATGCTCATGGCTACGGCCGACAATGGGGCGGCCCAGGCGCTGGGTACTGAAATCGGCGTACCGCTCTGGTTCGAGGCGTTTGCCGATCGGGCCTACACCGCCAGCGGCCACCTGGTGTCGCGACGCCTGCCGGGCGCCGTGCATCACGACCCGGCGCAAGTGGTCGAGCAAGCCGTAAAGCTGGCCCGCGGCGAAGCACTGCTGGCCAGTGATGGCACTGGACTGCTGCTCAAAGCCCAAACGCTGTGCGTGCATGGGGACAACGACAGCTCTGTGACGGCAGTTCGGCAGATCCGCCAGGCACTCGATGGGATCAGATCAGCATGACCCCACGCATCGAAGTGGTCGGCATCGATTGCCTGATGGTGCGTCTGTTCGAGCGTATCGAGGAAGCCAACATGCCTTGGGTGCTTGCCGCCAGTCAGCGCTTGCAAGCGGCTTTTGGTGCGCACTTGCGCGACCTGGTGCCGTCCTACACCACCCTCATGGTGCATTTCGACCTGCCGCCGGCCGATGCACGCTGCCTGATCGTGCAAGCCCTTGAAGGGCTGCAGCCTGGCACTGAGAACACCGGCTGCCTGCACGAGATACCGGTGTGGTACCACGCCAGCGTCGGCCCGGAGTTGCCCGTGCTGGCCCGCCGGGCAGGCCTGAGCGAGGCTGAGGTCGTGCGCTTGCACAGTGAACGTGACTACCCGGTGTTCGCCCTGGGATTCGCGCCGGGTTTCGCGTTCATGGGGCTGGTGGACGAACGGCTGGCCACCCCGAGGCTAAGCACCCCGCGCAAGCAGGTGGCAGCGGGCAGTGTCGGCATTGCCGAGCGCCAGACCGCTGCGTACCCGGCCGCTTCCCCCGGTGGGTGGAACCTGATCGGGCGTACGCCGGTGCGGTTGTTCGACCGTGGGCGGGACGGCTACAGCCTGCTGCAACCGGGCGACCGCGTCCGCTTCGTTTCGGTGACGCGGCAGGCGTTTCTGGCGTTGGGCGGTGATGAGGAGGCACAGGCATGAAGCATTTGCGAGTCGAGGCCAGCACACCGCTGTGTGCGCTACAGGATGCAGGCCGATTTGGCGTGAGGCACCTTGGGGTCACCCAGGGCGGCGCTTTGGATTGGGTCGCGATGCACTGGGCCAACGGGTTGCTGGGCAACGCTCTGCAGGCTCCCGTCGTAGAGGTTGCCTTGGGTGGATTCAGCGTGGTGGCGCAGCACGATTGCGTACTGGCGCTGGCCGGGGCCGACCTGGACGCGCACATCGACGAGCACTACTTGGCCCCTTGGCGCAGTTTTACCCTGACGAAGGGGCAGCGCCTTACCCTCAGACAACCTCGGCAGGGCGCTCGCGCTTATCTGGCCGCACCGGGCGGTTTCGATGCCGAGCCTGTGATGGGCAGTTGTGCCACGGTCGTGCGCGAGGGGCTGGGCGGGGTCGATGGCCAGGGCGGCGTGTTGCGTGAAGGCCAATGCTTGAGTTTTGCCGGTACAGCCACACCGATCCGCGAAGTGCCTGGTCACCTGCGTCCTGAGTATGTGGTCAAGCCCACCTTGGACCTGGTGATTGGCGCGCAGATCGGCGACTTTGCTGGCCTTAGTCTGTTCGATGCCTTCAACTGCGACTGGACGCTGGACACCCGTGCCGACCGCATGGGCATCCGCCTGCTTGGCCCGCCTCTGGTTTATCAAGGCCCGGCCATGATCTCCGAAGGCATTCCCCTTGGCGCCGTCCAGGTCCCGCCCGATGGGCAGCCGATCGTGTTGCTCAATGATCGCCAGACCATCGGCGGTTATCCCCGCCTGGGGGCGCTGACGCCCCTGGCACTGGCACAACTGGCACAGTGCATGCCAGGGGCGAAGGTGCGATTGCGGCCGGTAATGCAGGAGCAGGCATGGCGGGAGCAGCAGGCGTATCTGGAACGCTGGCACGTGTTGTTGAGCGGCCTTCCCGGGGCGCCGGACCGGCCGCGATAGGCCGCGCAGCGGCCTCGGCGATCTGGACTGCGAAGCTGAAATCCTGGGGCCGCTGCGCGGCCCATCGCGGCCGGTCCTACAGGGGGCGTGACTTTGCGGCTTTACTTCGACAGATACCGCATCCCATCCTCCAACCCCTGCAAGGTCAGTGGATACATCCGGTCCTCGATCAGTTCACGCACCAGCTGGGTAGAAGCGGTGTAACCCCAGGCCTGGCGGGGGTATGGGTTGATCCAGATGACCTTGCGGAACTTGGCCATGATGCGCTGCATCCAGACATACCCGGCTTCCTCGTTCCAATGCTCCACGCTGCCGCCCGGCTGGGTGATTTCGTAAGGGGCCATGGCTGCGTCCCCGACGAACACGACCTTGTAGTCCTCGCCGTACTTGTGCAGCAGGTCGAACGTGGAATAACGCTCCGACGTGCGCCGCAAGTTGTTCTTCCAGACCGTCTCATACACGCAGTTGTGAAAGTAGTAGTACTCCATGTGCTTGAACTCGGTCTTGCAGGCCGAGAACAGCTCCTCGCAGACCCTGACATGGGCATCCATCGAGCCACCGATGTCGAACAGCAGGAGCAATTTCACCGTGTTGCGCCGCTCCGGGCGCATCTGGATGTTCAGCAGGCCCGCATCGCGTGCGGTATGGTCGATAGTGCCATCGATGTCCAGCTCTTCGGCAGCGCCTTGGCGGGCGAACTTGCGCAGGCGCCGCAGGGCCAGCTTGATGTTGCGCGTACCCAGCTCCACCTGATCGTCCAGATTCTTGTACTCGCGCTGGTCCCAGACCTTCACTGCCTTGCCCTGGCGCTCGCCAGCATCGCCCACGCGGATACCTTCGGGGTTGTACCCACCCGAGCCGAACGGGCTGGTGCCACCGGTGCCAATCCACTTGTTGCCGCCTGCGTGGCGCTCCTTTTGCTCCTGCAGGCGCTGCTTGAACGCCTCGATCAGCTTGTCCAGCCCACCCAGTGACTGGATCTGCGCGCGCTCCTCAGGGGTCAACGAGCGCTCGAATTCCTTGCGCAGCCAGTCCTCAGGGATCAACGCCTCGATGTGTCGATCCAGGTTCTCCAGGCCGTTGAAGTAAGCGGCGAAGGCCCGGTCGAACTTGTCGAAATGGCGTTCGTCCTTCACCAGGATGGCGCGGGCCAGGTAGTAGAATTCGTCCATGTCGGCGAACACCACATGCCGTTGCAAGGCATGGTGCAGGTCGAGCAGTTCGCGCACCGACACCGGCACCTTCGCCGCGCGCATTTCGTTGAACAGGTTGAGCAACATGGCCCCGGCTCCCTCAGCGGTTGCCGCGCCGGCTCATGAAGGCCAGGCGCTCGAGCAGCTGCACATCCTGCTCATTTTTCACCAGCGCCCCGGCCAGCGGAGGGATGGCCTTGGTCGGGTCGCGCTCGCGCAGTACCGCTTCGCCAATATTGTCGGCCATCAGCAGCTTCAGCCAGTCGACCAGCTCGGACGTTGAAGGCTTTTTCTTCAGGCCCGGTACCTTGCGCACGTCGAAGAACACGTCCAGCGCCTCGCTGACCAGCGACTGGCTGATGTTGGGGTAGTGCACATCCACGATGCGTTGCAGCGTGGCCCGGTCGGGGAAGGCGATGTAGTGGAAGAAGCAGCGGCGCAGGAAAGCGTCCGGCAGCTCCTTTTCGTTATTGGACGTGATGATGATGATCGGGCGCTGCCTGGCCTTGATGGTCTCGTCGATTTCATAGACGTAGAACTCCATCTTGTCGAGTTCCTGCAACAGGTCGTTGGGGAATTCGATATCGGCCTTGTCGATCTCGTCGATCAGCAGGATCACCCGCTCCTGGGCCTCGAAGGCCTCCCACAACTTGCCTTTTTTCAGGTAGTTGCGTACGTCGTGGACCTTGTCTACACCCAGCTGGGAGTCGCGCAGGCGGCTGACGGCATCGTATTCGTACAAGCCCTGGTGGGCCTTGGTTGTGGACTTGATGTGCCAGGTAATCAGGCGCGCCCCGAACGAAGCTGCCAACTGCTCGGCCAGCATGGTCTTGCCGGTACCAGGCTCACCCTTGACCAACAGCGGGCGCTCGAGGGTGATGGCCGCATTGACGGCCAGTTTCAGGTCGTCCGTGGCGACATAGTCACCCGTGCCTTCGAACTTCATGGGGTCTTTCCTCTGCTTGGGCTTGCGGGCCGATGTGCAGCCAGCCTGTCAGCCGCCCTTGGTGTGGGCGGCAGGCTGGCGCTCAGGTGGCCAACACAGGGTGTGATGGTGGGCCCGACTATACCGCGGGGGTACGACGACTGAAAACGCAGACCGCGTATTCAGTCCCCGAATGTCTCGTCACTGCGCCTTAGTCGGAATCCGGCGCGCTGCGTTCATAGCGCGCACTGAACGCCTGCACGAATCCATTGCGCAGGATCTGCAGGAAGGCCTCGAACGCACTGATGTTCTGCCTGCGCACGCTGCCACTGAGCTCAACGCGCGTGGCGAACTGGTTTTTCGGCTGGTTCTTTAGCACGGTTTCGGTGGCCCCCACCAGCGCCTCCCAGACCGAGCGGAACAGGCCCTTGTCCTTGTCCTCCACGTCCTGTTGCCAATCGAATACCTCGACGTCGCGCAGCAAGGGCTTGATGTAGCCGTTCAGGCGGCCATTGGTGGCCTCGGCCTCGATGACCACATCGCCATGGCCAGCCTTGAAGTCGAACTTGCCATAGGCGCTGGCAAAGTCGTTGAGTCGTCGCAGCTCGATGCCGGTGGCACGCAGGCGGAACTCGAAGTCGTCGAAATCGCTGAACGGATCGAAGGTGGCACGGCTCTCGACCTTGGCATCACCTGCGACCAGGGCGCGGGCTTCGAAGCTGGCGTCGCGCCGGCCGGCTTCGTCACGGATGTTGGTGAGGTTGCGAATGCTGGCCTGCAACTGCGTCGCCTTGAGCGTGACCGGGGGCTTGGAGCTGAAGTTGCGGAAGGTCAGCACCCCGTCATCGATCACCACCTCGTTGAGCGTGATGGGCAGCAGCTTGTCCAGTTGCTGACGCCAGTCAGTGCCCTGGCCGGTCTGGGAGTTCTGCTTGTCGCCGCCATCGACGAAGTTCAGCTCCGGGCGTAGGAAGGCCACTTCGGCCACTACGGCGCGGTCATACCAAAGCGAATGCCAGCTGACCGAGATGTCGATTACCGGGGCGTTGAGAAAAGGCACCGGCACCTTGCCCGTGGTCTTGACGATCTTCAGCCCGTTAACGGTGTAGGCACCGCGCCACCAGGCCAGATCCACATCGCTGACCTGCCCCCGGTAGTCGCCCATGTCGGCCAGTTTTTCATTGAGGTAGTCACGCACCAGGTAGGGCAGGGCAAGCTGCAAGGCCACCAGCAGCACGATGAGGCTGCCGAGGGCGATCAGCGGCCAGCGATAGCGGGCTCTCATGGCAGTTCTCCAGGGCAAGGTGTGTGGTTGACCGCAGGGTCTGCACCGGAGTTCGAAGAGGCTTTACGGGCCTTGAGGCCGGGGCTTACCCTTGGGGTCTTTCCGTGTCTTCATCATGCCAAGGACCCTGCCATGAGCCGTATATACGCAGACAACGCCCACTCCATCGGCAACACGCCCCTGGTGCAGATCAACCGCCTCGCGCCACGCGGCGTGACCATCCTGGCCAAGATCGAAGGGCGCAACCCAGGGTATTCGGTCAAATGCCGCATCGGCGCGAACATGGTCTGGGACGCCGAGAGCAGCGGCAAGCTCAAGCCCGGCATGACCATCGTCGAACCCACCTCGGGCAACACCGGTATTGGCCTTGCCTTCGTCGCTGCCGCCCGGGGCTACAAGCTCATGCTGACCATGCCGGCCTCCATGAGCCTGGAGCGGCGTAAGGTGCTCAAGGCCCTTGGCGCCGAACTGGTGCTCACCGAACCTGCCAAGGGCATGAAGGGCGCCATCGAGAAAGCCAACGAAATCGTCGCCTCCAACCCCGAGCAGTACTTCATGCCCGGGCAATTCGAAAACCCTGCCAACCCGGCCATCCACGAAAAGACCACGGGCCCGGAGATCTGGAACGATACCGATGGCGCCGTGGATGTGGTGGTTGCCGGTGTCGGCACTGGCGGCACCATCACCGGTATCTCGCGCTATATCAAGCACACCCAGGGCAAGGCGATCACCTCGGTGGCGGTCGAGCCCATTTCCTCGCCGTTGATCACCCAGACCCTGGCAGGCGAGGCGCTGACGCCCACGCCGCACAAGATCCAAGGCATCGGCGCGGGCTTTGTGCCGAAAAACCTCGACCTGTCGATCGTCGACCAGGTCATGACGGTGGGCGACGACGAAGCCAAGGCCATGGCTATCCGTCTGATGCAGGAAGAAGGCATCCTGTGTGGTATTTCCTGCGGTGCCGCGATGGCCGCTGCCGTGCGCCTTGCAGAAAAGCCGGAAATGCAGGGCAAGACCCTCGTGGTGATTCTGCCTGACTCAGGCGAGCGTTACTTGTCCAGCATGCTGTTCAGCGACCTGTTCAGCGAGCAGGAAACCCAGCAATAACCTGCCTAGGCGGTGACCCGAAGCAATACCTGGTAACGGGCTTGATTGCACAATCTTCATCCGTATCGTTGCGCCCAGGTGGTTTGTGCCTGGGCGCGATAGGTTTATGATGCCCGGATGATTTTCCCCCGGAACAGGCAGCGCTGGCCTGTGTCCCGCCCTAGGAGTGTTGCATGACCGTTTCCTTCCTCGCCAAGGCAGGTGTGCTGCTGGTGTTCTTCGGCAGCGTGCTGTTTGTCCACCTGCGCGGCAAGGCCCGCCTGCCGGTGTTGCGCCAGTTCGTCAACCATTCGGCGCTGTTCGCCCCCTACAATGCGTTGATGTACCTGTTTTCGGGCGTGCCGTCCAAGCCGTACCTGGACCGTCAACGCTTCCCGGAGCTGGACGTGCTCAAGGACAACTGGCAGGAAATCCGCGAGGAGGCCATGCGCCTGTTCGACGAGGGTTATATCCGCGCAGCCGAAAAGGACAACGACGCCGGTTTCGGTTCGTTCTTCAAGAAAGGCTGGAAGCGCTTCTACCTGAAGTGGTACGACAAACCCCTGCCGTCTGCCGAAGCCCTGTGCCCGCGAACCGTCGAGCTGGTCAGCAGCATCCCCAACGTCAAAGGGGCGATGTTCGCCCTGCTGCCCGGCGGCAGCCACCTGAACCCGCACCGTGATCCGTTTGCAGGTTCCCTGCGCTATCACCTGGGTCTCTCCACGCCCAACTCCGATGCCTGCCGCATTTATGTGGACGGCCAACCCTATGCCTGGCGCGACGGTCAGGACGTGATGTTCGACGAGACCTACGTGCACTGGGTCAAGAACGAGACCGACGTGACCCGGGTGATTCTGTTCTGCGACGTGGAGCGTCCCCTGAACAACCCGTTCATGACCCGCGTCAACCGCAAGGTCAGCGCATTTCTGGGCCGCGCCACTGCACCGCAGAATACAGACGATGAACGCGTGGGCGGGATCAACCAGGCCTACGCCTGGAGCAAGCGGTTCAGCAACAAGCTGAGCATGCGCGTCAAGCAGTTCAAACGTGCCAACCCCAAGGCTTACCGCGTGTTGCGACCGATACTGGCCGTGGTCGTAGCCTATCTGCTGTACCGCTGGTTGTTCTGACGGCGCCCTCGACAGGGTAGGGCGCCTGCAAGGCAGTTGCCCTTTACCCCTGGCGAAATTCTTGGGCGACGCAGTGGCGCAGCACCCCTTCCTCGAAGTCCAGGAAACCCCCTTCACGCTGGGTGATCAGGTAATACAGCAGGGTGTCGAGCGTTCGTGCCGGTGGGACGGCGACCGCCAGCATCTTCACCGCAGGTTCGCTTTCACAGGTGCACCCAAACTCCACCAAGGCTTCGCTCACCTGCTGCAGTGTCTCAGGCGGCTTGACCCGAACCCGGAACACCGAGCTGCCACTGCTGCGCAGCAACTGGGCAAACCAGTGTTGGCCTGCCTGCTCATGGGTGCAGATCACGTCACCTGGGGCGATGCCGTAGACATGGAACGGGATGTTGTCGATCACGTAACCGTCGTCGACGGCCCTGGCCCATAGCCCTTCCACCGATGCCGGCGGATAGCCATTGGCATCCTGCTGCAGCGGGAACAGCACTTTCCTGTAGACGCCGTTCATGCAGCGCCTCGGCGCCGTGCCGGGCGCAGCACCAGCCACAGGGCCACGCCGATCAGCAGGCCGCCGTACAGGTGGGCCATCGACAACGGCTCATTCAGCAGCCAGGCCCCCCACAGCACCCCGAACACGGGGATCATGAAGGTCACCGTACTGGCCTTGACCGGGCCGATTTCGGCCAGCAGGCGGAAGTACAGGATGTAGGCGAACGCCGTGCACAACAGGCCAAGCCCCACCAGTGAGCCCCAGACCTGCCAGCCGCCCCAGCTGGCAGGTGGCTGGGTAAGGGCGCTCCAAGCGAACAACGGGGTAAGCAGCAGGGTCGCGCCGAGCATGCTGCCCAGGGCCGACAGGCGACTGTCCAGGCCACTGACCCAGCGGCGGGCCAGATAGCCGGCAAAGCCATAGCAGGTCGTGGCCGCCAGGCACGCCAGGGCGCCTTGCAACAGGGCTGCATCAAGGGCTACAGGCCCCGCACCGCTCAGGATGCCCACGCCGAACAGGCCCAGGAAAATGCCGCACAACTTGGCCAACGTCATGGGTTCCTTGAAGAACAACACGCCGATCAGCACGCCCATCAAGGGCGTCGTGGCATTGAAGATGGCCGAATAACCGGCTGGCAGCACCTGGGCTGCCACAGAATAAAAGGTGGCCGGAATGCCCGAGTTGATCATGCCCAGCACCAGGCAGGCGCCTAGTTTCCCTTGAAAATCCCAGCGTATGCGCGCAGCGCCGAGCAGTGCGATCAAGCCCAGGCAGGCGATGGAGACACGGAAGAAGGCCGTCGGCACGGTGCCCAGTACAGGGGCAATGATGCGCATGAACAGAAAGCTCGCGCCCCATACGGCAGCAAGGGTTAGCAGGCGGGCTAGGGCGGTGGGGCTCACGAAAGTCTCCAGGGGCTTGGCAGGGGCGCGAGTGTACGTCAGCAGGCCGGTGGATTCTTGCGCTTTCTTGCCCAATGAAGTTCAGCCAGTGCCCTGGCGTGGTCTGTTCAAGCCCCGCGCAGGCACTTCAAGGCGCTGAAGTCGCTGCGCACCTTGGTCAGCCGCTCCAGCAGCACCTGGCGATGGGCGGGGGTGCTCTGCTGCACCAGGTCCACCACCAGCCTGCGGGCTTGCCGTTCGGTGTTCTGGAAGGCTTGGCGATAGTCGGCTGTCCACAGGCTTTCCTTGTTTTGCAACAAGGTCGCGACCCGTTCCGGGAAGCCTGGCTCGTGGCGTTGTTCCACCGCCAGCAGCAGTTGTTGCTGCCAATGAGCCCTATTGCGTATCCACTCGCTGTTCTGGTCACCCAAGGCGCGGGACCAGGCGCCGACCCGTTGCTTCTGGACCTCGGTCAGCTCGCCGAACCAAGGCTTGAGGCGCTTTTCCATGCGCTCGGCGCGCTCGCTGATCTGGCTGAGCAGGGGGGTGTCGACATATTCCTTGCGCCGCTGGGCAATATCGTCACGAAATGCATCGCGCATCTCGGCCACCTGCGCATCGCTCATGCCTTGCAGCAACTCGGTGGCCGACGGCGTGATTTCGGCCGCGACCCGGCCAATTGCCTCGCGGGCCTCCTCGGTGCGCTGCTGCAGCGCCTGGTCGGTGACCTGGTTATCGGCCACCATGGTGCGCAGGCGGTCCAGCCAGTCGAGGTAGCCGGGCAGTTGCGTCTGGCAATGCCATGCCAGGTGCTGCCGGAGGCGATCATCGAGCAGGGTTTTCTGCTCACGGTTCATGTCCAGGTAGTCGCCAAGCGACCAGGGCACCAGGCGATCGAGGTTGCGATAGGCCAGGTCGATGCGGCTGCAAGCACCCAGCAGCAGGGCGAAACCCAGGCAGATCGACAGGACTTTGAGCAGGCGTGCAGGCATGTGCGGGTCCTTGCAGTGGCAGCCAATGGGTAGACGCAGCACAACACCTGCGGTTCCACCGGATGGCGCGTGGAGGCCTGGATGGCGATGAACCGACCGCAGGCTTTGACACCAGGGCGGGTCTATCCGGAAAATAGCCGCCTTGACTTGAGGATGTTCGAAAATGGCTCTGCTTGGGCGTTACAACAGTTTGCAAATTGTTAAGCACGTGGACTTCGGCCTGTACCTGGACGGCGGTGCCGACGGGGAAATCCTGCTGCCGTCCCGTTACATTCCCAAGGGTGCCGAGACTGAAGTCGATGACTGGCTGAACGTGTTCATCTACCTCGACAGCGAAGACCAGCTGATCGCCACCACCGAGAAGCCCAAGGTGCAGGTGGGCGAGTTCGCCAGCCTCAAGGTCAAGGACATCAATGGTGCGGGCATCTTCCTGGACTGGGGTCTGCCCAAGGACCTGCTGATGCCGTATTCCGAAGAGGCACGGCCGCTGAAGATCGGTGACTACTGCGTGGTGCACGTGTACCTGGACAAGCGCACCCGCCGCATCACCGCCACCTCGCGCCTGGACCGCTACCTCGACACCACGCCTGCCGACTACAAGCCTGGGCAGCCGGTGGAACTGCTGGTGGCCGGCGAAACGCCGATGGGTTTCAAGGCCATCATCAACAACCGTCACTGGGGCTTGATCCACAAGAACGAGGTGTTCAAGTTCCTGCGCTCAGGCATGCACGAGCAGGGTTACATCAAGGAAGTGCGGGCTGACGGCAAAGTGTCGCTCAGCCTGCAGCCAGTGGGCGCTGCGCTGTCCGACAGCTTGCAGGAGCAGATCATGACGCGCCTGGACGCCGAGGGTGGGGTGCTGCCGGTTTCCGACAAGAGCGACCCTGCATTGATCAGCAAGCTGTTCAATGTCAGCAAGGGCAATTTCAAGAAGGCCATCGGCGGGCTGTTCAAGCAAGGCCGCATCGTCATCCATGACGACCGGATCGAGAAAGCCTGATCAGCCCTGCACGAAGGTGTTGAAGTCCAGCTGATCACCACCGGGGCGAGTGTCGCGCAGCAGCGAGTCGCGGTCAGCGCTAAGGGCCAGACTGATGGTGGAGCGACGCTTGCCAGGGTTGCGCACTTCCATCTGCTCTTGGTGAGCCCGCAGGAAGTTGACCGGCACCTTCAGGTGCTGGAGTTCATCGGTCAGCGGGGTGTGCAACAGCAGGTTGACCCAATCGGGCTGGCCCTTGCGAAGCAAGGCCACCGGGACCTCGAACCACCACAGGTTGCGCTTGGGGTCGAGGGTGGCGAACAGCGTGTTGGCACTGGTCAGTACCGGGTGCGCCAGTGTGCTGTTGCGGCGGGCGATGGCAGCGGGTTTGTCGAGTTTCATGCAGGTTCCTGCGGGTCGAAGCCTTCAAAGCCCGCATTGTGAGGGGTGGCACCTTGCCGGGCAAGGTTTGAGGCTCGTAACGGAGCCTTTACGGGACTGCATTTCGACCGTTTGTAACCGTTTGGCTTGTTGACGCAAATTTCTTGAAACTCCTGTGCAAGCGGCTAGGTCAACCTTCTGTCGGCACGATACGCGTGCTACCTCACAGGAGTTTTGCCATGAGCGGTACTGGAGACAAAATTAAAGGTATGGCCAACGAGGCAATGGGCAACATCAAGCAAGGTGTTGGCAACCTCACTGACAACGAAAAACTCAAAGGCGAAGGCAAGGCCCAGGAAATCAAGGGCGAAGGCCAACAGGTCAAAGGCGACGTGAAAAACAAGGTCGACGACCTGACCAAGTAATGACTCACGCCTGCCGAGCCGTCCTCTGCGTTTCGAAGCAGGGGGCGGTAACAGGCAGAATTATTTAAAGCCGTTGCATGATTACCGGGAGCAGCACCCCAAGCGCAGGGTCCATTAGACTGAACGTCAGATCGATCAAGCGGCGAAAGGAGACGCTATGATTTTTTCCGCCTTGCAGGGCTTACCCTTGCACCGCGTACTGGTGCGCACCGTCAACGAATTCCTCGATGACGAAATGTCCACCTATGCTTCGGCATTGGCCTACCAGGCCCTTTTCTCGTTGTTCCCCTTCCTGTTGTTTCTCATTGCCCTGATCGGTTTCCTGCACCTGCCGGACTTCTTCTCCTGGCTGCGTTTGCAGTCGGAGCTGGTCTTGCCGCCCCAGGCCCTTGAGCAGGTCAACCCTGTCATCGACCAACTCCAGCAGTCCAAAGGTGGCCTGCTGTCGGTGGGTATCGTCATTGCCCTGTGGACGGCCTCAGCCGGCGTGCGGTTGATGATGAGCGCCATGAACGCGGCCTACGACGTACCGGAAGGTCGCCCGGTCTGGAAGCGCATCCCGCTGTCGGTGCTGTACACCATTGGACTGGCAGGCATGCTGTTGGCGGCTGCGGCGCTGATGGTGCTGGGCCCGCAGGTCATGGAGTGGATCGCGGCGCAAATCGGCATGGAAGAGTTCATCGTCACCCTGTGGACCATCCTTCGCTGGCCGGTGATCGTGATTCTGCTGATGGTCGCGGTCGCGGTTATCTACTACGTCATGCCTGATGTGGAGCAGAAATTCCGCTTCATTACCCCGGGCTCGGTGCTGGCGGTCGTAGTGTGGATCATCGCGTCGCTGGGCTTTGCCTATTACGTGAAGACGTTTGCAGACTACAACGCCATGTATGGCAGCATCGGGGCAATCATCGTGCTGCTGCTGTACTTCTACATCTCGGCTGCCGTGCTGTTGCTGGGCGCGGAGATGAATGCGGTGATTGAACACATGTCGGCCGAGGGCAAGGACCCAGGCGAAAAAGACTTCGATGGCACCCGCGACGACGAAAAGCCCAAGGTGCTGGGCCAGGAGCGCCCCAGTACTGACGACGCGGCGGGGGTTGAACCTACCCCGCGCTGAACTGCCCCGGATAAGCAGTGCGCTCCAGCGCTATCAGGGCCTTGCTGCGCTGATAGCGCTGGAGCTTGTCACGCAGCGACTGGGGTAGCTCACCAGCCGGCGCAAACCCCTGGCGTGCATAGTAGTTGGCAAGCGTTGGATGGCAGAACAACCACGTACTGCCACAGGCGTTCTCCAGAGCCTTTGCGACCAACTGCATACCCACGCCTTCCGAGCGCCGATCAGGCGCCACGAACAGCCCCGTCAGCCACTGACCACTCTCCACCTCGCTCAGAGACAACCCAGCAATGATGCCCGGCGACCTGGCCACCCAGAGCTTGCCCTGCGCAGGGGCGCGCATGCGCGAACCCTGTTGGCGATAGAAGTGGTCGAGCAACCGCTGTTCCGGGGCTGAAAGCCGGGTGCAGTGCACAGGCGGCCGTGAGGGCACGACGGTGCTCAGCTGGCCACGAAGTTCGGCGGGGAAACCAGTTCCACGGTCTGCTGCTTGCGCGGTGCCAGGATCTCGGCTTCACCTGCCACGACCAGTTCGTCGTTCTGGTTGTACACGTTGGTGGCGATACGCACTTTGAACTTGGGCAATTTTTCCAGGATTTCCAGGCGCACCGTCAGGGTGTCGCCGATCTTGACCGGCTTCTGGAAGCTCATCTGCTGGCCCAGGTAGATGGTGCCAGGGCCTGGGAGCGTGCAGGCCACCGCCGCACTGATCAACGCGCCGCTGAACATGCCATGGGCAATGCGCTCGCGGAACATGCTCTTGGCCGCGAACTCGGCGTCCAGGTGCACCGGGTTGTGATCGCCGGACATGGCGGCGAACAGCTGGATGTCGCGCTCCTCGACCAACTTCGTGTATTCGGCTTTCTGGCCGACTTCTAGGGCTTCGTAGGGCGTGTTGCTGAGCTGGGACATCAGGGCTTCCTTAAGCAGTACAGGTCGGATGCCGGTCGCGCGCAGGGCGTCGGCCAGACGGGTGAGACGCTTGCCGGGGGGACCCGGATCACATTTTGCGCCCACGTCAGTGTACCCACAGTCGAGCAAATTGCAGGAAGGGCACAAATAAGATTCACAATGTTAATGGCAGGCGCTGACGACTGGGCCGTGCCTGGCTTACCTGCTAACGTCGAACCAACGCCTGTGCATAGTCAGCGCGCAGGCACTCGGACTACAGGACGCAGTGCAGGTCCCGGCAGAGGAACAACAATAAATGCAAGCCGACTTCTGGAATGACAAGCGCCCGGCGGGCGTGCCCTCCACCCTGGACATGCAGGCCTACGCGTCAGTGGTCGAGGTGTTCGAACGCTCCTGCAAGCGCTTTGCCGATCGCCCGGCCTTCAGCAATTTGGGCGTGACCTTGACCTACGCCGACCTCGATCGTCTGTCGGCCGCCTTCGCCTGCTGGCTGCAGCAACAGACCGACCTCAAGCCGGGCGACCGCATCGCGGTGCAAATGCCCAACGTGCTCCAGTACCCCATCGCCGTGTTCGGCGCCATGCGCGCCGGGCTGATCGTGGTCAACACCAACCCGCTTTACACCGAGCGCGAAATGCGCCACCAGTTCAAGGACAGCGGCGCCCGGGCCCTGGTGTACATGAACCTGTTCGGCAAGCGTGTGCAGACGGTCCTGCCCGATACCGGTATCGAGTACCTGATCGAGGCGAAGATGGGCGACATGCTGCCTACGCTCAAAGGCTGGCTGGTCAACACCGTGGTCGACAAGCTCAAGAAGATGGTGCCAGCCTATGCGCTGCCCCAGGCCGTGTCGTTCAAGCAGGTACTGCGCCAGGGCCGCGATAGCGTGCCCATGCCTGTGCCCTTGAGCCTGGGTGACATCGCCGTGCTGCAGTACACCGGCGGCACGACGGGGCTGGCCAAGGGCGCGATGCTCACCCACGGCAACCTGGTGGCAAACATGCTGCAGGTGCTGGCCTGTTTCTCCCAGCATGGGCCGGACGGGCAGAAGCTACTCAAGGACGGCGAAGAGGTGATGATCGCGCCGTTGCCCCTCTATCACATCTATGCCTTCACCGCGAACTGCATGTGCATGATGGTCACCGGCAACCACAACGTGCTGATCACCAACCCGCGGGACATACCAGGCTTCATCAAGGAGCTGGGCAAGTGGCGGTTTTCTGCGTTGCTGGGCCTCAACACCCTGTTCGTCGCGCTGATGGACCACCCCGGGTTCCGCCAGCTCGATTTCTCTGCATTGAAGGTCACCAACTCCGGCGGCACTGCCCTGGTCAAGGCCACGGCCGAGCGCTGGGAACAGCTGACGGGTTGCCGCATCGTCGAAGGGTACGGCCTGACCGAAACGTCCCCCGTGGCCAGCACCAACCCCTACGGCACGCTGGCGCGGCTGGGCACGGTGGGCATCCCGGTGGTGGGCACGGCTTTCAAGGTGATCGATGCCGACGGCAACGAGCTGGCCCTGGGTGAACCCGGTGAGCTGTGCATCAAGGGCCCGCAGGTCATGAAGGGCTACTGGCAGCAACCCGAGGCCACGGCCGAGGCACTGGACGCCGAAGGCTGGTTCAAAACCGGCGACATTGCCGTGATCGACCCCGACGGCTTTACCCGTATCGTCGACCGTAAGAAAGACATGATCATCGTATCGGGCTTTAACGTGTACCCCAACGAAGTCGAAGAGGTGGTCATGGGCCATCCCAAAGTCGCCAACTGTGCCGCCATCGGCGTGCCAGACGAGCGTTCCGGCGAAGCGGTGAAGTTGTTCGTGGTGCCGCGCCAAGGGGGTGTGGATGTCGAGGAGCTCAAGGCCTATTGCAAGGCCAACCTTACCGGCTACAAAGTGCCCAAGCAGATCGTGCTACGCGAGGCGCTGCCGATGACGCCGGTGGGCAAGATCCTGCGGCGCGAACTGCGTGACGCCAGCTAAATCGATAGCCCGCGACAAGGAAGATGTGCCGTGTGCCAGGGCCTGGCGCACGGCACATCCCGGTGGCCTAACCGGCTCATTAAGTCAAATACTCTAAACGTGACCCGAAGTATTCATTGAGTCACCTTTGTGACTGTCAAGCCCGCTTTGGGCTCTAGTAGACCCTCGGCAAAGCTGCTACTCTCGGCCCGCTTTCAGATGATCTGGTTTGCATCAGGCCGTCATCTCATATCAATAATAAACGCCTCGACGCGTGAAACGAACTTCGCTGTTGCTGAAGGAGTGGGCTTGCATGATCGACCATTTTTGGAAGGACAAGTATCCGGCCGGTATCGCGGCGCAGATCGATCCCGACGAATTCCCCAACATCCAGGCGGTACTCAAGCAATCCTGCCAGCGCTTTGCCGACAAACCGGCCTTCAGCAACCTGGGCAAGACCCTGACCTACGGTGAGTTGTATACCCTTTCCGGTGCCTTTGCCGCCTGGTTGCAACAGCATACCGACCTAAAGCCCGGTGATCGCATCGCGGTGCAACTGCCCAACGTGCTGCAGTACCCGGTGGCGGTATTTGGCGCCATGCGCGCCGGCCTGATCGTGGTCAACACCAACCCGCTGTACACCGCCCGGGAAATGGAGCACCAGTTCAAGGACTCCGGCGCCAAAGCGCTGGTGTGCCTGGCGAACATGGCGCACCTGGCCGAGAAGGTAGTGCCCAAGACCCAGGTCAAGCACGTCATCGTCACCGAAGTGGCAGACCTGCTGCCTGCGCTCAAGCGGCTGCTGATCAACAGCGTGATCAAGTACGTCAAGAAGATGGTGCCGGCCTATCACCTGCCCAGCGCCGTGCGCTTCAACGATGCCCTGGCCCTGGGCAAGGGCCAGCCGGTGACCGAGGCCAACCCGCAAGCCAATGATGTGGCCGTGTTGCAATACACCGGCGGCACCACCGGTGTAGCCAAGGGCGCCATGCTGACCCACCGCAACCTGGTGGCCAACATGTTGCAGTGCCGGGCGCTGATGGGCTCGAACCTGCAGGAAGGGTGCGAGATTCTCATCACCCCGCTGCCGCTGTACCACATCTACGCCTTCACCTTCCATTGCATGGCCATGATGCTGATCGGCAACCACAACGTGCTGATCAGCAACCCCCGCGACCTTTCCGCCATGGTCAAGGAACTGGGCAGGTGGAAGTTCACAGGTTTCGTGGGCCTCAATACGCTATTCGTGGCGCTTTGCAACAGCGATGCGTTCCGCGCCCTGGACTTCTCGGCGTTGAAGATCACCCTATCTGGCGGCATGGCGCTGCAACTGAGCGTTGCCGAGCGCTGGCGTGCGGTGACGGGCTGCGCCATCTGCGAAGGCTATGGCATGACCGAAACCAGCCCGGTGGCCGCCGTGAACCCCGCGCAGGCCAACCAGGTAGGCACCATCGGTATTCCGGTGCCGTCAACGCTGTGCAAGATCGTTGACGACGCCGGCAACGAGTTGCCCTTGGGCGAAGTGGGCGAACTGTGCGTCAAGGGCCCTCAGGTGATGAAGGGCTACTGGCAGCGCGAGGAGGCCACCGCCGAAATTCTCGACAGCGAAGGCTGGCTCAAGACCGGCGACATCGCCCTGATTCAGCCTGACGGCTACATGCGTATCGTCGACCGCAAGAAGGACATGATTCTGGTGTCCGGCTTCAACGTCTACCCCAATGAACTCGAGGACGTGCTGGCGGCGGTGCCTGGCGTATCGCAGTGTGCGGCCATCGGCATTCCGGATGAAAAATCCGGGGAGCTGATCAAGGTCTTCGTCGTGGTCAAACCTGGCATGACGGTGACCAAAGAGCAGGTGATGGAGCACATGCGCGCCAACCTCACCGGCTACAAGGTGCCACGTCAGGTCGAGTTCCGCGACACCCTGCCGACCACCAACGTCGGCAAGATCCTGCGTCGCGAACTGCGCGACGAAGAGCTCAAGAAGCTCAACCTCAAGAAAAGCGCCTGACCTGGCGCGCACCGCCTGCCACCGCCCTGCAGCCCCTTTTGACGAGGCCTCGCAGGGCGGGCGGTCCTTGCTTCAGCGCAGTTTTTCCAGCATCTGGTAGTACCACATGCCCGCTGCCAGGAGCGGGTTGCCCAACACGTCTCCCATCGGCACACGCACATGCTTGCATTGGGCGAAGGTGTCGAATTGCTCCAGGGTGCCGGTCATGGCTTGAGCCATGATTTCGCCCATGATGTGGCTGGTGGCGATGCCGTGCCCGGAGTAGCCCTGGCAGTACCAGACATGGTCCGAAAGCTTGCCCACTTGGGGTATGCGATTGACCACGATGCCCATGGCGCAGCTCCATTGAAACGCAATGGGCACGCCCTTCAAGGCAGGGAAGGTACGCTCGATGCACGGGCGCAGTTCGGCTTCGATATCCCGCGAATCGCGCCCTGAGTAGTTGGCGCCGCCGCCGAACAGCAGCCGCTTGTCGGCCGTCAGGCGATAGTAGTCCAGCACGAATCGGCAATCATAGACGGCAAGGTCCTGCGGGTTGATTTGCGCTGCCAGCTCGCCCAATGGCGCCGTGGTGACGATGCCGCCCATGGCCGGGAATATCTTGCCCTTGAGCTGGCGCTTTTCCAGCTTGTGATAGACATCGCCTGCCAGCATCACCTGGCGCGCGTCCACACGCCCATGGGCCGTCACCACGGCAGGGCGAGGGCCGTGCACGATTTCCAGCACTTCGGTCTGCTCGAAAATCAGCGCGCCCAGGCTGTGGGCGGCGCGGGCTTCGCCCAGGCACAGGTTCAGCGGGTGCAGGTGCAGGTTGCGCCGGTTCTTCAGGGCGCCCAAGTACAGGGGGCTTTGCAGGTGTTCGGCCATCGCCTGGCGGTCGAGCAGCTCGACCTGATCACCCATGCCATGGCGCTGTGCCTGGGCCTCGAAAGCCCGTAGCTCGTCCAGGTGCGAGGGTTTCATGGCCGCGTGCAGGTGACCGTGCTTGAGGTCGCAGTCGATGCCATAGCGGGCCACCCGTTGCTCGATGATCTGGTGGCCCCGCCAGCGCAGGTGCCAGATGAAATCATCCACGTCGCTGCCCAGCCGCTTGCGCATCTGTGCGCGCATGGCTTCGTCACCCGACAGGCTGCCGGTCACTTGACCACCATTGCGCCCGCTGGCGCCCCAGCCCACCCGGTTGGCTTCGACCACCGCGACTTTCAGGCCGCGTTCGGCCAGTTCCACGGCCGTTGCCAAGCCGGTGAAGCCCGCGCCGATGATTGCCACGTCCACCTGCACGGTGCCCTTGAGCTGGGGGTAGGTGGTGAGGTCGTTGAGGGTGGCGGTGTAGTAGGACGGCGCACGTTGCGCCGGGCCTTTGTTCACTGCTGCGTTCATGGGTAATCCTTGTTCTGTGTGGGGCTCAGGCCTGGTGCAGGTACCAGCGCCAGTCCTGTTCGCTGACTTCGGCCATGAATTGCCGGTATTCGGCGCGCTTGACCTTCAGGTACACGCCAAGAAACGCATCGCCCAGTGCTTCGCGGGCCCAGGTCGACTGCTCCAAGGCTTGCAGCGCGGTGAGCCAGTCGGTTGGCAGATGTTCGGTCGCCTGGGCATAGCCATTGCCCTGAATCGGCGCGCCAGGGTCGAGCTGATCACGTATGCCGCTGTGACTGGCGGCCAACATGGCGGCGGCAGCCAGGTACGGATTGGCGTCGGCCCCGCAGATACGGTGCTCAACATGCCGGCTATTGGCCGGCCCGCCCGGCACCCGCAGGCTGACCGTGCGGTTGTCCACGCCCCAGGTGGGCGACAGGGGCGCGTAGCTATTGGCCTGGAAGCGGCGGAAGGAGTTGGCGTTGGGGCAAAACAGCAGCAGCGACGCGTGCAGGTGCTGCAACATGCCGGCCACTGCGTAACGCAGCAGCGGTGTGCCGGCCGGATCTTCGCTGGCGAACAGGTTACGGCCGGCGCTGTCGGCCAGGCTCAGGTGCATGTGCATACCGGTACCGGCCAAGTGGCCGAAGGGCTTGGCCATGAAGCAGGCCTGCATGCCATGGGCGTGGGCGATGCCTTTGACCAGGCGCTTGTAGCGTACTGCCTGGTCCATCGCTTGCACGGCATCACCGTGTTCGAGGGTAATCTCCACCTGGCCTGGGGCGTATTCCGAAATGGCCGTACGCGCCGGTATGCCCTGTGCCTTGCAGGCCGCATACAGGTCTGCCAGGAACGGCTCGATCTGCTCCAGCTCTCGCAGCCCGTACACCTGAGTGCTGCGAGGGCGTGCGCCGTCCTGGTCGAGCGCCGGTTGCGGATGGCCATGGGCATCGCGCTGCTGGTCGAGCAGGTAGAACTCCAGCTCGCAGGCCATCACGGGGTGGTACCCGTCGGCCTTCAGGGCTTCGACGGTACGCAACAGTACATGACGCGGATCGGCCACGCTGGCCGGCAGGCCTTGGTGTGGGTGCATGCTCACTTGCAGCGCTGCGGTCGGCACCCGGCGCCAGGGCAGGCGTACCAGGCTGCCATCGAGTGGGTAGGCACGGCAATCGATGTCGCCGACATCCCAGACCAAGCCCGAGTTTTCCACGTCGTCGCCGTTTACGGTCAGGCCGAGAATGGTGCTGGGTAATGGCCGGCCGGTCTGGTACACGGCCAGCAGTTCATCACGGTGCAGCAGCTTGCCGCGTGGCACGCCGTTGGCGTCGAGGATGAACAGTTCAAACAGATCGATTTCGGGGTTGGCGGCCAGAAACTGGCTGGCCTGCTCCACAGGTGCAAAGTGCATAATCATTCGCTCGCGAACGCTCAGGCCCCTGCCTGTGCAGGCGGCCCGGCTGGGTCAAACGGCCCAATGCAGGCCGGGTGAGGTCATGCAGGCGTAAGCGAGGTGTCGGGCGGGCGCGCGTGACGGCAGTGCCACAATGCCCAAAAGGCGAGGATGACATGCACCAACGGATTTTCGCCGCACAGCGTCCTGGGCTTCGACGGTGAAGGGCGGTTGGACGATGGTGAGCTGGGCTGGGCGGGAGTCATGCGTTCGATACTCACATGCCGCTTGAGGGGGATTAAAGTAGTGAATGGCAACCTTTACTTTGTGGCTGGCTAAACATTTGATTGGTATGCCGTTGCCGTTGCCGTTGCCGTTGCCGTTGCCGTTGCTGTTACTGCTACTGTTGCTGTTGCTGTTGCTGTTGCTGTTGCTGTTGCTTTGGCTTTTGCTTCTAAGCGCGCGGTAGCTCAGGCGCCGCAGATCGCGACTTCAGGAGGCCGAGCGCAGGGCTTGCGGAGGGAGGTGACGGGCATGGATGCCCGTCAAGCGCTGGGCCCCAGGATGGGGCCTGCAGCGCGGTCCTCCCGGGAGCAAGCCCGGAGCGAGGGAACCCCGAAGCGTAGCGTAGGGGCCGGATGATAGGAGCAGGCGGTTTTTGCTTACTTTTTGACAAG
>NZ_JBICKJ010000060.1:0-366 GCF_043104125.1 Pseudomonas sp. xss_4
GCACTATCGGCCACGTTGACCACGGTAAGACCACTCTGACCGCAGCTCTGACTCGCGTCTGCTCCGAAGTATTCGGTTCGGCAGTCGTTGAGTTCGACAAGATCGACTCGGCTCCGGAAGAAAAAGCGCGCGGTATCACCATCAACACCGCTCACGTTGAGTACAACTCGACCATTCGTCACTACGCTCACGTTGACTGCCCAGGTCACGCTGACTACGTGAAGAACATGATCACCGGTGCTGCCCAGATGGACGGCGCGATCCTGGTTTGCTCGGCCGCCGATGGTCCGATGCCACAAACCCGTGAGCACATCCTGCTGTCCCGTCAGGTAGGCGTTCCGTACATCGTGGTCTTCCTGAACAAGG
>NZ_JBICKJ010000061.1:0-56906 GCF_043104125.1 Pseudomonas sp. xss_4
GCATAGCGGCCCCGGCGATTTGAGGTGCGGGCTGAAATCCTGGGGCTGCTGCGCAGCCCATCGCGGCACAAGGCCGCTTCCCACAGTGGGTCGGGTGACCTGGAAAAGATCTCAACCGACCCCCGAAACATTTTGAACCAAAAATCTCACCCCCCTCTCCATCCGTAAACGAAGCGGCTAAAAAAACCGCGGCGAACCCCGGCACCCCCTTGCATGCACCCCGGGCCTTTTACTGCTGGTAGCGGAGCCTCAAATGATCCAAACCCCCTTGCTGATCGGTTTCATCGTCATGGCCCTGGCATCACTGGCCATCTACATCAAAGGCGCACACTACGGTCCGCTGCTAGGCCACACCCTCATCCACGCCGCCGTCCCCTTCATCGCCGCCACCGCCTACCTGTGCATGTACCTGGGCGTCGGTAACCTGATCAAAGTCGACGGCAGCGTCACCTACCTGGCCCGCTACGTAGACTGGGCCTTCACCACCCCACTGCTGTTGGCAGGCGTCGTCAGCTCCGCCTACTACGGCACCCGCGACCTGTACGGCAAAAGCGGCTACATCACCGCCATCGTCACCCTCGACGTCATCATGATCGTCACCGGCCTGATCGCCTCCCTGGCCCCTTATGGCGTGATCAAGTGGGTGTTCTTCGCCTGGTCCTGCGCCGCGTTTGCTGGCGTGCTGTACCTGCTGTGGAAACCCGTCGCCAGCATCGCCAGCCAACAACCCGGCGTCAGCCCCGCCTACCGCCGCAACGTAGGCTTTCTCACCGTGCTGTGGCTGATCTACCCCGTGGTCTTCGCCGTCGGCCCCGAAGGCTTCTGGGCCGTGAGCGATGCCACCACCGTGTGGGTATTCCTGGTGCTCGACGTGCTGGCCAAGGTCGTCTACGCCTTTACCTCGGAACGTAACCTGCGCGCCGTGCCGGTAGGCCGAGGCTACTGAGCATGACCTGCACAGGGCGCAGCTGGCGCGCCCTTGTGGGGCTGGCGATAGCGGCCAGCCTTGCAGGCGGGCTGGCGCCGCTGGCCTACGTGCTGCTGGTCGGGCTCGGGCTTGGCCTGCTGCATGGGGCCAGCGACCTGTACCTGGTCGAGCACGGGCAGCGCAGGCGCTTTGTGCTCAGCTACCTGGGCGTGGCCGTGGTGTGTGCCATGGTCTGGCAAGTGGCGGGGGCGTTGGCGCTTACCGCCTTTTTATTGCTGTCGGTTTGGCACTTCGCCCATGAGGATGAGGTGTTTCAGCGGCGGCATGAGCAGATTGCGCTGGGGCTGTTCATCCTGGGCGGGCCTGCAGTGTTGCACCCTGATGCGGTAGCCGAGTTGCTCAACCTGGCGATGGCGGCCGGTGCCTCTTCTGCCTTGGGTGGATGGCTGGCGGTGACGCTGGCGTGTGCCGGGCTGATTGCGTTCGGTGTGCTGCTGATGAGTGCCTGGCAACGGCGTGACCTGCGCCTGGCGGTGACCTTGCTGCTGGTGGTGGTGACACCGCCGCTGATCGGGTTTGCGCTCGGGTTCTACCTGCTGCATGCCGAACCCCAGACCCGTGTGCGCGAGCGAATGGTAGGTGCCTTGTCGATGGGCGACTACCTGCATCGCACCTGGCCAGTGCTCGCTGGGGCAGCGGTGTTTGCCCTGGTGGGTGGGGCTGTGTTCTGGCAGCAGGAACAGACCGGTATTCGGGCGCTGTTCGTGGTGCTGGCGGCGTTTGCACTGCCGCATATGGTGGTGTTGCCGCGTTTTCTTTCGGGGCGAGCATTGCCTCAGGTGCCGGGCCCGGTTTGAGATCCCCGGCGCGTAGGTGCGCCTGGGGCAGCCCCCCTAAGGCGCGCCGCTGTTCAATCAACAATGAAACGAAGGGTGCCGGATCAATTCGGCTTGGCCTCCGTCACGGCATCGTCGCTTAATACAGGGGCGGCGACATGCACCTTGGCCTCGGACAACGCAATACAGCGATGGACGTAGCTGTCGATCTTTTTCAAACCGACATCTCGGTAGCTCGCAGGACAGATCAATAACGTATCGCCGAAGCGGAACAGACGGAACCCTCTAACACTGTACAAACCATTGGGTCCCTCATAGCTTTCCAGTTGCCACGTGGCGCTACTGAATACCTCTTTCGGGTAGTCCTTTTCGCTTAACACATAGCTAAGCTCGGTATTGTCTCTGATCTTGATCAGATTGGCGGCGGAGTAAACCCACAAGTCCACGAAGGCCGGCAACAGCATTGCATTGACGAAAACGCACCCAAGTAATGTCAATGCGGCTCGACCGATGCGGCCCATCGCATCGCCCTCTGCCCGGTAAAAGACGATGACCGGCGCCAGGTACAGCGTCATGATCAGCAAGCAGAGCACGATAGCACCAATGGCTTCCTCATCGCTCTCTCCGCCTCGCCAGGTCATGATGGCTAGCTGGGCGGGCATGACGCCACTCATCGAAGTGAATGCCAGCAGCACACCGAGCCAGCCAACGACGGCTGTGTAAAAGATTTTGCGATGAGCAGGTTTGCGGGGGCCAGGTGGCAGTTCCAGTACTTTCTCGTGCAGGGGCGGATTGCGGCGAAGCACAATCAGCAGCGCACAAATGGCAGCGGCTACGACGATAGGGAAGAAGTAGGCTGGGGCCATGGTGAAACCAAAGATTGCCCCCAGCAGGTTGAGCGATAGCAGTAAATAGCCCCCGACTACGATCAGGCCAAAGCGTAAGGCGAGCTTCTTTTCCAGCTCTCTGTCAACGTTGCATACAGACATGCTCAGCGTGAAGACCCAAGAGGGCACCGATACGATGATCAGCAGAGAGGCGAGTACCAGCAGGCTGAAGAATAACCAGGCAACCAAGTTTGAGGGGTTACCTAACGAGCTCAAAATCAACTCCGGGTGATGGATTACCCAAAGGTACTTGGTGAGGAGCAAGATTGAGATAAGTGTTGAAGCTACTGGCAGCCACCATTTGATATCGGCAAGCAGTTTGAATACTGCTTGCCGGGCGGAATTGGGGGTAGAGGGGTCGGGCGGTGGGTTGGAGGATTGGTTTTGCTGGACGGTTGTGGACGTAGATTCGGCTGTCATGGGTATGTGTTTCTTCCTTGAGTACAGTTTTGTGCTTAGGGAATGCAAAGACACGTTTAGGTGCTTTACACGTAGCCGCCCTTGATATTCCGCATGTTGGGTAGGCATTAGCGTTTCAGGGCAAGCATGGCGATAGGCAACGACACGCGAGGCTAAGGGTAGGGGCAAGGCACCGCAATAGGTACGGCGGATTTCGTGTGTCTTTGAGAAGCGGACTACAAGGAAAGAAAATAATCTGAAAGTTTCAGCTTGCTTTTGAGGTGGAGGCTGTAGGAACGCTAAACTTTCAGTGCTGAGACTACTGGCATGTTGATGCATCGCAATATCCGCGACGTGGCAGAAGGGCGCCCGCGGTGTCTGGATAGTTGTCGCTTCGCCAGAGTAGAAAGCGATAAGAAACGGTAATTGCTTGGGCTTGGGTCGTTGGATTTCACGGCTCTTTTATGAGATCCCGCAAGCTTCACCCACGAGCCATGTCCCGGCGCGATGAGCAGCCTCATTCCGCCGGGGATCTATAGGCTTAGCGCATCATGCCTAGTTCAGCGTCGTCCAGCAGCGCTTTGCCGAGTGCGCAGAGGTAATGGGCGGCCCAGATCAGTTTGGGTTTGTCTTCCATCAAGCCTTCGAGGGTGAGGTCGCGGGCGTAACCCATCAATTCCGAAGCCTGTTCGCGGGCGTGTTGGCAAGGGATGCCGGGTTCGATGCGGAACAGTGCGTGGGTGTGGTTTTCGCCCTGGTAGAAGACGGTTTGGCCGAGGGTGCGGGGGGTGTCTGGGTTGGACATGGGTGTGGCTCCCTGAAGTTTTTTGGGCTGGCTGTTTGGCTAGGCAAGTTGATGACTGCCGCTTTGCTTGAACCAGGGGCTTGAGGGTTAGTGCGTGGGGTGTCGCGAGGGAGGGTGGTGGATTTGCAGGAGGGCGGATTCCAGCAGGCGGCGCAGGGATTCCAGCTCGTGCATGGAGGCCATGATCAGTGGGGCTGCCGGGGAGCGGGGCTGCATGAGGAGGGCTTGTTGGGCCACGGCTTCGGCGCAGAGGGCGTAGTCGGCGGCTAGGGTTAGGGTGTCTTCCAGGGTGACGGGTGTGGGTGGTGGGTCGGGGACGATCTTCAGCATGTTCTGGTCCTCAGTGGAGCGACCAACGCTTGCTGTCAAACAAGTGGTGGCAGCTGTGCATGGGTTGACAGACCGGTGAAGACCAAACCGGCGCACACGAGGTGCCCCACACACAGCCGCCATAGGCAATCCGCGTGTTTGGTCGTCATCAGCCTGTCAAAGCTAGTCGTTGATGTGCAACGACGTGCTGAGACTAAGGGGGTGGAAACACGACCGCAATGGGAAAGGTGGGTTGGGAGTATCTTTGGGAAATGGACTACAGGGAAGGGGGGGATTCTGAGATTTTGGGTCGGAAGAGCTACTCGTGAACGTGTTTTCAGAGACGTCCGGCCGTTGGCGGTGCTTCACGGAACACGACATCGGGGCTCGTTTCAAGCGATATTGACCTAGCGGTTTCCAGATCCCAGGCACCAACATGCGCATAAAAGTGATCTGAAACTTCGGTGTGCCGGGGTAATCTGAATTAACTCAGTAACATGTTGATTATGTTAGGTGAATTCTATTTTGAATTTCACACTGGAATACCGATTGGAATACTGCTGCAAGGATTCCTGGCCAGCCGTTGATGGCTCGGTCGCCCACTGCAGGGCGACCCATGGCCCAAACGTGATCATTGAGCTAATCGGCCACGGTAACTCACGCCCACCCCAGAATGTGTCCGGGTCATCCAGCATCAGCAGAATAATGACCGGAACCAGCTAGCCTAGCAGGTTGGCGCAGCCCCGCAGTTTATCTCGGTTGACGCTGCGAAGAGCTAAGTGTCAGTACTTCATCAACCACGGCTGCAGTTCCTGGAGGTTGCTCACCACCAGTTGCTGAGCCTCAGGCAGTATCGCCATGCTGCGGTGGTCGATCTGATACCGCTGCAGCACATACTTCACCAATGCCCTGCGGCTGGACACCACCAACTGGCCCAGCGTCATGCCGAAGTCAATTTCGATGATTGCCTTCTGCGCCGCGTTCAAGCGCCAATCAGGCTCGAAGATGATCGGCACTTCGACATTCCAGTCTTCATCCTGCTCGCGCGTGTTCGGCGAGGCGTCGAGAAAGTCTGGCTTCCCGCGCAGGCGGCTGAGGACGAAGTCGCGGTACTGACCGTTCTTTTCGCAGTAGGCCCGCACATGCCAGCGCATGCCGGTGTAGACCAGCGTGTGCGGGGCGATCAGGCGCACCTCGACGTTGGGGGTGTTGAAGGACACGTACTCGGTTTCCAGGCGCAGGCCTTCACGGCAGGCCTTGAGCAAGGGGCGCAGCACCTCGGGCCGAATGGGGCGATCAGGCACCTCCAGTACCCGGGTGTGCGCATAGGCCAGGGCCAGCCCGTCTATGTGCGGGGCGCGCTCATTGTTCTGGTACAACAGGTGCAGGTAGGCGCTGGCGCTGTCGTCGATGAACTGCGGCTCGAACTGGTCGCTGGGTACATAGCCCTTGATCTTCTTGTCATATGTAAGGTTTTCGGGCGCATGTTCGGTGATGTAGGTGTTGATGTCCTTGGACGCCTGCTGGCGGCTGATGCCGAAGCTCTGCATCAGATGCCCCGTAGTCAGCCGGCCTTCCCACCAGGCAACGGTCTCGATCAAACGATAGCGAAGTGCCAGGTCCCAGCGAACCTGCTCGACGGATTGCTTGCGTTTCATACCCTCTCCATGTGCGCGATTACTTTACCTGTATAAGTCTACATTCTGGACGTGTAGCTTTGCATTACATATCTTTAGCGGGTCTTCGGAATACATCGGGGGCAGCAAAGGACATGAGCATGACAATGTCGGAAGTGGTTGCGACGGGCGCTTTGGTGGCGATGGGGATCATCCTGCTGGTGCTGATACAACAGGGGTTGAGGCTGGGCGAGATGGGCAAGAAGGTCGAGCTCTGCCAGAGGGATTTGCGCTGGTTGCAGATCTGGGAGATGGAGAACCGCGAGTTGCGGTCGGCGTTGCGGGCGGAGCGGGAGCATGTAGCGCAGTTGCGGCGAAAGTTGGAGTTGCTGCAGGCGTTGGTGCCGGTTGCGGACTGATGCTGGCCAGCGTTCTACAGGAGTAGGCATTCATGCCGATAAAACCTAAGCCCTTCACATTGGTGTGTGAAGACTGCAAGTGGAAGAAGACCCTCGCGCCGCGTAGCGATGCAATGAGGCCAGGGGAGTGGTTTATGGTGTGCCCGCGGTGCGGTGGTACTGATTTGAAAATGCGTGAGGCCGGGTGGCTGGAGGCTGTTGTGGCGGAGGTTAAGGCGCGGCGGCGGGGGGTGTGATGTGGAAATGAGTGAGGCTGCTGTGGTCAATCATGGCAATATGGCATTATTTGTCAGCGTCCGGGCCTGTCGCAGACCTGTGTGCTGGTTCATCCTCATGGATTGGGAATTTTGAATGAACGCCAAATACGATCCAACGCCTGCAGGCTTGAATGCCCTTGCACCGCTGGCCAACGATTTGCCCCGCATTGATTGGGACGCACCCAATTTCGCTCAGATGGTCCGCTTGCCAAAGCTGCAGGATAGCCAGATCAGCTATCGCATGTTGCATATTAGTGAGATCGGCGAGGGCAAGCCGGATGCTTATCGTCAGGCAATGACCAATGTCATTTCGTGTCTGAACAACACGTCTTGCGCCAGCGTCTACATACTTTCGGGCCGTCCCGAAGGCATCAACCTGTATCTAGGGGTGGCGACATCGTCCGACGATGTCGACATTCCGGACGCAGCAAAAATGCTGCGAGCAACCTTCGAAGGTAACTTCCTTGGTGCTCGACTGGATGACGTCAGGAACGATGACGAACAGTTCAAGCACCTTTATCGAGATAGCCGCCATCTTGGCATGATCACCGGTGTGCCATCATTCAATGATAGCGATCGTACGACTGAAGAAGATTTCCAAGGTGTCGAGCGCTTGGCCAACAGCTTGGTGGGTGAGACGTGGCAACTGACCATCTATGCCGAACCAGGTACGGACGATGAAGTTCGCGCTACACTCGACAGCGTCTACAACCTGTCCACGCTGTTGTCGGCCCATGTCAAACAGTCAGTGCAGCAATCCGAGAACAGTGGCTGGCAGAGCACCCGGACAACTGGAACGTCAAGCAATGACACCAAAGGTACCTCGGAAAATACCACCCGGGGCATCAACAAGAACGCTACCGAAAATGGCAGTAGCGGAAAGAAGTCGATCCAGGAAGGTACCAACAACTCCAAGACCTTCGGTAGGAATGACTCTGAGTCCACGGGTAAAAGCGACTCCATTGCCAACGGAACCAGTGGCGGTCAAAGCCTTGCGATGACGCGTGAGCGCACCGACAAGCGTGCTGAAGAGCTGCAAAAGCACCTGAGCGGGACATTGATCGAGCGTTTCTTGCAGGGACGTAGTAAAGGAATGTACCGCACCGCCATCTATGTGAGTGCCGAGTCTCGAAGCACCTTCGAGCGGCTCTCGCGGGGGTTGATTTCGACATTCCAGGGTAATAGCTCAAGCGTGACGCCCTTGCGTGTTCACAAGTTGCAGTCTGGCGTCAGCTTCAACCTTGCCGAGCTGCTGCAGCTACGCCGACTGAAAAACAAGGGTGTTTCTACCGATAACTGTGTCGCCCACAGTACGCCACTCATGGCGAACGGTGAGTTGCTAGGCGCGACCTGGCTCAACATCGAAGAACTGGCGTTGGTTGCTGGCTTACCGTGTCTGGAGCTGCCAGGGTTGAAAATCCGCAAAAACGTCGATTTCGCGCTTAATACCGGCACGGACCATTTCGCCGTTGATCAAACCCTGAAGATCGGGAACATCATTCAGCATGGGAGGTTGCTCAAGCACAAGCCGGTCAGTCTGCCACTTAAAGAGTTATCCAAGCACGTTTTCGTAACGGGAGTGACTGGTGCGGGAAAAACCACCACATGCATGAACCTTCTGCTTGAGTCCCGCTTGCCATTCATGGTCATCGAGCCGGCCAAAACTGAATACCGAGCACTGTATGGCCGCGGGGTTGATGTCGATTACTACACCTTGGGTCGCGAGGACCTTACTCCGTTTCGTCTGAACCCATTCGAGCTGGTGTCCAGTCGGCAGAATCTGGCGAGTCATATCTCGGTACTGAACGCCACCCTGGCGGCAGTATTTCCCATGGAGGCGGCGATGCCTTCGATTGTGGAAGAGGCGATCATTGAAGCCTACAAGCTCAAAGGATGGGATATACACAGCACTCAGAACTATTTGATTGACGATCCATGGAGCAGTGGCAGCGATGCGTGGCCGACTTTCTCCGACATGATCGCCAGGCTTGACCAGGTGATCAACTCCAAAAAAATGGGCAAAGAGTTCGAAGAGAAATATCGTGGTTCGCTGGTGGCGCGGCTGACCAGCCTGACGCTTGGTGTCAAAGGGCGAATGCTCAACTCGCGCTACTCGATGAATTTTGATCAATTACTTGATCGTCGAGTAGTAATCGAGATGGAGGAAATCAAGGACGAGAAGGACAAGGCCCTTCTGATGGGCCTGATCATCAATCGTCTAGCGGAATGCATGAAGCAGCGGCACCGGGTCCAGCCGGCTTTCCAGCATCTGACATTGATCGAGGAAGCCCATCGCCTGTTGTCGCGCGCAGAGCCTGGCGATGCAGAGTCAAAGAAAATGGGGGTTGAGATGTTCGCGAACCTGCTTGCCGAAGTGCGCAAGTACGGTGAGGGTTTGATCATTGCCGATCAGATTCCGAACAAGTTGATCGCCGATGTAATCAAGAATACCAACACGAAAATTGTTCATCGCCTGTTCGCTGCCGATGACCGCAAGATCATCGGGGATGCGATTGGCTTGAGCGAAGAGCAGCAGGCTTTTCTGCCCTTGCTCAAACCAGGGGAGACCATTGTTTATTGCGGTGGTTGGCACGGCGCGGTGCGCGTTCAGATCGAACAGATTGCTCAAACCGATGCGGCGGAAATACCCGAAGAGACCATCAAGCAGCGTGGCCGGGCCCAGCTGTGGGTGCAGCGTCAGAAGCTGCTGCCAAGGTTGGCAGCAGACCCTCTGATGAGTGGTTCGGATTATCTAGCGCAGACACTGGAAAAAGGCAGCTTGCTGATCAACATGTTTTTAAAGCTCAACCATCTGCGCTGGGAGGCGGAACGTTTTGAATCGTTGCAGGCACGTATAGCCCAGCGTTTTGGCATTGAGTTCCATGCATTGTGTAACTCCCTTGGTCAGCCCCCGGACTACGTGTCTAGATTGTTGACGAAGGTCTTCGAGGATTGCGCCAGCATTGCCGACTGGTACGAAGACGACTGGGCGCACATTCGCCCGCTACTTGATCAAGCATTCAACGCATTAGGAACGTCGCTCGAGGCCCTGGATGTGATCCTTGCCCAGCGGCCAATGAAGCAGCTTGAAAAGCTTAAATTTTACGACGCAATTTAGGAGCATAAATCATGATTCTTCCCGCATTAGCTGCCGGATTCAGTGCAATTGCCAGCGTAGTTTCTACTGTTGCGCCAGTGGTTACGTCTATTGGGTCAGCTGCGGCCTCATTCTGCACTACCGTTCTGCCCAAAGTTGTACCTGCCTTGATCAGTGGCTTGGAGAGAATCAACACCTTTGTCAGCGTTGTTCAAGCCGTGCTGCAAGTGATGCAGATTTTCCGGCCTGGGGATCAGTTGAAGGACATTGGTGACCGCTCCATCCAGGCCGCTCATCAAGATATCAAGCCCGAAAATTTCGATAGCTTTGAAGCCTACATGGAAGAAATTCGCACTTTCGAACTTGACCCGGTTGAGTCCGCAAAAATCACTGATACCGAGAAATATGCGGCGGGCCTGGCAGTCGGTGCCCATGGGCTAGATGAAAAATTCAATGTGCGCGAAGGCACTATGGCCAACCTTTGGCCGTTGGTTGCGAACAACCCAGAGTACTTCAATAGCACGCGTCTGACGTCGCTACTGCACTCTACAACCGATGTTGTCAGCTTACTCAAGTACTTCGAGGGAGGCCTCGGCCCTGCCGCCAGTGCAGAGATCGAAGCCAAGATTGTGGCTGCGGAAAAGACCTTGGCGCCGGATAAAGCCGAAGCAACCATCTACACTCAGCTTGATGCGGCCGTGGATCACTTCAAGAAGCCTGAATCAGTTTGATAACTAAACACCCTACATCATTTTGATGCAGGTGTACATTGAGTGGATAGCCCGTGTCTACCGAGAAATACGCTTTAGTGCTAAGTGGCGACCAAGTTGCTTGTTTCGAATCTACGAATTTTAGCGATGCGCATTGGAAGCCTACATTCATCGACGGTGAGCCTTGGGTGTCACTGAGCAGCCATTCGGCGAATACCGTAGGCACAGTGCTCAAGCAGTTGAGCGACCGTCGAAACCTGCGTGAGCAACTGGCGCAGGTGGCTATCACAGTGATTTATGACCGGGCAGGCGCTCACCACTTGGCTGATGTTTCCAAAGCGTTTGTCCAGTTGCACTGTTGCACTTGGGAGGTACTGCGCTATGAGCCGATGGCTGAACGCGCTCGTTTGGCGACGGGGGAATGTTTGCCTCCACAAGTGGGTAATTGGTTGGTCGAACATCTGTTGGTTCAACTGGGTTCGACCCTACCGGTAACCGAGCAGGTGAGCGCGTCGTCAAGCAATGCAGGTGACTTCTCTGCGTTGCCGGACATTGCGTTATTGCAACTTTATCTGCCGCTGATTTTTCAGAACTTCTGGTCAAGTGTTAGCCCACAGGATCTAGCTTTCATGTCTGGCTCTTTGCAAGTACCGGATGTTGAGTCGCCTTATCCCGAGCCTTCTCAGGAAGCTATCGCGGTATTGCGTCGCCGCTTCATGAGGCTGCCCGTGTATCAACGCAGCATGGTGTTGGCTTTTGCTCAGGAGCTAGCCCACAAGCTCAAGGTAAGGGCGCAACTGCGTGACCTTCTGGAGGTTTTTGATGCCTAAACTTCCATCACCTGCTATGCCCGAAGAACGAGTTCGGGCAGCGTTGATCATGCTGCTGGAGCAGGACTCCCAGGTGCGTCGATTGGTGCTTGATATCGTTACTCCGGCAGCGCACGAAGCTGATGTAAGCCTGCAAGTTCCGCCACTGCCAATCACCGAACTACCGGCCGCTGCACCGGAGCAGCCTCAAGATCCACTACGCGCACAACTGAAGGAACAGTTGGCATTGCTGGCAACTTTTGGCGCTGACCAGGAGCTGGAGGCAGCCTGGTTTCATCAAGGTGAAAACGAAGGGCAACAGCTCATGCGATTACTGGCGACTGCTGCTCAGTGGGAGCGTTTGCTTGAGCTTTGGGACTTGCTGGCCGAGCGCTGTAAAGCTCAGGAGCGGCCGGCAAGTGTTGTAGAGCAGCAAATTCTCGAAGGCTGTCTGGCTATCCACAATTTGATCTGGCGTGATCGCCAGGCACAGCTGTACAACGTGCTGGTGGGCGATGAATACGATTACCGGCTGCATCATCGGACGACACTTCGTGGAGAGCGCATCTCGGCGCAGTGGCTGCCTGGGCTGGCCAACGCCGGTGGAGAGCGTCAGCGTTTGCCGCTGGCTGCTGCCGAATAGAACATCGTGGCTTGCTCAAGCTTGCGTTGTGACTTCAGCCCGCTCTTAGCGCGTGAATCGCACCTATGACCATGATCCATGCACTGCCATTACGCACTGTACATAGCCAATTGATCCGGTTGCTGAAGCAAATCGTAATCTCTAAGGAACGCAGTATGTCACCGAGTTCACCAACTTTCATTCGCAGTGCTTTTATTGCGGATTTACGTCGTCAGTGCGCATTGAAAATTTCAGCGTCCCCGTATTGGGTGGTGGGATTTCCTGGAGACCCAGAGAGGGGTCTCTACGATACTCAAAGCTGCTTGATCTGGGATTATGGTGAACTCACAGCTGATATCTACACTCGAACCGAGACAGCGGAGATCCTTGGGCAAAAACGACTCATGGATACTGCTCCGCTGAGGATACCCTCCAGAGATGAGCTTGTTGCTTTTGTTTCGGGCGAGAGCAATCCACTTCGTGATAACTTGATGAATCAAGAGCTGTGGTTTGCACAGGAGGGGATGCTTGATCTCGAGCGCGATATTCTCTGCGTCGATGGCTTCGGTGCCTTAATAGCGTGCAGTGATGAAGTGCAGCATTTGGACACTCAAGCATTTGTAACCCATGCCATTCAGCGTGGCTGGTGCCTTAGTTCCGTCGGTGTCTACTCAAACGAGGATCCTCTAGCAATTATGAATACTCCTATGCCTGACCTGGCCAGCGTTTATCGTGATGTCGATTACAACATCTGTCGCTTGCCTCGGATCAGCGATGCACAGTTCAGCGATCCGAATCTGGGTGTTTGGGAGCTTTGCAGCGAGGATCCAGAAGTTTTGAGGCAAGCGAAGCTGCGTGCCCGTAATCCAGTTAGCGATGTGAAGGATTGGAATATCGCCATTGATTTTGGCACCAGTAGTAGTGTCGTGGCTTACGATGATAATGGCCGTTACAAACTGCTGCGTATTGGCGTAAAGGATCACTGGGAAAAAGAGCAACCCGAGCATTACGAGAACCCGACAGTACTTGAGTTCATAGACTTGCCGTCCAGCTTGGAAGCATGGAATTCAGAACCGTACCGCCCGAATTTGAACTGGGACAATCTGCGTTGCTCGCATGAAGCTTTGCATAGCCTGCGCAATAACGGCAGCGAGCCCAAGGTGGTTGCCAGTGTTCTGTCCAAGATCAAGCATTGGGCGTTGCGTCATAGTTCGAATAACCTCACACGAATTGCCGATCAGGCCAATGGCTATGAGTATCCGCTTCCCGCGCTGAGTAAGCGGGACGTGGTCAAGGGCAAGCCATTAACGGTCAGCCAGGATGACCCGCTCGATCCGATCGAGTTGTATGCCTGGTACCTTGGTATGGCCATCAACTGGCGCGGCCGTGGATTGTTTTTGCGCTACTATATGACATTCCCCGTCGCCTATACCCGGGATCTAAAAGAAACTATTCTGATGTCGTTCCGCAGGGGCTTGCAGCGTAGCTTGCCTGCACAGATGCTGGATAGTGAACTATTCAGCGAGTTCTGCGTAGAAGAACTGGCCAATGAGCCGGCAGCATACGCGGCTGCCGCACTACCGAAGCTGGGTGTAGAACCGACCGAGGAAGGTATTGCCTATGGTGTTTTCGACTTTGGGGGCGGTACTACTGATTTCGACTTTGGGCTTTATCGCTTGCCGACGGCCGATGAAGAAGACGAAGGCTGGGAGGAAGTGTTCGAGCATTATGGCAATGCTGGCGATGCTTACCTCGGGGGCGAAAACCTGCTGGAGAATATGGCGTATCTGGTATTCCGGCACAATATCGAGCTGTGTCGCAGTAAGCGAATTGGCTTTGTTCGCCCATTGGATGCCGAGGATTTCCCTGGTTCGGAGATGTTCCTGATAGACAGCCAGAGCGCCTCGACCAACAGCGTGATGCTGGTGTCACGCCTGCGACCGTTGTGGGAGCTGGGCACGTTGCCTGGCACAAGTGGGGTACTGAAACTGGCACTGCTCAATCGTGAGGGCGAAAAGATTACATGCGAACTGACGGTGCCGGTCGACATTCTGATGCAGTACCTTACTGAACGCATCGGCCAGGGAGTGCACAATTTCTTCAGTGCAATGAACAAAGCATTTACCGGTCACCCCCAAGAGCGTGTGCACGTTCTGTTGGCGGGTAACAGTAGCCGCTCTGCAATTGTGCAGAAGCTGTTCGCAGCGGTAGTGGAAGGCCCCAAGAATGATAAGGTAGCGGAAGGGGAAGCTTTTTCGCTAGCGGTTGGGAGTTCCGCATTGATGAGTGGGCTACTTCGCGAAGCGATGCGTTCTAAGCCAGTATTCGTAAGTCAGGCGCAGGCTGAGCCTCAATCAGAGCCCGTTATTATTCCACTTATTGATGGGACGGTACCCCAGATCATCGTTCATCAGCCGCTGGCCTCCAATCCGGAGCAACCCTATAGCCCCAACGGTAAGACCGGCGTTGCGATCGGTCTGCTTCGCCTAGCGCCTGGTAGCCCGGTCAAAGTGATTTCGAGTATTGCGCGCGATACCAGCGAAGCGCCGTTTGCCCACTATGTAGGTCGTATACTACGTGGCAAATTTATGCCGGGGCTGCAACAGGGTGATATTTACGGTACCTGGAAAGAGTTGGGAGTCCCACGCGATGGCGTGTTCAACCTATACCACTCTCAATCACCTAAAGCGCATACTGGTGAAATGCTTGAAGGCGATAGTGGTCTTTACAAGCGTCGTCTGAGTATCGCTGGCGATCATCAAGGACATCGGATTTATGCTAAGGCAACGGGGCCGCACCATGTACAGCTGTGCTCGGCCAGGTCACTGGAAGCGCTGCAGGCCGGGGATTGCACGTTGATTGAGGTTCTCGATTTGGCGAATGCTTAATAGGTGCAGGCCAAATGATAACTGCGCCTTGCCTGGCTAGCTGTAGAGCTGGTCAGGCTCAGAGTAGCCCTTCGTTGTTCAGATCCAACCGCGCGTAGAAGAGAACGGCAACCACCGGAATCAAGGCTGAGTAACCGGGTTTCACTGCAGTTTTCAAGTTGGTTACTGCAGCCTTTATGCGGTCGGTTGAAATCAGATTGGTCAACGATGGCAGTAGCGAAGTAGAAGCCAACGTTAGCCCTTTGCTTACTAAAGGCGGAGCCGGCTGGCGGTATTTCGGGGCAGGTACTTTAGTTTTCGAGAAATACGAAGTTACGGTCAAACTTGCCGCCAAAGTGTCAACCTGCTCAAAGTAACCCTTCTCCGACATGGTGCTCATCTGCTCAATAATGCTCTGTGGTGAAGCCAGCACATGAGTTTCACCGAAGGAGGATCGGAAGCACTTGCTGACCAGCAGTGCCTCCATTTCGAAGACTCGCGCACAGTAGTGCAGCTCATTCAGCAGATCGTAGTGCTCGGCGAGCGTCAGCAATATCTGCACATACTTTAGACCACGCCCTCGTGCCAGATTAACCAGACAGTGTCCCCCAAGAAGCTGGGTTTCCTTGGTTAGCAGGTAGAGTGAATGGTGGGTCTCGAGAGTCGTCCAGCTGCTGCTACGCAAGTGCTTCGCGACCTGGTCTCGGATGCGATCGCTGGTCAAGTCGAGTAGGTCATAGAGAAGATGGTCGGAGACGACGGGGTCGAGACTCTTGATGTTTGGTTGCGGCTGGTTTGAAGCGGGTAGGCCGCTTATGTAGCCATTAAAGCCTGAGGCACGGAGCACCTGCTCCAGGCGTGGCCAGTAGTCGGTATGGCCAAACTTCGGCATGGGTACATCCTTGCAGTTTTCGACCTTTTGTCGTCCTATGCTGGTTTCTCCAAGATTGAATCGCAGTACGTCGTCCTCGCCAGACCAGGCGTTGCAGAGTTCGCCGCTGATAATATTCTTGATAGCCAGTGCATCCTCCCCTGACAGCTCAACTGCGGCTGCCATTAACAGGACATCGTTGATTTTCAGATTTTCTTCAGCAGGCTTTTTCACCAAGTCGAGCAGAGCACTTACCACCACCCGGCCTCCGAGTGAGTGACCAACCAGGTTCACTTTCGATACGTAGGGGTGGTGTTTGAACAGGTAGTCCTCAAGCTGTAAAAGCAACGTCTTGCCCATAGTGGTGGCGCGATTACGGCTTGTATTGAAGTGACAGGCACGATCAACCACGGCTGCAGCAGCACCGGCAATGGTGCTCAAGCGGGTAAGCACCAAGACGCCTCCGCCAGACAAGCCATCGAACTGGGCCCAATGACCGGACGGCCAGAAGGCAAAGATGTTGACGCAGTTGTGTAGAGACGACGGAATACACTTTCGCAGTGCGTACCGGTCTTCCATGTCATGGCCGGCTGAGTAGCCATGGATGAAAATGTTCGCGACCTCACCAGAGGGGTGAGGGAGAGTCAGGAATTTGAACAGGTGGGTCACGGTGCTGGCGTGCTGTTGAGCTGTTGGGATACTGAATGATGGCACTTGGCCTTTGCGCTGTAAACTAAGGGGTGTCGGCTGTGGCTATGATGAAGGGGCGTAGCCGGGTTAAGTTGGTATGCGTCTTGCCAGGTCATCTTATCGAAAGAAAAACTCGTGTTTGGCGTCTTAGCAGCAGTTGCATCCCCATCGCAATTAATCCACGAATACCTCTTGCTTAGTTACGCTTAGCGCGCCCTATGCGGCAACATTGCAATTTCGCTCTCCCGCTGCGTTGGCAGACGTGTGAGCACATCCTTCGAATAGCCACACAGTTGATCCACATTGGTATGTTCCACGTGACGACCCCAAGCATGAATCCAGGTTCTAGGGTGGGATTGTAGAGTCTTATCATGCAATAGTGGCATTATGATCTTTCAAACACGCTGCTTCGGCATGGGATGGCTTTCGCAGTACCACGCTTACATCCCAACGTTTGCAATCGTGGCAAATCAATTTTTGACGCCCACACAAGGTCCCGTTCAAGGAATGAAGACAATGATCAAGAAATCGGTGACGGAGCTCGCGTTCGTCAACAGTAAATCGCCCTTACCCACAGTCGAGGTCGATTCGCAGTCCATCGAGGACGCAGGTTTCAGCATCTACCGCACGGTGATGCAGGTACTCACCCAATTGGCTGAGCAGGACGCATCACTGCGGGCGACTCTCTACATGTACGGTACTGTCAGCGTCAATTTCCGTGAGCCGTGCTGGTCTGAATTTTTGCTGGTTGCAGGCCCAGAAAAAGTGTTGCGTGCCTTGGGGGCTGGCTTTGAACGTTTGCCGGCCGTGAAGTCGCGCTTCAGTGATTACGTTCCGTCTTCCGCAGCCCTGCGCACTTTCCATGTCCAGGATGGCTTAGTGTGGGAACAGGAGGATGCCAGCACATGGTACTCCCATGCCCAGACGCTGGCTGACCTGACCGCTGAAGTCGACGAGGCTGAAGAGGCCGACGACGATGGCGAGCTGATCGAGGAGGAGGATGCGGAAGAGACCTGGGATGCCGAGGACCAGGAGGCTTCGGATGATCAGGAAGAAGACTCGACAGTCGTTATCGGAAACCGGAAGGCGGCTCGCTATCGGGCCGCGCGCTCGGATGCGAAAGTGAGCACCATCCGGGCAAGGATCGAAGACGTCTTCGGGTTGCCGGAAGGCTCTGTCGCACTCTGTGGGCCAGACGGCCGCGCGTTGCGAGGAAATGCGCTGATCAGGACGCTGCGTAAACGTTGGGACGAAAATTGATCCGGGAAATTCTACCCGCCAAGCCGAGCTCGCTTGTACGGGTCAGTACTCTGTCTTTTGCAGAATTACTCAATGCAAGCGATTGGCCGTTGGCATTGGACAGCTATCAGCGTGGTTTCGTCTGGGGGCCAGACAAGCTGACGCAACTGGTCAATGACCTAGCAACATATGCAGCACAGGCGGATACCACCCTGCCTTACTACATGGGTGGTGTACTACTGCATCGCGACGCAAGCCAGTCGAAGCGGTTCATCATCGATGGTCAGCAGCGCATCACCGCGCTGTCGCTGTTGTACCACCGCTCTACCGGCAAGTTGCCAGTGGGGCAGGCACTCAGCTATTCGGGACAATCCGCGCGACATATTGCTGAGGGGTTGCAGGCATTGAAGCAAATGGAGGCGATTGCGCCGCAGATCATCGAAAGGCTGCGACTGACAGTGATCGAAGTGGACAGCACTGATCTCGCTTTCACCTTCTTCGACACCCAGAACAACCGCGGGGTGCGCTTGGAGGCCACTGACCTGCTCAAGGCCTATCACCTGCGTGCGATCGACTACGCGCAAGGGAAGACTGAGCTCAAGTCTGCACTGCAGAGGGACTGTGCAGAGCGCTGGGAGAGGCTGCAACGCCACCCGGCGGTGCTGAGCCCAGGTCAGGACTTTGCCCCTAACTTATTCAATCGTTTTCTCTGGCGTGCGCGGCGTTGGCGCGGATCGCACACGCCTGCGGGGAAGCACGAACCGCTCCTGGCAGAATTCCAGCGCGACGCTTGGCCCCACGCCGCCGACAGCCGTAGCCGTATTGACAGCGTGCCGCTCTACGCGACCCGGCACAATCGGCTGGCGTCCTGCATGACGCTGGCGGGAGATGGTGATTATGTGCTGCAGGGTAGCCAGCTGCGAGTCGGGCAAAATCCTGCAAGCCTGCCTATGGCGTTGCGTCAGCCCATCCATGAAGGTGTTGGGTTCTTTCTATACGCAGACAAGTACGCAGCGTTGCTGCAACGGCTAATGAATGATCCTGCGCCTTGTCCGCAGGTCAGTATTTTCCGCACGATTTACAAACAGCTGCTGCGTAGTAACCAGGAGTACCTGCGCGAGATCTTCATGCTCTGTAGCCTGATGTATGTCGATCAGTTCGACGTTGAACAACTGACCGCTTTTGCCCTGCGCTTGGAGTTTTTGCTGGGCGCGATTCGCCTGGAGAAAAAACAGGTCAAGCAGGAAACCGCGGCCAATTTCTTCAGGCTGGCCGAGCTGAACCTGTTGGATGTGATTGCCCAGAGTTACCACCCGAAGCAGGTGCTGGATTTCCTTCAGCACCGACAACAAGCGGTGGCGTCTTCGTATGCTAACGAAACGGTATCAGCAGGGCAGGGGGTGCAGGGGCGATACAAGAGGGCGGTCCTGGATTTCTATCAAGGGCAGTTGGACTGCGAATGCTCGACCCTTGCGGGTAAATCGCTATGGCTCGAAACGTACTTGAAGACTTGTCAGGAAGATCGCCATGAGTATTGATTCCCGTCTCTTCACCTTGGAACAGCTGGTTAATCAAGACGACGCGGCCTGGTGCTTCAACGTGCCTATCTACCAGCGGCTGTACGTCTGGGGTGATGATCAGATCAAGACATTGCTGACCGATATGGCGAATGCTTTTGATCGGGGCGAAGACCAGTTTTTTCTGGGTGGTGCCCTGCTGGTTGAAAAACCCTCTGAGCAAGATCGCCTTAAGGGTCTGCGCCGCTTCGACCTGATCGATGGGCAGCAGCGCTTCACGACGCTGTGGATGCTCAGCACGGTCGCCATATGGAACCAAGTGATGGGCGACTTCAGCAGGGTAGTGCTGAAGGACAGCGTGATTCCACGCCTGCATTTCTCGATCCGCGAGCAGGTGAACACCTTCCTTGCCAGCATGATGCCTGGCAAAAGTGGAGCAAGCCCAGAGATCCCCGATACTCAATGCATGAGAGAAGCTCAGCAACTAATGGCTTCTTTCAAGCAGACCTACAAGCGTGCGGATGGCAAGCTTGTGGATGACGAATACCTCAAGGAACTCGCTTGCTTCGTTTATCGCAAGGTTTCGCTCGTGCTCACACAGGTGCCTGAGGGGATGGACTTGAACAAGTTGTTTGAGGTCATCAACAACCGCGGCATCCAGCTTCAGCATCACGAAATTCTCAAGGCTAGGCTACTGCGCGACATCCCCGCCGAAAGCCGCTCCCGTTACGCAGCTTTGTGGAACGCTTGTGCCGACATGAGTGGCTTTGTCGAACGTAATCTTTGCCAGGATACACAGCTGGAGGCTCACCGCTTGGGTGATCTCTATAGCAAAGGGCAGCTGCTTCACGCAGTAGCTGTGCACGGGCTGCTCTCGCGAAGAGCGGAGGCTGCACAAGCGGAGTCTGCTGAACGACTGACCTTGGAGAACATCGTCAACGGTGCAGATCCCGAGTTTGACAATGGATACGCGACCATCGCGGCGGACGAAGGGGAGGCACCATGGGCGCGCAGTATCATTGGCTTCCCTTTGTTCCTTCTGCATGTGCTGCGTATCTGGTTGAAAGAGCAAGGGCAGCCGGATCTGCCCCGTGTGCTGGATCGGCACCTGCTTACCTTGTTCGAGGCCCATTTACTGCAGCCGGCGGAGCCCGCGCAGCGTACCGTGAGGGCACAAGGGTTCATCGACCTGCTTTGGCGTATGCGAGTGCTTTGGGATGAATACGTAATCAAGTGGGTCGATCAGGGGGATGACGAGGTTCATCAAATTTGCCACACCTCGATCTCTGCCAATGATGACAAGCGTTACATCAATCGCAGCCGTGACAATGATCTGAAACAAGGCATGTCGTTACTGCAGAGCATGCTCTACCACTCCCAGGAGATCACCACCCATTATTGGTTGACTCCGTTCCTCTATTTCATCCACAAGCATGCGCAAACCGTGCGTGGCAGCGTGGAGGAGGTTGAGCGCTACTACGGCTTCCTGTGCCATTTGGATAACCAATTGCTAGGGGAAGTGACGAGCGATCCCTTGGTAGTGCGCACGCGGGCATTCATGAATGAGCCCTGGCGTACCGCCGCTGCGCTTCAATTCGAGGCAGTGTTGCCCTGCGATTACGGCGTCGACTTTGCCCATTACTGGTTCTACAAACTGGACTTTGTGCTCTGGCATGAGCAGCATCGTGATCATGATGCATGGGGCAACTTCCGCTTCACAGCCAAGAACTCGGTGGAGCATATTTCGCCGCAGAATCCACAGGCGACCGATACCAATAAGGTCACCAGCGCCTGGCTGAACCGCTTTGGCAATCTGGCGCTAGTCTCGCGCAGCATCAACTCCGAGTACAGTAATCTGCCATACAACGAAAAGCGCCAGCGATTCCTCAACAAGCGAGCTCTTGAGAAGCGGCCAGACTCTTTGAAGATGGACTTGATATATTCGAATAGCGAATGGGGTGATGCGAAGGCAGAAGCGCATCAAACTGCAATGCGGGAGGCAATGCGACGCCATTACCAAAGGGGTTTCTGCAAAGACTAGCGCGTAGCGAAGGCTTGGGGTTTCAGCGAATCCCATGCCTTCATTCAGCCGCCTGCTTGTTAAGGCATGGAGCGCCCTCGACAAGTTTTTTCGGTCTCCCAAGTCAGGGGGCCATTAGTGGTTCCCGGCTTTACGACGGTTACGGCTCAAGCTAAGGTGATAGCATAAGGATATTATTATCTGGCATTTTTCCAAGGAAGGTTCTGGGGGCGCATTGATACGCCCATTCCACTCCGAGCTTGTAGTGCCCTAAAACGTGCTTGGCAAGGTGCTGTCGCTGTCCCCAGCGGGACAGGCGATTAGCGCATCCGTGTGGGTAATGCGGTCTTGCTGAATATCACAAAATGCTTAATTGAAGGCGGAAGGTATGGATTTTTCGACGTTGTTGCACCTGTGGGGTGCAGCAAGCTCTGAGCAGCTGATCGCACCCAAAATGGTTGTTGGTCTCGTTTTCATTCTTTGCGCTTGGTATTTCGTCCGTTACTTCTGTAGGTCATTCAAGCTTAGCGCCCAGCTGAAACGTTTGACTGTTAGCTTGCAGAACGTGAAAACTCTCGCTCCACCTCTTCGGCGGTCTGAGCTTGAACGTCTGTTCAGTGGCGGCAGATTGGAGCATTCCTGGCGTGAGTATGCTGAAACGCTGCATGATCAGTTCGAGCTCAAGGAGGGCGAACAGGTTCTTGTCCGATCGCGAGCCACTGCCGGTGCTGCACACTTCTTCTCACCGCAAAGTGTGGTTGATACCCCGCTGGGGACCGAGTTCTATAAGCACCTACCGGGTATCTTGACCGGTATCGGGATCGTCGGAACCTTCTTCGGCCTGATGCTAGGTCTTCAGCACTTTGACCCGAGCACGCCTGAACAGGTTAACGCCAGCGTCGATAAGCTGTTGAAAGACGTGCTGTTCGCTTTCATCGGCTCCTTCATTTCAATCATGGCCTCTATCGCCGTCACGCTTACTGAAAAGTGGCGCTTGGGACACTGCTACAAGCTGCTTGAGGCATTTAATGAAACCATCGACGGGCTTTTTGACAGCGGTGTCGGCGAGGAATACCTGGCCGAGCTGGTGCGATCAAGTGCTGAAAGCTCGGTGCAAACCCGTCAGTTGAAGGACAGCCTGGTAACCGATCTGCGGGAAATGCTACAGAACCTGGTTGATACCCAGGTCCGTGAAAGCCTCAGATTGGCAGATACCTTGTCGACGACCTACCGTGACTCGGGGCAGCTGCTGGCCGACCAGGTGAGCGGCGCAATTGAAAATAGCCTCAAGTCGCCGCTTGAAGCCATCGCGGGGGCCGTGCAGGCCGCCAGTGGCGATCAGTCCGGGCAGGTACAGAACCTGCTTCAGGATGTTCTGGTGGCGTTTATGAACAAGCTGGAAGGTACGTTCGGCCAGCAGTTCAATGGCCTGCACGAGTTGATGGGTCAGTCGGTTGCCGCCATGCAGTCGATGCAGCAGGGCTTCTCGACGCTGATCCAGGATATGCGTTCGGCTAGCGAGTCCTCCAATCAAAACAGTTCGACCATGATTGCCCAGCTACTGGCCGATATGCAGGCCGGACAAAACGCCATGCAAGCGGGGATGAACGAGATGCTCGCCAATCTGCAGGCTTCGGTTGCCCGTATCGGCAACGAAGGGGAGGGGGCTGGCGCTCGAATGGCCGAGCAACTGGAGAAGCTGTTTGCTCAAAGCGAGGCTCGCCAACAGGCAATGGCTGAGAATCTCCAGGCTTTTGTCGAGTCGATCAAGCAGAGCATCGGCCAAGGCCAACAGGAAACCATGGCCAAGATTGCAGGCTCCGTTGAGGTGCTGGGTGAGCAGCTCTCGGCAGTCTTCAAGCAACTGGAACAGGGCCAGCAGCAGATGGATCAATCCACCCGCGCTGCCCAAGCAGACCTGCACCAAGGTACCCGCGACCTGGTCGGTGGCCTCGACGAGCAGGTCAAGGCATTGCTGCAGACGGTTGCTGAGCAACAGAAATCTGCCCAGGACACTGTCAATGCGTTGAGCGCCCAGACAGAGCAGCATCTGCACAGCATGCAGCTAGGTGCGGACAAGATGCGGGCGGCAGCTGAGCGATTTGAAACTGCCGGCCAAAGCGTTGTGCGAGCCAGTGAATCGACTGCAGGGTTGATGGGTACAGTCCAGGGCGCAGGGGCTGAACTTGCACAGGCTTCGCGAGAGCTGAATACCGTTGTCGCGGACTACCGGAACAATCGTGAAGCGCTCGCGAAAACGCTCGCTGTCATCGAAGGGGTAGTTGCCAGTGCGCAAGGGGAAGCCAGCGGGCGCAGCCAATATCTCCAGGACCTGAAGGTTCAAAGCGAGCGGATGCAGGCGCTCAACCGTGAAGTATATGAATACCTCGAAAACATCAGCGGTGTCCTGGGTAACGGCTTCAAGGAATTCGGTGAAGGTATGGACCGGGCGTTGAGACAAACCCTGGGTAGCCTCGACACCGAGCTCGATAAAGCCGTCAAGAGCCTCGCTGGCGGTGTGGAAGGGGTCAAGGAAAGTCTCGAAGATTTCGGCGACATCATGGAACGTATCAGGCGGTAACGGAGGCTAGTCGATGTTTGGTAAGCAAATGCCTTCGGCTGCCCGTTCAAAGGACGAGGGAGAGAAGCCTTTCTGGATTTCCTTCGCTGATTTGATGACCGCGATGATGATTCTGTTTCTCGTGGTCATGGTGGCGGCTTTGAGCTCCGTGACTCAGCGGATCAACCAGGCGGAACAGGGGGAGAAGCAGCGTAGCAAGGACATCAGTCAGATTTGCGAGCACCTGAGCCTCAAGGCGAAGACTGCCAGCAAGACCATCGTCGTGGACTGCAAGGACAACCGGATTAGCTTCGGCGATGCTGGCCGCTTTGGGCACAACCAGTACGCGCTGAGCAACGATGGCCAATCGGCACTTCAGGAGGTCGTGCCGATGATTCTGGACGCGGCCAACAGTGAAGAGGGGCGCAAGTGGTTCAAGCAGGTCGTGATCGAGGGGTCTACCGATACCGATGGTTCCTACCTTTATAACCTGCACCTGTCACTGCAGCGTTCGGAGTGGGTGATGTGCAGCCTGCTCGATAGTCGCAGCCCGCTCCAGGTCGGATTGTCGCCGGAGCATCAGCAGCAAATCAGATCGATGTTTCTGGCGGGTGGCGTGTCCTTCAATAATGCAAAGGACACCAAGGAAGAAAGCAGGCGAGTGGAGTTGCGCATGCAGTTCTTTGGCTTGAAGGAGAAGGAGGGCAATCTCAAGCCTGAAGTGCCGGTGTTCACTAATACTGATGTGGAAAAATGTCAGTTGGCGATGAACCGATGACCAGCTCGATCGCGAGGCTTTCCGCCGCCATTAGCCAAAGCCTGTCAGCTCATCGCACGGTGCAGGCCCCAGAACCGTTGGAGCGATTTCCCCGTCTGGCTGCTGCGGGAGTCGATCTTTACGAGCGATTCGAGCGCGCTGAAAAGGCCTTGCCGCCACCCGAAGAAAAGCGCCGTGCTGCGATAAGCAAGTTTCGCAATGTACTACCACTCAACGCCTCGGAATGGCGCTTGGTATTCGCCGGCCTTTCCGACAAGAGTGAGCGCGTCGGGCCGATACTGGACGATGACCAGCTTTATGCCCGCGTACACGAAGAAGTCCATCAGCGTATCGAGAAGCGAAGGCTGAGCCGCCGGGATTGGTTGGCGCTGTGTTTCAGCTACTTTGGCTACGACGCCGCCAAGCCTGCGCAGAATGCCAATTGGTGCCTGTTGCGCGAAGACGTTCAGCTCGGGTTCGAATGCGTCAGAGACCAGCAGAAGCGAGTGAAGGAATGGGTGCAGATCGTTCAGCAGCATCAAGAGCTTTTCTCCGAGCAGGCAGGTGCCACGCTGGGTGACCAGATGTTCAAGGGCGAGATCAGCGACCTTTCGGCATTGCAGACGATTGCGCAGATCCCTGACAACAGTTGGCTGTGGCGCAGGATTTTTACCGTACTGATTTCTCGCATTTTCATGCTGGATGACGCCGAGTTTTCTCAGCGTCTGGCTGACCTTGTCGACATCGGTCGTCAGCACCCGCGGTACATGAACGACGTTTTAAGTGCGTGCTTGTCGCGTTACCACCTGGCAGCTTATCGAGAGAAACCATCATCGCTGCTCAAACAGCTCGCGCTCGACAATTGGGGTAGTCCGCAGATCCGCTCCAGACAAAACAGCTGGTTGCAGTATGTCGATAAAGATGTCTGTGCGATGGTTGTGGCGTGGTTCGCGAAGGAGGATCTGGAGCACTTCTTCAACCTGCTCAAAGGGGAAGCAGAAGTCGATCAATCTCGTCTGCATTATTGGCTGCGTTTTGCCAACCAGATGAGTTACACCCGGATTGTCATGGGTTCGGATGCCTGGCATGACAGCGGGCGAGACTTCGTCCACTTCCGAGAGAAGAACAAAGGGCGCCTCAGCCGACTGGTAGGTGGCCCCGGTCATAACAACGCCGTCATCATGCAGATCGGGAACTACTTTTTCGTGGAGTTCTCCGGTACGGGTAATGCCTGCTATGTGTATCAAGCAGACAAGTCGCCTTTCAATCCAGACAAGTTGCAGCTCGAATTGGCGAGCGAGCTGAAGCAGCCTAATCGTGCACTGGATCGAATGCGGCATTCACCTGCACCCAGTCGCCCGGACCGCATAGAGGGTTGGCTCAGCAAATTCGATTATGCCCTCGAGCAATGGGGTATTCGTGTACAGAGTCAGGCCGCAGCGGCAGGTTCAGCCAAGCCGTTGCCTTTTGAAGACCAGGTCCGTGACGCTCTAAAGTCGGTCAAACACAAGGTCTATGATCAGCGCGGGCGCGGCGGTGCATTTCAGGTCCAGCTTGATGATCATGACCCGGCCGCAGTAACTGCGCTGCAGCGCCTGGGCTTCAGGCCCGTCAATAACCAGCCACTCCGGTTCTGGAGACAGTAATGCTCAAGCGTTTCCTCAAAGGCATTGGCCTGCAGCCGAACTCGGCAGCAGAAAATACTGAGCCGGTTTTTTCCATTGAAGAGCAGGGCATCTGTTATCCCCTGAGCTTGGCGGAGAGCACGGAGTCCTGGTCGCTGGCGAGTTACCTTGATCAGCTGGAAGAAGAGGAGTTCGTCTCCCAGTTGAGCGATCGCTGGCTCTTGACGTGGGATGAGCTCTACCGGCTGCTGGATGAGCCAGAGCACGAAACAAGCCTGCCATTATTGGGGTTGCCGCCGCAGACAGGCCTCATCCCTCAATTGAGCAGCCAGGGCAGCCTTGCCTCCGACGATTTCAAGGTCTCCATCAGTGGCTGGCGTGATCCGCAGTCCAATGCCAGCGTGCAGGTGCAGCGAACAGGGGCCATCGTTCAACATCAGGGAGCCACAGAAATGCTGCCTGAGGCGTCCTGGAAACTGACCGGTGCTGTACGACAGCTTTATCTGGCACAACAAAATGAGCCCGGTGAAGTGACCAACCAGATCGGCTGGGCCAGCATCAGAAAGCTGGCGCGCAAGGCTGGCGCTGGTATGGATGGCTTCTTGGATAAGACCGTCGTTATCAAACCCGAGAAACTGCGGCTCAACCCACGAAAGTCGAAGCTTGGCGACACACCAGTTATCGAGTTGCAACCGAGCTTTGATGGCCAGCCGGCCAACTGGCTTGAGAGCTTTGACGGTGCCAAGCAGGTTCAGGATCGATACCGGGTAACGGGTGACGATGGCTCGCTGACTCATGTTCTGATTGAGCCTGAAGTCAAATCGGTACTGGACTACGTGCGTTCGTTGCCTGGGCGTCGGGTTGCTGGTGACGATGCCCTTTCATTTGTCCGTAACCCTTACAGCACGCTCGGCGAAAGTGCCGCACATGTGCTGGATGCCGAATCCTATGAAGACGAGCTAGCCGAGGCCGGTATTTTCTTTCATCGCTTCCATCTGGAACCCAAACTGGATGAAGCGGGCCAGCGTATCGAGCAGGTAACACTGACGCTCGAACCGATTTCTCCAACCCCGCAAGCGCCTATCGAAATTGAGTTCAAAGCCGCCCATGAATTCGCGCCGCTTGTGCATGAGCTGCAGCTGAAGTTGGCCGCCGGTATGCCTGCGGGCTTCTGGCAGGGCTATGAGCTGGAGCTCAGCGATTTTGATTTGCGCCAGTTGGCAGGCATCAATGACCTGCTTAAACGGTGGCAAAACGAGGCGGCCGGTATCGAGTTTGACTCGGTCTTGGACCTTTCCCTCTACGGCGACCGTGTGACGGGCATTGGGGAAGCGGAAAGAATTACTTCGCCTTTCCTGGTCAAAGAGGCGACCGAGAACTGGTTGCCGAAGGATGTGGCAGCGCTGGGCATCGACGCAGAAATCCTGGGTCGGTGGGATCCTTCCGATCGTACTCAATTTGAAGCGTTTGGGCAGCGGCTGGATGAAGCACGCGCTGCCGGTGATGACACGGTCTGTTTGCCTGAGTCCGAGACACCACTCTCGATTGCCGCAGCAGAACAACTGTTGGATGCCTGGTCGAAGAAGATTGCACCTGTCGAGACCGGCCAAGTTGAGCAACGGGAGAAAGTTGGCCGCGCCGTACTGCAAATCGGCCACAACATTGACGAGCCGACTTACGTACAGGTACGTCAAGCAGCGTTACGCGCCGCTTTGGATGCAACGCCAGAGTTGCCTGGTTTGCTCAAGCCTGAGGTCGTTCTGCGTGACCATCAGTTGCAAGGCGTTGCGTGGTTGCAGCATTTGTTCAGCTTGTCCCCCATGGACGTATCGGGTTGCTTGCTCGCTGATGACATGGGGCTTGGGAAAACGATCCAGTTGCTCACCTTCCTGGTCTGGTACCTGGAACAGTACCCAAACGATCAGCCAACGCTGATCGTCGCTCCGGTTTCGTTGCTCGATAACTGGGAGCGAGAGCTTCACCGTTTCTTTTTTGCTGACGCACTGCCCGTATTGAAGCTGTACGGCTCGGCCTTGAGTGCGGTGAAGTTCAAGAAAGATGAAATCCCTGCGGACTTGAAAGCCAAAGGCATCAAGAACCTGCTGCGCCCGGGTTGGATGGGCGATGCCCGAATCGTCCTGACGACTTACGAGACACTGCGCGATCAGGAGTTTTCCCTGGCGCGCCAGCAATGGTCCATCGTCGTGTGTGACGAAGCTCAGAAGCTGAAGAACCCGGCGGCACTGGTGACTCAAGCGATCAAAGCTATCCCCGCACGCTTCCGAGTGGCGTGTACTGGTACACCAGTCGAAAATACCTTGATCGATCTCTGGTGCCTGTTCGACTTCATTCAGCCAGGATTTCTGGGCGGCTTGAACCAGTTCGGTCGCGACTATCAGCGCCCCATCGAAGCCGCACTGGAGCGTGATACGGATGCGCTGGAACGTCTGCGTGGGCTGATCGAACCGCAGACTTTGCGGCGGACCAAGCAGGACATCGCCAAGGACCTGCCGGCCAAAATCGAAGACGCAGCATGCCGTTCACTCGGCATGCATGCCCTGCAGCGTAACCTCTATCTGTCCGAAATATCCGCATACAGCCAAAAGCAGCAGATCGAAGAGCAGCTCGATCAAAAGACCTCCGGCATGCTGGGCTTGCTGCACAAGCTCAAGCTGATTTGTGCCCATCCTTACAGCGTTCAGCCAGACACGCGGTTGCGCGACAACTCGCCGAAGCTTCAGTGGCTGATTCAGACGCTCGAGTCGATCAAAAGGGCCGGCAACGGCGACAAGGTCATCGTCTTTACCGAGTTGCGTGATATTCAGCGGGAACTGCAGCACGCGATTCAGCAGCATTTCGGGTTTCGGGCGACGGTCATCAATGGTGATACCAGTACCAGCAGTCAGAGCGCCAATAGCCGGCAGAGGCTGATCGATCAATTCCAGGAGCTGCCAGGTTTCGCGGTCATCATCCTGTCCACCATCGCCGTCGGATTCGGGGTGAACGTGCAGGCCGCCAACCACGTCATTCACTTCACGCGCTGCTGGAACCCGGCCAAGGAAGATCAGGCGACCGATCGGGCCTATCGGATTGGGCAGCAGAAGGATGTGTATGTGTACTATCCGACGGTTCGAGATGCAGCGATGCCGACGTTTGAGGCGACGCTGGATGAACTTTTGAGTAAGCGACGGGCGTTGGCGCGGGATATGTTGAGTGGGGCTTCGGAGCTTCAGGCTTCGGATTTTGAGGGATTGCTGGGGGCGCGGTGAAGGCTGAGCCTTTAATTAATCAAAATCACAATCGAATTAGAAAGGTGACGGCCAGCCTCGACACACTGTTAATGCCTGCCTCCCTATGCGGGGTTACTTAGCTATGTGTCAATTATGCGTGCAGGTTGTTCATTACTGCATTGGCAATTGCAGAGCTTTCAGCCTCCTGAGGGGTTTCTAACGAATTATCGCCAGCGAGGCCTGCCTGGATTGTTTACCTGTGAGCTTGTCCAGTCTTGGCGCCGGCAGCTCAATGGCCTACGGTGCGCTGAAGTTTGCATCGCAGGTCGCATACGTCGAAGCAGCTGTGATGTCCATGATGCCGAGTAGGTTGAGCGAAGAGCTATCCGCCTCGGACTCAGCATCGCATTCTTCGTGACGGCGGCATCGATGGCCCATTGGATTACTCGCATCCGCTGTTCTGTGAGCGCATCTGCCTTTGCTTTCTCACCGGGGGCAGCTCCCGGCAGCTTCAGGACAGACGGGGGATAGTGATGATCCAGCGGCGTGATCCAGTCGCACGGGGGATGTTCATTTCGCCATGCTCTGACGTCACAACGCCGCTCGAGTAGCTTGAGTGGAATACTGGTGCTACCTCTGCGCAAAAAACAACGCGTTTTGATGGGACGCGAGCTTTACCCATGCTGGCGGGATAGATATTGTGACGTCGTTCGCACACAGTTAGGTCAAAGAGCCATCAGGGACGTAATCAAGGGTTCTAGCGTACACTTTTACGCCGTCCCAATAATCTCCTCGCTAACCAGATATGCGAGGTCAAGGTAGTTCAACGGGACGGATACATGGACAAGAATTCACTGACTGAGCGCGACATCTGCAGCAAATACATCACACCGGCCATCACCGCGGCGGGCTGGGATTTGCACAAGCAGGTTCGTGAGGAAGTCAGCTTTACTAAGGGGCGCATCATCGTCCGTGGCAAGCTGCACAGCCGAGGCGAATCGCGCCGCGCCGACTACATCCTATATCATCAGGCCAACCTGCCGCTGGCGGTTATTGAGGCCAAGGACAACAAGCACGCGCTCGGCGCCGGTATGCAGCAGGCGCTCGGTTATGCCGAGGCGCTGGATGTGCCGTTCGTATTCTCCAGCAACGGCGACGGCTTCCTCTTCCATGATCGCAGTGGCACCGGCGCGCAAAAGGAAACCGAGCTGAGCCTGGAGCAGTTCCCCAGCCCCGATGAGCTCTGGCAGCGCTACTGTCAGTGGAAGGGCCTGAGCGGTGAAAGCCAGCAGAAGGCCGAAGCCCCGTATTACGACGACGGCTCCGGGCGCATGCCGCGCTACTACCAGATGAACGCCGTCAACCGTACCGTTGAGGCCGTGGCGCGCGGGCAGGATCGCATCCTGCTGGTCATGGCCACCGGCACCGGCAAGACCTACACGGCCTTCCAGATCATCTGGCGCTTGTGGAAGTCTGGGCAGAAGAAACGCATCCTCTTCCTCGCCGACCGCAACATCCTCGTCGACCAGACCAAGAACAACGACTTCAAGCCCTTCGGCCAGGCGATGACTAAGATTGCCAAACGGCAGATCGAAAAGTCCTACGAAATCTACCTGTCGCTGTATCAGGCCGTGACCGGCAACGAAGAAGAGAAGAATGTCTACAAGCAGTTTTCCCGCGATTTCTTCGACCTCGTGGTGATCGACGAATGCCACCGAGGCAGCGCCTCCGAAGACTCGGCCTGGCGCGAGATTCTCGACTACTTCTCCGGTGCTACCCACATCGGCCTGACCGCTACGCCGAAGGAGACCAAAGAGGTTTCCAGCATCACCTACTTCGGTGAGCCGGTGTACAGCTACACCCTCAAGCAAGGCATCGAAGATGGCTTCCTCGCCCCGTACAAAGTGGTGCGCATCGACTTCGACAAAGACCTGCAAGGCTGGCGCCCGCCCAAGGGCACGCGCGACAAGAACGGTGAGCTGATCGAAGATCGCGTCTATGACCTCAAGGACATGGACCGCGACCTGGTAATCGAAGCGCGCACCCAGTTGGTCGCCCGAAAGGTCACCGAATACCTGACCGCCACCGACCCCTTCCAGAAAACCATCATCTTCTGCGACGACATTGACCACGCCGAGCGCATGCGCCAGGCCCTGGTCAACTTCAACCCCAAGCGCGTTGAGGAAAACCGCAAATACGTGATGCGCATTACCGGCGACGACAAGGAAGGCAAGGCCGAGCTGGACAACTTCATCAACCCAGAGTCGCGCTACCCGGTGATCGCCACCACCAGCAAACTCATGACCACCGGCGTTGATGCCCAGACCTGCAAACTGGTGGTGCTCGACCAGCACATCAAATCCATGACAGAGTTCAAGCAGATCATCGGTCGTGGCACCCGTATCAACGAGGATTACGGCAAGTACTGGTTCACCATCATGGACTTCAAGAAAGCCACCGAACTGTTTGCCGACCCGGCCTTCGACGGGGAGCCGGTGGTAATCTACAACCCCGAGGGCGACTCCTTACCGGTGCCGCCGGAAGAAACCGAGGGCGAAGAGGGTGACGTGATCGACGGTGGCGCTGGGCCAACCGCAGGTGACGAAACCACCGGCGGCGCTGACGACGATGGCGGCAAGAAGCGCGTCAAATACGTGATCAACAACGTCGCCGTGCACGTCATTGCCGAGCGCGTGCAGTACTACGGCCCGGACGGCAAGCTGATCACCGAATCACTACGCGACTACACCCGCACTTGCGTTAAGAAACAGTTTGCCTCGCTGGATGACTTCCTGCGCCGCTGGAGCGATGCCGAACAGAAGAAAGTCATCATCGATGAACTGGCCGCTCAAGGCGTGATGTGGGAAGCCTTGGACGACGAAGTCTCAGCCAAGCGCGGCCAGCCGCTCGATCCGTTCGACCTGATCTGCCATATCGCCTTCGACCAGCCGCCGCTCACCCGCAAGGAGCGCGCCGAGCAGGTGAAAAAACGCAACTACTTCGCCAAATACTCCGGCGCCGCCCGCCAGGTACTGGAAGCCCTGCTCGACAAATACGCCGACACCGGCGTCGAGCACATCGAAGACATCAAGATTCTTCGGCTGGCGCCATTCAGCCAGATCGGTGCGCCGATTGAGCTGGTCAAGGCCTTTGGCGGCAAACCGGGCTATCAGCAGGCCATTCAGGAGCTTGAGCGACAGCTCTACGGATAACCGATGCCCAAACTTAATTCATTTGAAATCGCAGCTGCACTCATCCGTAAGGGCTTTGTTCTGACCGTAAAAAATCAACATGCTAACGGGTATGAGCAACCTGATTTTAACGGTCGTGTATTCGTCAAAATGAGCAAAACGGGTGCTCCTGTTGCCAAGCAGCCCTTCCTCATTCATCCAGAACATGCCACCGCAGGTAAATGGGACTCCATCAAGGTACTTTCCCCTTCGTTGCCAAATACCGGGTATCGAAACACCAACATGACGGGTTATCCCACCGTAGCTGGCTCTGACAGTAAATTAGCAATTGCTTTGGATATCGCTACAGAGGCCGACCTTCATCAACTGCTTGATCTACTCGGTTATAAATCCTCTGTTTCTGCCCTCCAGTCCGCGACTCCTAAATCTTCGGTCTTAACAGAGGAATTTCTAAACGATCCCAACCTCACCGACACCGAACGCGATGCCCTGATCAAAGCGCGCATCGGCCAGAGCAGCTACCGCGACGACCTGCTGGCCTACTGGGGCGGCTGTGCGATTACCGACTGCTGCGTACCGGAGTTGTTGAGGGCCTCGCATATCAAACCCTGGCGTGCTGCCAGCCCGGCCGAGCGACTTGATCCGTTCAACGGGCTGTTGCTCACCCCCAATCTTGATCTGGCCTTCGACCGTGGCCTGATCAGCTTTGACGGTCAGGGGCAGATTCTCCTTGGCGAGGATCTCGACCCCGACAGCGCCCGTGCGCTCAACATCACCCCTTGTCTGCGCTTGCGCCAGATCAAGCCGCAGCATCGCGACTATCTGGCCTGGCACCGTGAACACCTTTTCAGGAAGTAAGCATGTCCATCAGCAGCACCATCAAATCCATCCAAGACATCATGCGCAAGGACGTCGGCGTCGACGGTGATGCACAGCGTATTGGCCAGCTTGTGTGGATGCTGTTCCTGAAAATATTCGACGACCGCGAGCAGGAGTGGGAGCTGCTCGATGACGACTACCGTTCGCCGATTCCGGAGAGTTGCCGCTGGCGTACCTGGGCGGCCAACCCGGAGGGCATCACCGGTGATGCCCTGAAGGACTTCATCGACAACAACCTGTTCCCGCAGTTGCAGAACCTCCACGAATACAGCACCACGCCGGCCACCTATGTGGTGCGTGGCGTGTTCGAGGATGCCTACAACTACATGAAGTCCGGCCAGTTGATCCGCCAGGTGATCAACAAGATTCAGGAGGGGGTGGACTTTAACAAGGCGCAGGAGCGCCACGCCTTTGGCGACATGTACGAGCAACTGCTGCGCGACCTGCAGAACGCCGGCAATGCCGGTGAGTTCTACACCCCGCGCCCGGTCACCGAATTCATGGTGCGCATGGTCGACCCCAAGCTGGACGAAAAGGTCATGGACCCGGCCTGCGGCACTGGCGGCTTCCTCACCTGCAGCATCGAGCACAAGCGCAAGCGCTATGTGCAAACCGCCGAGGACGAGCGCGCCCTGCAGGCGAGCATCTTCGGCGTGGAGAAAAAGCCGCTGCCGCACCTGCTGGCCACCACCAACATGATCCTGCACGGCATCGAAGTGCCCAACCAGATCAAGCACGACAACACCCTGGGGCGCCCGCTTATCAGCTGGGGGCCGGCTGAGCGGGTCGATTGCATAGTCGCCAATCCGCCGTTTGGTGGCATGGAAGAAGACGGCATCGAAACCAACTTCCCCACGGCCTTCCGCACCCGTGAAACTGCCGACCTGTTCCTGGTGCTGATCATGCACCTGCTCAAGGACGGCGGCCGCGCCGCCGTGGTGCTGCCCGACGGCTTCCTCTTTGGTGAAGGCATCAAGAGTCGCATCAAGGAGAAGCTGCTGACCGAGTGCAACCTGCACACCATCGTTCGCCTGCCCAACGGCGTGTTCAACCCCTACACCGGCATCAAAACCAACCTGCTGTTCTTCACCAAAGGCACGCCCACCAAGGATGTATGGTTCTACGAGCACCAGTACCCGGCCGGTTACAAAAGCTACTCCAAGACCAAACCCATGCGCGTCGAAGAGTTTGCCGTCGAGGAAGCCTGGTGGGGCAGCGAAGCCGATAGCTTTGCCGCGCGGCAGGAGAACGAGTTTGCCTGGAAGGTCAGCTTCGACGAACTGCAAAACCGCAACTGGAACCTCGACTGCAAGAACCCTCACGTCGGCGAACAGATCAGCCACGACCCGGACGAACTGCTGCGCGACTACGCCGCGCTGCAAGGCGAGATTGGCGAACTGCGCGACCAGCTCAAGGCTGTGCTGGCCGAGGCCTTTGCCGCTCAGGCGGCGGAGCGTGACGCATGAGCGCCGTGTTGACCGACAATCTGCCGCTGCTGGCCGGCGCGCCCAATGGCATCAAGAAGCTGCGTGAGCTGATTCTGGAGCTGGCGGTGCGCGGTAAGCTGGTGCCGCAAGATCCGAGTGATGAGCCGGCCAGTGAGTTGCTAAAGCGGATTGCTGAGGAAAAAGCGCGGCTTGTGGCGCAGGGGAAAATCAAGAAGCAGAAACCGTTGGCTGGCGTTGAAGAGGCAGCACTACCGTTTGAATTGCCAGTGGCCTGGGTTTGGGCTCGTCTTGGCGAAATTACCAACTTTGGTACTACAACCAAAAAAGACGAAATCCCAGATGACGCTTGGGTGCTCGATCTTGAGGATATTGAGAAAGACACTTCAAGACTTTTACAAAAGGCTTGCTTTTACGAGCGTAACTCTCTCAGTGACAAGAACAGCTTCGCTAAAGGCGATGTGCTCTATGGCAAGCTCCGTCCGTATCTGAATAAGGTTCTAGTAGCTGAGGATGACGGATTTTGCACAACCGAAATTCTCCCGTTTAGGTGCCACGGACCTTTTGTAGCGCACTACTTTATGGTCGCGCTGAAAAGCCCGTACTTCCTCAGCTATGTGAATGCTAAAAGCTACGGTATGAAAATGCCTAGGTTAGGAACTGAAGACGGTAGGCAAGCCCTTTTTCCTCTACCCCCTCTCGCCGAACAACACCGCATCGTCGCCAAAGTCGATGAGCTGATGGCCCTGTGCGACCGGCTGGAAGCCCGGCAGGCCGATGCCGACAGCGCCCATGCCCAACTGGTGCAAGCGCTGCTGAGCCGCCTGACTCAGGCCAGCGATGCCGAAGACTTTGCCCAAAGCTGGCAGCGCCTGGCCGAGCACTTCCACACCCTGTTCACCACCGAATCCAGCATCGACGCCCTCAAGCAAACCCTGCTGCAACTGGCGGTGATCGGCAAGCTGGTGCCCCAAGATTCTAGAGATGAGCCTGCGAGTGAGTTGCTGAAGCGGGTTTCGGAGGAAAAGGCGCGGTTGGTGGCAGAAGGGAAGCTCAAGAAGCAGAAGCCTCTGGGCGATATTGCTATTTCCGATATCCCGTTTGATGTACCAGATAATTGGGCTTGGTCTCGAATTGGAGAAATTGCGCTTAATACGGAGTATGGCCTGTCTGAGAAAACCTTTGACCTACAGGATGGAGTTCCCGTTTTGAAAATGGGTGACATACAAGAAGGAAGAGTTTTACTTGGCGGGCAGATGGCCGTAAGCAAGAATACAGAGGGTTTACCAGGGCTCTATTTGGAAACGGAAGATTTGCTTTACAATCGAACAAACAGCGCTGAACTGGTCGGTAAAACTGGAGTTTTCTTGGGGCAAGCGGGGGAATACTCCTTTGCTTCTTACTTGATTCGTATCAGATGCCTGAAGGAGCTGTTTTCTCCGCTCTACCTGAATATTTCGATGAATGCGCCAGGCTTTCGTGAAACCCAAATAAACCCACATTTGAAGCAACAATGTGGGCAGGCAAACGTTAATGGGACGATCATGAAAAACATGCTGGTTTCCGTCCCGCCTCTCCCCGAACAACACCGCATCGTCGCCAAAGTCGATCAACTGATGGCCCTCTGCGAGCAACTCAAAACCCGCCTTAATCAGGCCCAGCAGGTGCACGAACATCTGGCCAGTGCGCTGGTCGAGCAGGCCGTGGCCTGATTTAACAAGAATACCGATAAGGGCATCCTATGCGTCCCGACAAGAAAGCCGTCACCGACCTGTTTACCGAGCGGGCGCAGTACCTGATTCCCTTGTTCCAGCGCGGTTACGTGTGGACGCTGAACGAGCAGGTGCAGCCACTGTGGGAAGACTTCGTTGATCGCCTGGAGGCTATCGTCCAGCATCAGGCCGATGCAGCCATGGTCGGAGCTGGCCGGCTCAGGCCGCTACGCCGGCACTTCCTCGGCACCGTGGTGATCGGGAGCCTCAAGGGCGGCAGCAGTGATGCTGTGGGCAACCGCGATGTGATCGACGGCCAGCAGCGTATCACCACCCTGCAGATTCTGTTGCTGGCGTTTCGCGACCTAGTCGCGCCGCTGAAGGACGAAGCGCTGAGCTATGACCTCAAGCCGCTAACGCAGAATATCGGCCGCTACCGCCTTGCCAGCGATACCCTCAAGGTACTCCCGACCAATGTCGGTCGCGATGTGATGCAGGCACTGGCCGAGCTGGGCAGCGCCGAAAAGATCTGCGAGCGCTTCCCGGCCAAGGTCGGTCGGCAGTATCAGGAGCGTCCGGCCATGGTGCGCGCCTACCTGTTCTTCCACGCCATGCTGGCCTGCTACCTGCGCGGCCTGCGCTACGATGACCTGTTGCCGGACGCGGCTGCAGATGAAGAGCGCACTGTGGCCCATTCGGTGATTCGCTCCATCGACGCGGATATCTATCTGAAACTGCCTGGCGCCGACCTACCGCTGCAGGTTGAGCGCGCCCATGCGCTGCTGGTCACCCTGCGCGAAGGCTTCCAGATCATGTCACTGGAGCTGGAGGACGAGGACGACCCGCAGATTATCTTCGAAACCCTCAATGCCCGGGGCGCGCCGCTGTTGCCGAGTGACCTGATCCGCAACTTCATCTTCCTCCACGCCACCCGCAACGGCGAGGACGTAGATGAGCTGTATCACCAGGGCTGGCAGCATTTCGACGAGACGGTAGACACCAGCACTGGCAAGGGCGCCAAGTTCTGGAAGCAGCAGGAGCGGCAGGGCCGCCTGAAGAACTCGCGACTGGACCTGCTGCTTTACCACTACGTGGGCATGCGCAAGTGCGAGGATCTGAAGGTGGCCCACGTATTCAACGAGTTCAAGGACTGGTGGCAGGATGAGCCGCGCGACACTCAGTGCGAGCTGGCGCGCATCACGCACCTGGCGGGGTATTTCCAGACCTTTATGGTGCCGGGGCAGGCGAGTCGCCTCGATCTGTTCTGCCGGCGTCTGAAGCTGTTGGATGTATCCACGGTGACGCCGCTTGTGCTTTATCTACTGGAGCACCATAAGCCGGACTCCGCGGAGCTCCTGCAGGCCATTGGTGATCTGGAGTCTTACTTGGTGCGCCGCTTTATCTGTGGCTACACCACCAAGAGCTACAACCGCACCTTCCTCAACCGCTTGCTGGCGGAGATGGTGCGCGAGCAGAAGACCGATGCCGCGACCCTGCGCGACAAGCTGCTGTCCCTGCAGGGCGACAGCCAGTGCTGGCCGGATGACGAGGCCTTCGCCCGTAACTGGTGCCATCGCGCTCTTTACCAGGGCCGCAACACCAGCAAGGTCCGTGCGGTTCTCGAGGCGCTGGAGCTGTCCATGCGCGGTAGCAAGCAGGAGACCCTAGTGCTACCTGATGGCCTGACTGTGGAGCATGTATTGCCGCAGAAGTGGCAAACGAACTGGCCGCTCGCCGAGGACACACCAGAGAACCAGGAAAGGCGCCGCCGCCTACTGCACAGTATTGGCAACCTCACACTGGTGACCCAGGCCTTCAACTCCGCCCTGAGCAACGAACCCTTTGCCGTGAAGCGGCAGGAGATCGTGACCACCAGTCTGCTGATGCTCAATATGCACTTCCAGGCGTTTGGTGAGAACGATGGCTGGGAAGAAGAGCAAATCGTGTCGCGCGCCGACAAGCTGTTTTCCTATGCCCTGAGCCTCTGGCCTAGGCCGTAACCCCCTCAACGTTGAGTTTTTGTAATTACGTCTTGGATGACTTGAAATGTTGGATCTTCTAAAGCTTCTCTGACCGGATTTTTTCGTTGCTGTTCTCAGCAGAAAGCAATGGCGTCAGTGCCTGGCTATGGATTGCTACGGCAGCAATCTTCGCTATTTCTGTGATATTCGTCGGGCTTTACGTAGTGTCTTGGAGGAGCGATAAGCTGCTGGTCACAAAAAGTTGGATGGCGATCGGCACCAATTCTTTAGCATTTCGTCGCCCATGCTGACGGCATTTTGCCTTTATGCCAGTAAGGTTGAAAGAGTGGATTTTGAACAGGTTCACTCAGCGATAGAATGTCCACGCTAAGATAGTTGAAGGGGAACAGAGAGCCCTGTGGACTGCCTACTCTCGATTCGAGCGTCAGATCAGCAATCCTTGGCCGCTCCCTAATCGCTTCCAGATCAATAGCGCGGTAAGTCGATAGTAATACCGGGTGGCGTCGGAATGGTCTTTCAGGTGCTGAGTGAGAAACCAGCGCACATGCTTGAGCTGCCAGGTCCAGGGATTATCGCGTTGCCATCGTTGTTGAATGACCGCTTGCATGACTCGTGCTTGGCGTAGGTGACGTTGCTGCGTGGCCTTCGAACCCGTCAGTACGCCGCTCAGGAACAGCGTCATATCGAAGGGTTTGCTCATATTCTCCCGCCAATGTAGTCCGACACCACATCGATCCGGTTATGCCCGAGCTCTAGGCTGATTTGTTGGCGCGCCTGTTGATCAAGGTCACGGTCACTGCGATAGCAGTGGCCGCCATTGACCGGTACGGCCTGGCCCGTGAGCTGCTCGTAACGTTCGCAGGCGTAGGCTGCGCGCAGTTCATGAAAGCCCTTCAGCCCGTGTGCATGCAGCGTTTCGCGGGCGGGGAGCACGGTTTGGTGCAGAAATATGGCGTAGCTTTCGTCTCGGGCCAGCAAGTTGCGGCTGCCGGTCGGCGATGCCTGACGAACCAACTGCAGGGCCGCTTTCACCGCTTCATTGGCCACGACCCATCGCGGCGCTGATGAGCCTGAACGGCCTCCTTTGGTGCCGTCTTGGATGTTTATGCGGCCTAAGCGTTCGGCTTCGCGGTGTAAGCGTGGCAGGTCAGCCAGGATCGCTTCGCGCAGGCGCATGCCGGTTGCTTGAGCTAAAAGGACTATGGCGGCCACCCGATCGTGTTGCTGTTCGCCAAGCACCTCAGCCAGTCGCCGCACTTGTTGGTGATCTTGGCCATCCGGCGCGCGAGTGCGTGCGCTCGAGCGCTGCTGTCCCAACGCCTGACTCGGGCTGGCGATCCTCACATCCTGATCACCGCGCAGCGCAGCAAGGGTGCGGTTGACGCTGCTCAGGCGGTTCTGCGCGGTGGCGATGCAGAGTGCACCTTGCTGGATCTGCTGGCGCAGGTATGCGACGTAGTCCTCCAGCGTCTGTCGATCAATCTGGCGTGCATCGTTGTAACCGGGGCCGTCCTCCGATCGGCACCAGCGCACGAAGGCTTGCCAGCGATCGCTGTGTGCTTTGACGGTGGCGAAGTGGCCGCCGGCAAACAGATCTTCCAGTGCCTGCCGACCTGCGTAGCTCAGTTGGCGACCGTAGCCAAAGTTGCGACCCTCACGCCGACTGATCAGCGCCATTGTCTTCACCTTGATAATTGGTTTGAAGGAGCAGCAGCAGGGCTTTCCAGTGGGGGCCGATGGTGTCCAACTGTCCCCAGTGTGCTGGGCGGACGAGAAGGGCATTTTCGCTGTGTTGCAGCAAAGCCCCTTCTCCTTGCAATTGCTCGATGAGCCGAGCGAGGTCGATTGACTCAGATGTCGGAGCGGCGACAGCGGCGACACTGGCGACAACCCTCGCCGCATCTGGATTGGTCCGTGGCGACAAAGTGGTGGCAGTGGCGGCGACACTCCTTAGCTCGTTCGGCAAGCGATGCTGCGCCCGATAGCGGCGCACGGCGTCATTGAGGCGGAACATGGCGCACCTCGAATATGTCTCCGACATTGTTCAGCCAGTTATGGGTAACCAGCTGCAGCAATAACTCGAAGGTGTGCCGCGTGCTTTTACGGGCAAAGCGAGGGCCGTTGCGTGTGATGTCGCGGAGGCGAAACGGTGGCCAGTTCTTCTTTATCAACCAGCGCAGCAGGCAGTCGGCCTCTGCGCGAAGCTTATTCAGAGGCTCCTGTTCAGTCAGTCTTTGGTTTTCGGCCAGGTAGTAATCCATCAGCGTAGAGGCGCGCTGAATGTGCATTTCTTCCAAGACAGTCGATTCTTCAACCACCGCCATCACGCCAGCCATGCGTAGAACGTTCGCGGCGGCTTTGCCCGCAGCAGCTTGCACGTTGACCAGCTCGCCGAATTCCCCAGACTCGCATTCAATGGTGTCGTGAATGGCAATCCATCTTCACGGGCGTGGGGGCTTAACTCTAGGGTTACAGGGTTGAGGCCGCCGTCTTTATGGCGTGACCAAGGCTTCTGCATGAGCGCGGCAATGCGCTGCTGGTACAGGTGCACCTTTGGATCTCGGGTCAGGTCGATGGCTTTGTACCGTCGTTGTCCAACCAGACGCTCCGGCCAACTGATCAGGAAGCGCCCCAGGATGCCCTGGTCTTTGATATTTGCGTCCTGAAGTAAGCGGTCTGCCAGGCGGGGTTGAAGCATCAAGTGCATGCTGAGACGCCGATCATAGGCGCGCAGACTTTCTCCAGTCATCGCGCGCGACCGATCAATCGGGCTACCGTCCCACAGCGTCGACAAGTGAGTGATGGCCTTGATCCTGTTGTCCTTGCTCATGGTGCTGCCGCCCAAGAATTGGCCGCCTTCATCGCTGAACAGCCCCATGCTGGGCAAGCCGTTGCAGAGACTTTTGACCAGGCCCTCAATGGTCGGCTCAGCACTGAGGAGTCTCGGTTGGACGGGTTCAGGTTGGGCGTCCAGCGCTAGCTGTGCTGACTTTTTCGAGGTCGGTGACTTCGCGGTGAGGCTCATTGCAGCTCGGTGCGCCTTGAGCTGTTCGCCATAGGCGATCCTCTGCTGTCTTTCCCAGTCGCGTACGGCCTGCAGCGCAATATGGTCCACCGCGCTTTTGCGATCACCCGAGCAAGCCACCGTCAGCAAGTACAGCGACAACGGATAGATGCGGCCGTCGAGGTGAACATTGGCGTGCGCCTGGCTCGCTAATGCAATTGTGGCCAGAGCGGATTGCGCGGCCATGGCGCAGGGTACGCCGATCACATCGGCCATGCGTTCCACGGCAGGCCCCAATAGATCGCCCAGCGCCGCGGCCGGGTAGGGTAGGGGCGCTATCTGCTGTTCCAACAAGGGGCGTGGCGGCCCTTGTACTTCGCGCAGTTGCATAGCCTTCCTCCATCAATTACCCATCTCTCCCTCACGTCATCCCGCCAAGAATGCTGAGTGTTATCAGGGATCAAGGCCCCTGCGACCTGTGAGGGTGTCTACTGGCGCGGGACTGGCGGCTCCTTGCGTCCGGGAGCAAGGGCATCTCATGATCTGGCCTCCTGAGCACCGTTACCGGTGGGCGGGTGGAGGCTGCATTGGCTGACGAGACCAGTGCCGCGAGATCCTGAGCCAATTGCAAGCAGCAATGCGATGACCGGGGCATGCCTGACTGTCAGTCAGGTGCAGTCCATTCCTTGGTCTGCGGCACCATCATCTACATGGCTGTTGCTGGTCGCATCGGCGTTTGTAACGAGGGGAATTGCGCTACGCAATGTGCTATGAGGGCAGGAACAGCGGAAGGCGCGCTCCTCTCATTGCTGGGAAGTCGGAACGGTTGAGTGGCCGAGTGCGGCGAACTGAAACTCCATTACACCGAACGGTTGAAACTTTACTGAATCGCAGACACAAAAAAAGACGCCCATAGGCGCCTTCCTTCGTCAATTTGGTGGAGCCGGGGGGATTTGAACCCCCGTCCGCCAGTACTCCGCTGTCGGTACTACATGCTTAGCCGTGTCTACTGAGTTAATCCGCAGCCGCCCGACGGGCAGGGTGCTTTGGACGAGTTGGGTAAGTTTTAGTCGCTTTGCCCCCAACGTGCTACACGACGATCCTGTTCTGTATGACAATCACTTCGGGTTTACAGGCATCCCCTGGTGATTGCTGGAGCCGAAGCTACCAGGAGAGCGGGCTCAGCTGCTTACGCAGCGAGAGCGTAGCCCTCGTAGTTTTCGTCATTGGCAACTATAGAAAGTTGCAACAGTGGATTTACGAGTTCTGTTACCAACTCGGCATGCACCTAGAGTTTCGCTACCGGCGTCGAATCCTAATCGGCCCCACACTAGCTCTAAGCTAACGCACCTTACGGCACGTGAACCGGAGTATACGGCATTGCGCGGGCGGCGTCGACAGCTGAGCGCTCACCCGCGCGATGCATCAGGCGCCGCCGCTGCTCGAGCCGCTGCCTTTGTTGGTTTTGTCCAAACGTTCAACGACTTTGCTGGTGATTTCGATGCATTTCTTGGTGTCGCCGGAAGCCTGGGCTTGCTTGGCTTCGTCCACTTTGTTCTGGACGGCGGTGTCCAGGCCTTCGGAGGTGGCACCGGCGGTGGCCATGCTGTCGTTGATTTTCTGCAGGTTCAGGGCGCACAGGTCTTCGGCAGCGAAGGCCGGCGAAGCGAGCAGGGTAGCGGCCGCGAACAGGGCCGAAAGCGCGGTACCTTTCATGGGAGTCTCCTCTGTGGCCTCTGGTAGGTGGGCCTGTAAAGGTGGACTGTGCCGTTTGGCTGACAGTTCCGTTGTGATGGTGGCGGGATGGCATGAGGGTTTGTGGCGGGATGTTGCTGGGGTGTGGGGAGGGGGGCGTCGGGATGGGTATGACTCATTGGCGGGGGAAGGGGCCGCTTTGCGGCCCATCGCGGCGCGAGGCCGCTCCCACAGGGAGAGGCGCCTCATCGGGGGTTAGGCTACTGGGCAGGCGGTTGGGCGGGTGCCGTCTACGACTTCGTTGTAGGGCGCTTGGTCGCGGTCGCGTAGGCCGTAGTCGCGGATCACCGAGGTGACGCGCACGCGGTAGTCGTCGAAGATTTTGTCGCGGCCGGCGCGTTGGGCGGAGAGGTGGGCGGTGACGTTGCGCCACTGCACCACGGCTTCTTCGTCGCGCCAGGTGGTTACCGACATCACTTTCTTGGGGTTGAGGGTGCTCTGGAAGCATTCCACCGAGATGAACCCTTCCATGGGCTTGAGCAGGGGGGTGAGCTTGTTGACCAGGTCTACGTAGGTCTCGCCCTGGCCGGGCAGTGCTTGCAACTCGAACAATACGACGATCATGGGTAGTGCCTCATCCTTGATGACTTTGTTGTTTTCATGCGGTGGCGGTGCAGCGGGTTACTTCAGGTTGGCAAGCCAAGCGCGCATCACGCGGGCGGCGGCCTGGGTCAGGCGCTGGCCGAGTTCGGAGGCCGCTGAGCGCAGGGCGATAGGGTCCAGGCCGGTCTGGCCGACTTCGTTGGCGTGGCCTACCAGCCACTGCTCGATGCGGGCGGGGTCGGCTTCCAGGTGGCATTGCAGGCCCAGGATGCGGTTGTCCACGGCAAACGCCTGGTGCGCGCAGATGTCGGTCTTGGCCAGCAGCACGGCGCCCTCTGGGATGTCGAACTGGTCGCCGTGCCAGTGCAGCACGGGCACGTCGCCCAGTTCGGCGAGCGGCGATTGCTGGCCTTCGGCGGTGAGGGTAAGGGGCGAGAAGCCGATTTCCTTCACGCCCATGGGGTAGACCTTGGCGTTCATGGCGCGGGCGATCAGTTGTGCGCCCAGGCAGATGCCCAGCATGGGCTTGCCCGACTCGACGCGTTGGCGCACCAGCTCAAGTTCGGCCTTGAGGAAGGGGTAGGGCTTTTCGTCATAGGCGCCGATGGGGCCACCCAGCACGATCAGCAGGTCGGCCTGCATCACCTGTTCGGGGTGAAGGGTTTCGACGGTGGGGTCGATGTAGGTCAGGGTATAGCCGGCTTCGTTCAGGACGGGGGCCAGGGTGCCGACGTCTTCGAAGTGGATGTGGCGCAGTGCGATGGCTGTCTTCATGTGCAAACCCGATGATGAAAGAAGTGAGGGCGCGGTTTACGCCGAGGGGTTGAGGTCGACTTTGATCGTACCGGCCTTGGGGAAGGTGCAGCAGGCCAGGGCATGGCCGTCGCGCTTGTCCTGGTCGGTCAGGCAGAAGTCGGGTTCGACGCTATACTCGCCTTCCGACACTTTCAGCCGGCAGTGGCCGCAGATACCGGCGCGGCACAGGCTGCGTACGGCGATGCCGCTGGTTTCCAGCATCTCCAGCAGGCTCTTGCCCGCGGCGGGCTCCAGCACTTGGTCGTTGTGCTGAAGGTGCAGGCGCAAGGGGCTTTCGGCCTGGGCATCGTCTGGCGTGAGCGGGGCAGAGGCGGCTGGCGGGGTGAAGGATTCGATCAGCAGGGGGCAGGCGGGGAACAGCGCCAGCAGGTGCTCGCGCATGCCTTGGGCGAAGCCGTGGCTGCCACAGATCACCACGCTGTCCGGGTTGCCCAGCGCTTGCAGGTCCTGGGCTTGCGGGCGGCCGGCCTTGAAGTGGCCTTTGCCGTGCACCGCTTCGCGGGTGACGAACACCTGCAGGTCGAACCAGGGGCAGCTCAGTTCCAGTTGCAGCAGTTCGTGCAGGAACGGGATGTCGGCAATGGACGGCACGCACAGCAGCAGGCTGACCTGCGGCACGCTCAGGCCGCGCTGGGCGCGCTCGTGCAGCCCGCGCAGCAGGGCGATGGGCAGGGTGATGCCGATGCCGCCGGCCAGCAGGCCAACGTGGCGGCAGGCCTGGACCGAGGCCAGGGTGATGTCACCTGCGGCGAACTGCACATCGAAACGCGAGCCGGGTTGGCAGGTGGCGTGCAGCTGGTCCGAGACCCCGCCGCGCCCTTCGCGCTTGATCGCCAGCTCGAACTGGTCGTTGCCGAGCCTGCGGGTGATGGAGTACAGCCGTTGCTGGCGGGCGCCGGACAGGTCCGTTGCCTGCAACGCCACGTGCCGGCCGGGCACGAGGTCTGCCAGAAAGGCGCTGGAGGCGTTAAGTACGCGCAGGCCGAATACCTTGATCTGCGCGGTCTCGCTGCTGACGTGCTCGCACACGGCTTCGAAGCTTGTCGGGGTACTCATGCGCTAGCCCTCTCGCGCAGCTGTTCGACGGCTTGTTCGGCGCTCTCCAGGCCATTGCCGGCCAGGCCGATGCGGTTGACCAGGGCTTCGAGGGAGTCGGTGTAGACGCTGATCTCGTTGTTGTCGCCCACGTCGTGCAGGATCTCGTTGCCGTTGGGCAAGCCCAGCATGTCGAACACCCGCGCCCAGGCGCCCATCTCGTTGTTGGCGAACATCTGCACGGTGCGCAGGATGATCGAGCGCAGGTACAGGCGTTCCTTGCGGGTCAGGCCGTTGACGATGTCGGTGGCGACGAAGCTGAACACGCTGGAGTGGCTCCACTCGTCCATGGCGTGGGTGCGGGTGACTTCGTGGCAGACCGACTGGATGGTGCTGTCTTCGGCCATGGTCTTGAGGTAGTCGGTGATCAGCGTTTCGCTGGCGCAGGCGATGCCGAAGCGGGTCAGGCGGCGTTCCCATTCGGCGGTGCAGTTGGCCAGCAGCGCTTCGCGCCAGGTCACCAGGTTGAAGGCGCTGAAGTCCAGGGGGGTAAGTTGGCGCATGTCATAGATGTAATTGCAGGCCATGATCGACATACGGGTATGCAGGGCTTCATCGAGCAGGGCTTGTGACATCACATCTTGCAGCAGTGCGCGGTTATGGCTTTGCGGCGGGGTCTTGATAATGTCTTCACACGCCGGCACTACCACATTGCATTCAATATAAATGGTCTTGAGGTTATAGATGCCCCAGGCGTAGGACATGCACTTGGACTGCAAGTCCTTGGGGGCTTCAAGCCAGGCCTGGTGGTTGCGAAACGGTAGCAGTGAATGGCTGAAGTCGTTCTTGTTGGCATCGAACGCCAGGCCCCAGTAGTCGGGCTGTGGCTGGTTTACAGCAGCGCGGGTTTTCCACAGGGTTGAAAGTTTGGCCAGCATGCCCTTAACTGCATCATCGGTACCGCTATGGTTAACATCCATGTTAAAACTCCAGGCTATCGGTTGTAGTTGTTAAGTTTGATTACGCCGGTGTGGTTGCACGCGCAGGTGCGGGCGGCGCCCTTCAAGTTTGCGGTACAAATGTTTCGTTATTATTGCTTCAAGTCATTTAAATGAAAGTTGCAGGGCAGTGACTTTGCGCTGCCGCGCCATTACCCATTCCTGCAGCAATGTCAGGGCCACGGTCAGGCCCATGAACGCGGCACTTGCCCAGAGAATCGCGTTGGGGTGGCCCTGGTCCAGCAACCAGCCGAACCCGACCGGCCCGATGGCACCGCCGATGTTGAAACCCGTGGACACGATGCCGAAGGTTTTACCTTCTGCCCCTTTGGTGGCGGCGGCCCGTACCAGCATGTCCCGTGACGGGGCGATCACGCCGGTCAAAAAGCCTGCCACGCCCAGCACGGCGAGCAAGAGCGGCTCGCTCAGGCCCGCCGTGGCTACCAGCAGCATCAGCACGCACGCCACCCCAAAGGCACTGGCCGCCACCACCCCATGACGCTGGGTGCGGTCGGCCAGTGCACCGCCTGCCAGCACGCCGAAGGCGCTGGCGAACAGAAAGGCAGTCAACGCTGAGTTGGCCCAGTACAGCGCCACGCCCTGGCCTTGCATCAGGGCCGCGACAGAAAACTTTTCGATGGCCCCGGTGCTCAGGTTCAGCAGCACGAACAGCAGGGTCAGGCTGATGATCATGGGCGAGAGCAGTGCCACGCGTTGCGCCTGCACGGGCTTGGGTGCCGGGGCGGGCGGCGTGTCACTGACCTGGGCCAGTGCCGAGCCGGGTATCAGGAGCAGGGCCAGTGCTGCAAAGCCCACCAGTGCTGCGGTCGCAAAGGCCATGGCCGGGCCGCTAGCCACCGCCACCCCCAGCAACAACACCGGGGCCACCGCCGCGCCCAGAAAACCTGCAAAGGTGTGCACCGAAAACGCCTTGCCGATGTGCGCAGGGTTGATGTGCCGCGACAGCAGGGCGTAGTCGGCAGGGTGGTAGACGGCATTGGCCACCCCCGCCAGTGCCATGCCCACCAGCAGGCAGGTGTAGCCGGGCAGCAGGGCAATGAGCAGGAAGCTGCAACTGCCCAAGGCCAGGGCCATCAGCAGCAGGCGCCTGGCGCCATGGCGGTCGACGGCGAAGCCCATGGGGGCCTGCACCAGCGCGGTGATGATGTTGAACACGCTGAGGGCCAGGCCCAGCGCTACATAATCCACGTTCAAAAAAGCAGGCAGCAGCGGAAAGAGCGCCGCCAGCACCATGATGTGCAGGTGGCTGACAAAGTGTGCTGCGGCGACTTGCGGCAACAGGCCGATACGTATCGTCATGGTGAAACCTGTAGGGGCATGAGCTGAGTCGGCGCAGAGCTTAATGAGGCTATGGTCTTGTCGGGTAGTCCAGTTAATGGCATTAGGCCAGACCACTTTGGCCCATCTTTCGCGCGTTCTGGCATGCCCAGGGCAGACGCCTGCTTGCCGGGCCAGGACAGGTGGTCTGCAACAGTGCGGGCAACCGGTACGGTCGCAGGCGCCGCAGGCCGCTAGGGTAGTGCGGTTATTGCCGGCGTTCAGACAAGGAGTACACATGCCGCATTTCGCTTATAAAGAGGGTCACGCGCTGCCGGGCATCAGTGCCGCTGCGCTGCCGCAGGTGGACAGCGAGGTGTGGACCGCCATCGATGCCGAGCGGCTGCGCCAGGTGCAGTCCATCGAGCTGATCGCCGCCGAGAACGTGGTCAGCCGCGCCGTGCTCGAAGCGCAAGGGTCGGTGCTGACCAACAAGTATGCCGAGGGGTATCCGGGGCGGCGCTATTACGCCAGCTGCGCCAATGTGGATGTGGTCGAGGACCTGGCCACCGAGCGGGCCCGGCTGCTGTTCGACTGCAGCTACGCCAACGTGCAACCCCACTCTGGCAACCAGGCCAACCAGGCGGTGTTCCTGGCGCTGCTGGAGCCGGAGGACAAGATTCTCGGCCTGGACCTGAAGTCGGGCGGGCACCTGTCCCACGGCGCGGCGTTCAACGTGTCCGGGCGCTGGTTCCAGGCGGTCAGCTACGGTGTGCACCCGCTGACGCACCTGGTCGACATGGACCAGGTGGCGCACATCGCCCGCCGTGAGCGGCCACGGCTGATCATCGCCGGGGCGTCGGCGTACTCACGCGCGCTGGATTTCGCCCGTTTCCGCGCCATTGCCGACGAGGTGGGGGCGTACCTGATGGCCGACATCGCCCACGTCGCCGGGCTGGTCGCAGGCGGCGCCTATCCCTCGCCAGTGCCTCATGCCCACGTCACCACGCTGAGCACCCACGCGACCCTGCGCGGCCCGCGCGGAGGGATGATCCTGTGCAACGACCAGACCCTGGCGCGCAGGATCAATGCGGCGGTATTCCCCGGGCTGCAAGGCGCTGCGCTGATGCACACCGTCGCGGCCAAGGCCGTGGCCCTGGGCGAGGCGCTGCAACCGGGCTTCGGCCCCTACGCCCATGCGGTAGTGGCCAATGCCCGAGCTTTGTGCGGGCGGTTGGCCGAAGGCGGCTTGCTGGTGGTCTCGGGCGGCACGGACTGCCACCTGGGGGTGATCGACCTGCGGCCCTGGGGCCTTGCCGGTAACGCCGCCGAAGGCGCGCTGGAGGCGGTTGGCATCACCGTCAACCGTAACGTCGTGCCCGGTGACGAGGTCAAGTCCAGCGTCACCTCGGGCATTCGCCTGGGCAGCGCGGCCTGTACCTCCCGGGGCATGGGCGAGGATGAGTTCCGCGAGATCGGGGACATGATCCTGGCCATGCTCGGGGGCGTGCGCAGCGGTGCCATGGACAGCCGCACCGAGCGCTCGATCCGCGAGGGCATCTTCGATCTGACCCGGCGTTTCAAGCTGCCTTACTGAACCCGGCGCTCAAAGCTTGAGGGCGTTGGCCAGGCGCAGCATGGCTGCTTCGATCTCATAGGCCGTGAGCGAGGAATACCCCAGCAGCCAGCCATGGCTCTGTGGCTCGCCCAAGTACAGGCTGCTCAGGCCCGACAGCTGCACGCCGGCCGTGGCCGCCTGGCGAATGGTCTTTTCTTCGGACCAGCCTGGCTTGAGCAGGCAGGGGATCTGCAAGCCACCTGGCGGCAGGTGGGCGGTGACCACCGGGCTCAGGTACTTGGCGATGGCATCGTGCATCACCGCCCGGCGCCCGGCGTACAACTTGCGCATGGCGCGCACGTGGGCGTTGTAGTGTCCGTCCTCCATGAAGCGCGCCAGGGTCAACTGCAAGACCTGCGGGGTGTGGCCATCCATCATGCTGCGGGCATAGGCGAAGGGCTTGACCAGTTCGGGCGGCAGCACGATGTAGCCCATGCGCAGGCCAGGGTAGAGGGTCTTGCTGAAGGTGCCGATGTACAGGGTGCGCTGGTACCGGTCCAGGCCCTGCACGCAGGCGGTGGGCTGGCCGTCGTAGTGAAACTCGCTGTCGTAGTCGTCCTCGATGATCCACTTGGCTTTTTGTGCGGCCCAGTTGATCAGCTCCAGCCGGCGCTCCAGGGGCAGGGTCGCGCCCGTGGGGTACTGGTGCGAGGGGGTGACGTACACGCAGTTGGCGCCGCTGCGGTCGGCGAACAGCAGGTCGGTGCGGATGCCCCGTTCGTCCACGTCGATGGGCAACACCTTGGTTTCGGCGATGGCGAACGCCTTGCGGGCGCCGTAGTAGCCAGGGTTTTCCAGCAGGATGGGTTTGCCGGCATCTACCAGCAATTGCGCGCACAGGTACAACGCCTGGCGCGTACTGCTGAGCACCAGCACTTGGTCGGGTGTGCACGTGGCCCCGCGTTCGAGGTTCAGGTAGGTGGCGATGGCCTTGCGCAGGGGTTCGGCGCCTTGTGGGTCACCGTGCAGCAGGACGCTGGCGCGGTAGTCCTTGACCACCTGGCGTTGCAGCCGCTCCCAGACGTCGGTGGGGAAGCTACGGGTTTCCGGCAGGCCGGTGGCGAAGGCCTTGATCACTTGCTGGTCACGCACGCCACCGGTCTCGAAGATCATGCGCCCGCGTTGGCTGAGTTCGGCGCCGGGCGCGACCACGCTGCGCCGCACCTCTTGCGTGCGTTGCCGGCGTGGCCCGGCCCCGCGCAATTCGGCGCCCACCGTGTCGCACACGTAGCTGCCCGCGCCGCCGCGGCGCACGATGAAACCGTCCCGGTGCAGCTGCACGTAGGCGTTTTCGACGGTATCGCGGGCACAACCCAGGGACTTGGATAGCACACGGGTGGAGGGCAGTTTCAGGCTCGGGCCCAAGGCGCCATCCAGGATCAACGCACGCAAGGCGCGCTGAATGCGCTGGTGCAGGTCCAGCAGCTGAAATTCGGCGTCGTTGAGCCGAATCTTCAGGGTGTCCAGCGCGAAGGTCTTCGCCATGTGGTCTGCTCTCCATCCATGAACTGGCAGGTAAGGGCAGGCCAGTTTATCCGTAGACTCCGGCCTTCGCCAGCCAGGCCAGGCCTGGTATTCACCGCGTCGGCGCGTTCACGCACAGGAGTCCACCCCCCATGGCACGGTCACACAATTTCAGCGCAGGCCCCACCGCAGTCCCCCTGGAAGTGCTCAACCAGGCGTACGACGAGTTCCACGATTTTGCCGGCACGGGCATGTCCATCATGGAGATGAGCCACCGCTCGCCCATCTTCCGCGCCATTGCCGAGCAAACCGAGGCCGACCTGCGCGAGCTGCTGGAGGTGCCGGCGCACTATCGGGTGCTGTTCGTGCAGGGCGGCGCTTCGTTGCAGTTCGCCCAGGTGCCCATGAACCTGGCCGGTGAAAACGGCAGCGTGGACTACCTGCACACCGGGTTGTGGTCGGGCAAGGCGATCGAGGCGGCGCGCCAGTATTGCGAGGTACGTGTGGTCGCCAGTGCCCAGGGTACCGGTTTTGACCGGGTGCCGGCGGTCGAGGACTGGCAGTTGAACCCGAAGGCTGCCTACCTGCACTACACCGAGAACGAGACCGTGCATGGCGTGCAGTTCGCCGACCCGCCTGCCAGCGAGGCGCCGCTGGTGTGCGATGCCTGTTCGAGCCTGCTGTCCAAGCCCATCGACATCGCCCGCCATGGCCTGGTGTATGCCGCCGCCCAGAAGAACATGGGCGTGGCCGGGCTGACGGTGGTCATCATGGACCCGGCGCTGCTGGACCGCTGCCATGGGTTCACTCCGGACATCCTCAACTACGGGTGCATCAGCGATGCCCAGTCGATGCTCAACACGCCCGCCACCTTCCCCTGGTACCTGACCGGCCTGACGCTGCAGTGGATCAAGCGCAGCGGGGGCTTGCAGGTGCTGCACCAGCGCAACCAGACCAAGGCCAGCCTGCTGTACGAAACCCTCGACGGCAGCGACGGCTTCTACCGCAACCCGGTGCAGCCGGCCTATCGCTCGATCAACAACGTACCGTTCCGGCTGGCCGATCAAGCCCTTGAAGCGGCTTTCCTGCGCGAGGCCGAGGCGGCCGGGCTGCATGGCCTGAAGGGCCACGCCAGCGTCGGCGGTATCCGCGCCAGCCTGTACAACGCCATCTCCGTCGAAGCGGTGGCCGCCCTTTGCGAATTCATGGGGGCGTTCGCCCGCAGGTACGGTTGAGTGCACTGAAAGTGGTCTGGTCTGCCTAGGCGAAGCGTCGGGGTAAAACCAGCCAATCTGCGGCTATAAATGACTGCCTACCGCAGCCGGATACAGCGTCTAGCAAGGAGCCAAGACCTATGTCATCTACTCGTACCCCCTCGCCCCTGCGCTTGCAGGACCTGCTGCACCCGGTGGTGGCCGGGCTCATTTCGGTGATCGTCAACTATGGCGGCACCTTCATCCTGGTGTTCCAGGCTGCCAAGGTCGCAGGGCTCAGCCCCGATCTGACCGCCTCCTGGGTGTGGTCGGTGTCCATCGGCGTGGGCGTGACCGGGCTGCTGCTCAGCTGGGTCAGCCGCGAGCCGATCATCACCGCCTGGTCCACGCCGGCGGCGGCGTTCCTGATCGTGGCCCTGGCCACCACGCCCTACGCCGAGGCGGTGGGAGCGTACATGGTGTCAGCGGTGGCCTTCGTGCTGCTGGGCGTGTCGGGCTACTTCGAAAAAGCCGTGCGCCTGATTCCGCCAGGGGTGGCCGCAGGCCTGCTGGGCGGCATCCTGTTGCAGTTCGGTATCGGCGCCTTCGCCAGCATGAGCGTCGACCCGCTGCTGGTCGGGCTGCTGATCGGGGCGTACATCGTGTTCAAGCGCCTGAGCGCCCGCTATGCGGTGGTCGGCATCCTGGTACTGGGGCTGGTCTACCTGGTGATGCAGGGGCGGGTCGATTTCGCTGGGCTGTCCCTGGAATTCGCCACGCCGGTGTTCACACGCCCCGAGTTCTCGCTCAACGCACTGCTGAGCGTGGCGCTGCCGCTGTTCCTGATCACCCTGACCGGCCAGTACATGCCCGGCATGCTGGTGTTGCGCAACGACGGGTTCCGCACCAGTGCCAACCCGATCCTCGGCATCACTGGGCTGGGCTCGCTGCTGATGGCGCCGTTCGGCTCCCACGCCTTCAACATCGCCGCCATCACTGCCGCCATCTGCACCGGCAAGGAAGCGTCCGAAGACCCATCCAAGCGCTGGGTGGCGGGTGTGGCCGCCGGCATCTTCTACATCCTGGTGGGCATCTTCGGGGTGACCCTGGCGGCGGTGTTCATGGCCTTCCCGGCTACCTTCATCACCACCCTGGCGGGGCTGGCCCTGCTGGGCACCATCGGCGGCAGCCTGGCCAATGCCATGCTCGATGCAAAAGCGCGCGAGGCGTCGTTGATCACCTTCCTGGCCTGTGCGGCCAATATCACCCTGCTGGGTATCGGCGGTGCGTTCTGGGGGCTGGTGATCGGCCTTGTGGCCTACGCCGTGCTCAACGGTCGCCTGCCTCGCCGGGCCAAGGCCGTTCAGGCAGAACCGGCAGCAGTGCCCACCAAAGGAGCGACAAATTGATGAGCGAGTACGCCGAAGCCCTCACCACCCTGCATGCGCGCCACGGCCGCTACCCGCAGGCCAACACCGTCGAGGATTTTCGCCGCAACCTGGCCGCCGTGCATGAGCGCATCGCCCGGGCCTGCGAGCGGGTCGGGCGAGACCCGGCCGAAGTGCGCCTGCTGCCGGTCAGCAAGACCTTCGACGAAGCGCACCTGCGCCTGGCCTATGCCGCCGGTTGCCGCCTGCTGGGCGAGAACAAGGTGCAGGAGGCCCAGCGCAAGTGGGAAGCCATGGCCGACCTGCACGACTTGCAGTGGTCGGTGATCGGCCACCTGCAGACCAACAAGGCCAAGCAGGTGGCGCGCTTTGCCAGCGAGTTCCAGGCGCTGGACAGCCTGCGGGTCGCCGAGGTGCTGGACCGCCGCCTGCGCATTGAAGGGCGGCAGATGGATGTGTTCGTCCAGGTCAACACCTCGGGCGAAGCCAGCAAGTACGGGCTAGTGCCTGATGACGTGGCGGCATTTGTGCAAGCGCTGCCAGCGTTCCCGGCGCTGCGTGTGCGCGGCCTGATGACCCTGGCGCTGTTTTCGGCCGACGCCGCGCGGGTACGCCCGTGCTTTGTGTTGCTGCGCGAGTTGCGCGACCGGCTGCGCGCCAGTGCGCCTGAAGGGGTGTCGTTGCAGGAGCTGTCGATGGGCATGTCGGGTGATTTCGAAGTGGCCATCGAGGAGGGCGCCACGGTGGTGCGCGTCGGCCAGGCGATCTTCGGCGCCCGCGCCATGCCCGATGCCTACTACTGGCCCACGGCCGATGCCGCGCCGCACCAGGAAGCCACCCCGTCGCTGGCCACCAGCCACTGACCCCTCTGTACAGGAAACCTGCAATGTCTGCTGCTCCCGCTTACCTGATGCACACTTCAGCCCGCCAACCGGTTGCGTTCAGCCGGGGCCAGGGCGCCCTGTTGTGGGATTCGCACGGGGTCGAGTACCTCGACGCCATCGCCGGGGTGGCCGTGACCAGCCTGGGGCACGCCAACCCCGAGATCGCCTCGGCCCTGGCCGAACAGGCCGACGTGCTGCTGCACACCACCAACATGTTTCGTATCCCGTGGCAGGAACAGCTTGGCGAGCGCCTGTGCCGGCTCTCGGGCATGGAGCGGGCGTTCTTCTGCAACTCCGGCGCCGAGGCTAACGAGGCCGCGCTGAAGCTGGCGCGCTTGCACGCCACGGCCCGGAACGTCGCCCAACCCCAGGTGCTGGTGATGGAAAACAGTTTCCATGGGCGCACCTTGGCAACCCTGGCCGCCACCGGCAACCCGGCCGTTCACCGCGGCTTCGAGCCACTGATGCCAGGCTTCATCCGCGTGCCCTACGATGACATCGAGGCCGTGCGCCAGGTCGCGGCCAACTCGCCCAACGTGGTGGCCGTGCTGGTCGAGCCCGTGCAGGGCGAGGGCGGTGTGCACCCGGCGTCGGCGGGCTATCTGCAAGCGCTGCGCCAGCTGTGCGACGCGCACCAGTGGCTGATGATGATCGACGAGGTGCAGACCGGCATGGGCCGTACCGGCACCTGGTTCGGCTTCCAGCACGCCGGCATCGAGCCCGATGTCATCACCCTGGCCAAGGCCTTGGGCAATGGCTTCCCCATCGGCGCGTGCCTGGCCCGTGGCAAGGCCGCCGAGCTGTTCTCCCCTGGCCACCATGCCTCCACCTTCGGCGGCAACCCGCTGGCATGCCGCGTGGGCTGCACGGTGGTGGACATCATGCAGCGCGATCACCTGCCGCAGCGGGCTGCGGTGCTGGGCCAGCGTTTGCTGGCGGCCCTGCGACTGGCGCTGGCCGGGCACCCTGAGGTGGTGTCGGTGCGCGGCCTGGGCCTGATGGTCGGCATCGAGCTCAACCGCCCCTGCGCCGAACTGGTGGACCGGGCCCGGGACGAGCAACACCTGCTGATCACCGTCACCCGAGGTACCACCGTGCGCCTGCTGCCGCCACTGATCTGCTCCGAGGCGCAGATCGACGACATCGCTTCACGCGTGACCCGCTTGCTGTCATCCCAAGCCTGATTCAGAACAAGGACGCTTAATACATGTACGACTCAACGCTGACCCTCAACGCCTTCGATCCAGAGCTGCACGCCTCGATTCGCAACGAAGTGAATCGCCAGGAAGACCACATCGAGCTGATCGCCTCGGAGAACTATGCCAGCCCGTTGGTGATGCAGATCCAGAGCACGGTGCTCACCAACAAGTACGCCGAGGGCTATCCCGGCAAGCGCTACTACAGTGGCTGCGAATACGTGGACGTGGCCGAAAGCCTGGCCATCGAGCGGGTCAAGGCCCTGTTCAACTGCGACTACGCCAACGTGCAGCCCCACGCTGGCGCCCAGGCCAACGCGGCGGTGTTTTTGGCGCTGATCCAGCCAGGCGACACCGTGATGGGCATGAACCTGGCCCAGGGCGGGCACCTGACCCACGGCAACCCGGCCAACTTCTCGGGCCGCCACTACAAGATCGTGCCCTACGGCCTGGACCCGAAGACGGGCTTTCTGGACTATGACGAGATGGAGCGCATCGCGCTGGAAACCCGCCCGAAGATGCTCATCGGTGGTTTCTCGGCCTACTCGCGCTACAAGGACTGGGCACGCATGCGCAGCATCGCCGACAAGGTCGGGGCCATCTTCTGGGTGGACATGGCCCACGTGGCCGGGCTGGTTGCCGCTGGCGAATACCCGGACCCGCTGCCCCACGCCCATGTGGTCACCAGCACCACCCACAAGACCCTGCGCGGCCCACGCGGCGGCCTGATTCTGTCCAAGGGGCAGGACGAGAGTTTCTACAAGAAGCTCGATTCGGCGGTGTTCCCTGGTGTCCAGGGCGGCCCACTGATGCACCAGATCGCGGCCAAGGCCGTGGCCTTCAAGGAAGCGCTGTCGCCGGCATTTCGCAGCTACCAGACCCAGGTGGTAACCAATGCCCGGGCCATGGCCAAAGTGTTGCAGGCGCGCGGGTACAAGATCGTGTCGGACGGGACCGACAACCACATGATGCTGATCGACCTGTCGGCCAAGCCCTACACCGGCAAGGAAGCCGATGCGGCCTTGAGCAGCGCCTATATCACGGCCAACAAGAACTCGGTGCCTAACGATCCGCGTTCGCCGTTCGTGACCTCGGGGCTGCGCATCGGTACGCCGGCAGTGACCACCCGTGGGTTCGATGTCGAGGCGTGCGAGCAGGTGGCGGGCTGGTTGTGCGATGTGCTCGATGCCTTGGAAACCGGGCGCAGTGACGAGGTGGGGCACCATGTGCGTGAGCAGGTGGTTGCGCTGTGCCGTCGTTATCCGGTTTATGGCTGAGAGGGTCGGGACCTGGCACCGGAGGTGTCGGGTTTTGATGCAGGTTTTATAACCTGTGTGAAAGGGCTGCCTGGCAGCCCTTTCTTGTTGCTGAGTTTACTGTGCCGTTAGGTATCGGATGAAGATCACCGGGGCCGCTGCGCGGCCCATCGCGGCGCAAGGCCGCTCCCACTGGGTT
>NZ_JBICKJ010000062.1:0-8856 GCF_043104125.1 Pseudomonas sp. xss_4
GCCATGTTACCGCCTGCCTAGCACCGCATTTGAAGGCTCCCACCTCCCCGGGTGGGAGCGGCCTCGTGCCGCGATGGGCCGCAAAGCGGCCCCAAGATCTAAAGCGCGCCACCAGCTCTGCGGCTCCTACAGGTGCGAGTAGGCCTGTGCTTCATGCCGTGTTATCGCCTGCCTAGCACCGCATTTGAAAGCTCCCACCTCCCCGGGTGGGAGCGGCCTCGTGCCGCGATGGGCCGCAAAGCGGCCCCAAGATCTAAAGCGCGCCACCAGCTCTGCGGCTCCCACAGGTGCGAGTAGGCCTGTGCTTCACGCCATGTTACCGCCTGCCTAGCACCGCATTTGAAGGCTCCCACCTCCCCGGGTGGGAGCGGCCTCGCGCCGCGATGGGCCGCAAAGCGGCCCCAAGACCTAAGGCGCACCCACCATCTCTGTGACTCTTACCCCGGTAGGGTATCCAGCACCCCCGCATTCAGCACCACATCACACACCCTAACCCTCAAGCGACTACCCCGACCCTCTTGTCAGACTCAGGCCCCCAGCACGTCAGCCCCATTTCCCACTAATCACCTCTCCCCCAATGAACCCTGCTACACCTCACCAAACCAACCGACCCCACCTCTGCAACCTCCCCCCACCCTAAGCCTATCCCCGACCAATCCAGTAAACATTACCCCACCCCAAACCCTGTCCCACCCCCCACCTCCAGCGCTAGGGTTAACCCCGCAGCCCAAGGAACAGGCTGCCAGAAATGACCAACCCTAGGAGTCTTCATCATGCGTAAAAACCTGCTCACCGCGCTGCTGCTCCCACTCGTCGCCAGCCTTTCGTTCACCGTAAACGCAGCACCCTCCAATACCACGACAATGGTCGAACCCATGGCGATGGTCGCCCAGGCAAGCCAGCAAGCCACCCCGCTGGTTGACCTCAATAGCGCAGATGCCCTGACCCTCCAGAAAGAACTCAACGGCATCGGCAAAACCAAGGCCGAGGCAATCGTCGCCTACCGCGAAGCCCACGGCCCCTTCGCATCAGTCGATGAATTGCTCGAGATAAAAGGCATCGGCAATGCGCTGCTGGAACGCAATCGCGACAAGCTGAAAGTGCAATAAGCACAGAGGGGCGGGCCTATCGACAGGCCCGCTCATTGAAAGGGCGTTGACCGCACTCAGCGGTCTTGAGCATCCCGGGCATCAGCCTCGGCATTGCGTTCATGGACCTTGCGCAACTGCTCGTCAGTCAACGGCAGCTTCTTGGCCGTGTCGCGCAGCATCATCAAACCGCCGACGATCGAGCCAATGGCAACGATGAGTATCAGCCAGGCATACCAAGGCATTTTCCTTCTCCTGTTGCGAGTGTAAGCGGCTTGCTTACCTGTTTTGAGCCAGGCGCCGCTTCGTTGGTTCAATGGTACAGCGCCTCATCCCGGCCCAGCACCCAACGCCCACATCCTGGCTCACCGTCCGACCAATTCCTCGGCCAGCGGCCCCCCAGCCTGCGTCACATCGTTTACAATGCGCGCCGTTTCCGACTTGCCAAGAGACCCTGCCATGCCCGCTTGCCAGACGCCCCTGATCGTCGCCCTGGACTTCCCCACCCGCGAAGCCGCCCTGAAGCTGGCTGACCAGCTGGACCCTGCGCTGTGCCGCGTCAAAGTGGGCAAGGAGCTGTTCACCAGCAGCGCGTCGGGCATTGTCGAAACCCTGTGCGACAAAGGCTTCGAAGTGTTCCTGGACCTGAAATTCCACGACATCCCCAACACCACGGCCATGGCCGTCAAGGCCGCTGCCGAGATGGGCGTGTGGATGGTGAACGTGCACTGCTCCGGCGGCTTGCGCATGATGGCGGCTTGCCGTGAAGAACTGGCCAAACGGAGCGGCCCGCAACCCCTGTTGATCGGTGTGACCGTGCTGACCAGCATGGAGCGTGAAGACCTGGCCGGTATCGGCCTGGATGTAGACCCGCAAGAGCAGGTGCTGCGCCTGGCGGCGCTGGCCGAGAAGGCCGGCATGGACGGGCTGGTATGCTCGGCGCTGGAAGCCCCTGCGCTGAAGGCTGCGCACCCAGGCCTGCAGCTGGTCACCCCGGGCATCCGCCCAGCAGGCAGCGCCCAGGATGATCAGCGTCGCATCCTCACGCCACGCCAGGCCCTGGACGCCGGCTCGGACTACCTGGTAATCGGCCGCCCCATCAGCCAGGCCGCCGACCCAGCCCAGGCCTTGGCAGCGGTGGTGACCGAGATTCGCGGCTGAGTCTGAACTGCACGCCTGTCAGGCTCCGGTATTGAATCGGAACCTGATAGGCGTGCGTCTAGTGCGTCATTACACCTTCAACACCAGCTTGCCAAAGTTCTGCCCGTTGAACAGTTTCAACAGGGTGTCTGGGAAGGTTTCCAGGCCTTCCACCACGTCTTCCTTGCTCTTGACCTGCCCATTGGCCAGCCAGCCGGCCATTTCTTTGGCCGCTTTGCCGTAATCCTTGGCGTGGTCCATCACCACGAACCCTTCCATGCGCGCACGGTTGACCAGCAGCGCCAGGTAGTTGGCCGGGCCTTTGACCGCTTCCTTGTTGTTGTACTGGCTGATCGCGCCACAGATCACGATGCGCGCCTTGAAGTTGATGCGCGTCAGCACCGCATCCAGGATCTCGCCCCCAACGTTGTCAAAGTAAACGTCCACACCTTTCGGGCATTCGCGCTTAAGGCCCGCCTGTACGTCCTCGGCCTTGTAGTCGATGACGCCGTCAAAGCCCAGTTCATCTTTCAGGTACTGGCATTTCTCGGCACCGCCAGCGATACCCACGACGCGGCAGCCCTTGATCTTGGCAATCTGCCCGGCAATGCTGCCCACCGCCCCCGCGGCGCCGGAGATCACCACGGTGTCGCCGGCTTTGGGCTGGCCCACTTCCAGCAAGGCAAAGTACGCCGTCATGCCGGTCATGCCCAGGGCCGACAGGTAGCGGGGCAGGGGGGCAAGGCTCGGGTCGATTTTCTGCAGGTTCTGGGGCTCGCCGGTGAAGTAGTCCTGCACACCCAATGCGCCGTTCACATGGTCGCCAGGCTTGAAGTCCGGGTGGTTGGACGCAACCACTTCGCCCACGCCCAGGGCGCGCATCACCTGCCCCAAGGCAACCGGCGGGATGTAGGACTTGCCCTCGTTCATCCAGCCGCGCATGGCCGGGTCAAGGGAAAGGTACAAGTTGCGCACCAGCACCTGCCCTTCACCGGGTTGTTCGGCAGGCACGGTCTCGAACTTGAAGTCTTCACGCGTTATCGCCCCAACCGGGCGTTTGACGAGCAGGAAGCGGCGATTGGTCTGGGTCATGACGGGTCCTTGAAGAATAGAATAGGCACAAGAGGATAAATCTACCTTGTTGATGAAAGCAGGTCCTCAACATCACTGACAAGCATGGTCCTATAAATGTCCATGTGATGATGCTGCCGGCCTTACCAGCGGCTGGCTATGCTCGTGTGCCTCACAGGCCCTGACAGGAGCGCGGCATGAGCATGAGTTTTTCGGGCCAGGTAGCACTGGTCACCGGGGGCGGGGCAGGCATCGGCCGGGCAACGGCGCTGGCCTTTGCCTGCGAGGGCCTGAAGGTGGTGGTCGCCGACCTCGATGCAGTGGGTGGCGAGGCCACGGTCGGGCAGATTCGGGCCGCTGGCGGCGAGGCGTTGTTCATCGCTTGCGATGTGACCTGTGACGACCAGGTCCGCCAACTGCACGAGCACCTGATCGCCGCCTATGGCCGCCTGGACTATGCCTTCAACAATGCGGGTATCGAGATCGAGCAGGGCAAGCTGGCCGACGGCAGCGAGGCGCAGTTCGACGCCATCATGGGCGTCAACGTCAAGGGTGTGTGGCTGTGCATGAAATATCAGCTGCCGCTGCTGCTGGCCCAGGGCGGCGGCGCTATCGTCAATACCGCCTCGGTGGCGGGGTTGGGCGCGGCGCCGAAGATGAGCATCTACAGCGCGTCCAAGCATGCCGTGATCGGGTTGACCAAGTCGGCCGCCATCGAATATGCCCGCAAAGGCATCAGGGTCAATGCCGTGTGCCCGGCCGTGATCGATACGGACATGTTCCGCCGGGCCTATGAAGCCGACCCCCGCAAAGCCGAATTCGCTGCCGCCATGCACCCGGTAGGACGCATCGGCACCGTGGCCGAAATCGCCAGCGCGGTGTTGTACCTGTGCAGCGATGGTGCGGCGTTTACCACTGGGCATTGCCTGACGGTGGATGGAGGGGCTACGGCGATTTGAATGGGTGAGGCTGTGGTGGATGAAGCCCAAAGGCTGTCAGGGTCTGAGCACTCGTTCTGAACAGGCATTATCACGCTGACATCCTGGGGCCGCTGCGCGGCCCATCGCGGCACAAGGACCGCTCCCACAAAAGCGAAATCTACAGGCCACCGAGCCCCGTATGCGGCCTTGCGTCGCGCTGAACGCACTCATGCAATTACCCAATCTACCAGCCCCCGCGTCCCCCCCGGGTGGGAGCGGCCTTGCCGGGGCGCCGGACCGGCCGCGATGGGCCGCGCAGCGGCCCCAAGTTCTCCGCCCCAAGCCGCAAATCTTGACCTCCTCGCGCACCTCCAGCCTGCCACCGTCATCCCCCTCCACCCACCACCGTCGTTGCCAGACAACATCCCGCGACCCAACCCTCGCTTTCGCACGTAAGACGACTCCTACAAACCCATTACCGACACCCTCATAGCTATTTGACACTATTCTGACGTCAGGCCCTTGTTCAGGGGTTGGCAACGTTGCCACCCTTGGCTATCGGGATAACCTGACACCCACAAGGGGAATTGGCATGGGCGCGAGCAAGCACGGTGTGTTGGCCAACCTGGGCATGGCCCGCAAACTCGCGCTGGGTTTCACCCTGGTGTTGCTGCTGACCCTGGCGGTGGCTGGCATCGGCATCGCGGCGTTGCACAGTGTCGGGCAGCGCTTTGACAGCCTGCGCGAGCTGGCACAATTCAACACCGACCTGTTGCGCTTGCGCCAGCACGAACAGGCATTCGCACTGCGCTCCGACATCAAACAAGCCGAAGCCTTGCGCGCCGGGTTGCAAGGGTTGCTCGAACGCGCCCGTGCACTGCCGGCCCTGGCCGCAGCCGAACCCGAGCTGGCCGCCTATGGCCAGGCATTCGAAGCATTCGTCGGCGCAGTACAGGCCAAGGAACTGGCGCTCGACACCGCCAGCTGGTCGGTCTCAAGCGTTGCCAACAACCTCGACGTGCTGCAGTCCGGCCTGGCGGATGACGGGGTGTATACCCTCAAGCAATCGCAAGGCCAGCAGGGCGGTGAGTTCCTGGAACAGGCCGCGCAGGTGGCGCAGGTCTCGCGGTTGATGCTCCAGGCCATGGATGAAGCCCGGGTACGCCTTGAGAAAAGCCGCAAGGGCGAAGACGATGTCAGCCAGGCGCGCATCGCGCAAACGGTCGAGGCTGCCAGCCTGGTGGGCCAGTTGCAGGCGGCGGTCACCGACAGTGGCTATCAGAGCGTACTCAACGAGGTAGCGGGGCACATTGGCAGCTTCTCCGAAAAACTCAATGAATACACCGACCAACTGGCCAGCGAACAAGGGCTCAAGGCGCAGTTGCAGGCCTCGGCCGAGCACGTCACCAGCCGCGTCGATCAGGCCTACCTCAGTGAAGAGCACGTGCTGCAAGGTGACCTGCAGCGCAACACGGTGGCCATCGCCATCGCCACCGCGCTGGCCTTGCTGGTGGGCGTGCTGGCCGCCTGGCTGATCACCCGCGCCGTGGTTGGCCCGCTCAAGCACGTGATTGCCCGTGCACAGCGCATTGCCGACGGCGAACTGGCCTTCGAACCCGTCGCGCCTCGCCGCGATGAAGTAGGACAACTGACGCAGGCCATGCAGCAGATGGCCGCAGGCCTGTCAGGCATCGTCAGCGGTTTGCAACAAGGCATTGAGCAATTGGCCGGCAACGCCCAGGCGCTGTCGGCCGTGACCGAGCAGACCAACCGCGAAGTCGGCAGCCAGAAGGAAGAGACCGAGCAAGTGGCCACGGCGATGCAACAGATGACGGCCACCGTGCACGATGTGGCGCGCAATGCCGAGGAAGCCGCGCAAGCGGCGCAGGCTGCGGACGAAAAGGTCGATTCGGGCCAGCATGTGGTGCGCCAGAGCATGCAGCGCATCGAGCAGTTGGCCGCCGCGGCCGAAACCGCCAGCGCGAGCATTGAAAGCCTCAGCTCTGAGATCCATACCATTGGCGATGTGCTCGAAGTCATCAAGAGCGTGGCCGAGCAAACCAACCTGCTGGCCCTCAACGCGGCCATCGAAGCGGCCCGTGCCGGCGAGCAGGGGCGCGGCTTTGCGGTAGTGGCCGATGAGGTGCGTGCACTGGCCAGGCGCACGCGCCAGTCCACCGAGCAGATCGAAACCCTGGTGGCCAGCCTGCGAGGCAATGCGCAGCAGTCCGTCGCGCAGATTCGCGGCAGCACCGAGCTGGTGCGCCTGGCCGTGGCCGATGCCCTGCACACCGAAAGCGCACTGGGCAGTATTGCCGCAGCAGTGTCGTTGATTCAGCAGATGAACCAGCAAATCGCTGCCGCCGCCGAACAGCAAAGCTCGGTCGCTGAAGAAATCAGCCGCAGCGTCACCCAGATTCGTGGCAGTGCCGACCAGGCCGCACTGGCCATGCAGGACAGCGCCCGGTCCAGCGTCGAGCTGGCGCAGTTGGGCACCGACCTCAAGGGCATGGTCGGCCATTTCAGGCTGTGATCGGGCCAGCCTGGCAGGGCGCCGCCAGCGCGGAGCCTGCCATTGGCGGGGGCGTTACGCCTTGCGTGGGTTGAGGATCAGCAGAGCCAATACACCGGCCACGATGCCCCAGAAAGCCGAACCGATGGAGAACAGTGTAAGCCCCGAGGCCGTGACCATGAAGGTGATGACGGCCGCTTCACGCTCGCGTGCTTCACTCATGGCTACCGTCAGGCCATTCATGATCGAACCAAACAGGGCCAGCGCCGCAATCGACAGCACCAGTTCCTTGGGCAAGGCCGCGAACAACGCCGCCAGCGTCGCCCCGAACACGCCGGCAACTCCGTAGAACACGCCGCACCATACGGCCGCGGTGTAGCGCTTGCTTGGGTCTTCGTGGGCATGCGGCCCGGTGCAGATGGCCGCGCTGATGGCAGCCAGGTTCACCCCGTGCGAGCCAAACGGGGCCAGCAGCAACGAAGCCAGGCCGGTGGCTGAAATCAATGGAGAGGCTGGCACCTGGTAGCCGTCAGCCCGCAGCACGGCAATGCCCGGCATGTTCTGCGAGGTCATTGCCACCACAAACAGCGGAATGCCGATGCTGATGGTGGCTGCCAGCGAAAAGTGCGGCGTGGTCCACACCGGCGTTGCCATTTCCAGTGCGAAGCCTCTGAAGTCCAGCAGCCCCAGGGCGCCGGACAATGCCGTGCCCACCAGCAGCGCGGCCAGCACGCAGTAGCGCGGCGACAGGCGCTTGACCAGCAGATAGCTGAAGAACATGCCCAGCACCAGCAAGGTACGGTGCTGGGCGGCAACGAAGATCTCGCTGCCGATCTTGAACAGAATGCCGGCCAGCAGCGCCGATGCCAGCGAGGCAGGAATACGCTTGACCAGGCGCTCGAAGCTGCCGGTCAGCCCACAGACCAGCACCAACGCTGCACAGGTGATGTAGGCGCCGATGGCCTCCCCGTAGCTCACCCCGCCAAGGCTCGTGATCAGCAGCGCCGCGCCGGGCGTGGACCAGGCCACCGTCACTGGCGTGCGGTAGCGCAGGGACAGGCCGATGCTGCAGACCGCCATGCCGATCGACAGCGCCCAGATCCACGAGGATATCTGCGCAGTGGTCAGGCCAGCCGCTTGCCCGGCCTGAAACATCAGCACCAGCGAGGAGGTGTAGCCGGTGAGCATGGCGATGAAGCCTGCGACCACCGCCGAGGGCGAGGTATCTGCCAGGGGGCGAAGGCGAGCGGAGGTGGCATCGGTCATGAAAAAATCCTTGTAAGGGTATACGCCGTGGTTTTCAGACTAACGCCAGGCGAGGTGACAGCAGCGATACAGCGATCATTGCTTTTAACCATACAGTCGTTAACTATCAGGCGCTCTGGTATGACGGCATTGCAGGGGTAGGGGTGATGTACAAGGTTTACGGCGATTATCAATCGGGTAACTGCTACAAGGTCAAGTTGATGCTCAGCCTGTTGGGGCGGCCTTATGAGTGGCACCCGGTGGACATCCTCAAGGGCGAGACCGAGACGCCCGAGTTCCTGGCCATGAACCCCAACGGCAAGGTGCCGGTGTTGCAGCTCGAGGACGGCAGTTACCTGTGGGAATCCAATGCCATCCTCAACTACCTGGCCGACGGCAGCGAGTTCCTGCCCGCCGAGCCGCGCCTGCGCACCCAGGTGCTGCAGTGGCAGTTCTTCGAACAATACAGCCATGAGCCGTATATCGCCGTGGCCCGCTTCATTCAGTTCTACCTGGGGCTACCGGATGATCGCGTCGAGGAGTACCGCAAGTTGCACAAGGGCGGCTACAAGGCGCTGCGTGTGATGGAGCGGCAGTTGCTGGTGACCCCGTATCTGGTGGGTGACCAGTATTCCATCGCCGATGTGGCGTTGTATGCCTACACCCATGTGGCGCAGCAAGGCGGTTTCGACCTGACGGATTACCCGGCCGTGCGCGCCTGGCTGGAGCGGGTGAGCAGCCATCCGCGGCATGTGCCGATGGTGGGGTGAGCCACGAGGTCCGGGAGCGGCCTTGCCGGGGCGCCGGACCGGCCGCGATGGGGCGCGTAGCGGCCCCCGGCAATATGAGTTGCGGAGCTGAAATCCTGGGGCTGCTGCGC
>NZ_JBICKJ010000063.1:0-77611 GCF_043104125.1 Pseudomonas sp. xss_4
GCCCCAGGATGGGGCCTACAGCGCGGTCCTCCCGGGAGCAAGACCGGAGTGAGGGAACCCCGAAGCGTAGCGTAGGGGCCGTATGAGTGGAGCACAGCGTTTTTTGGTTACTTTTTGTCGCGTTTGACAAAAAGTGACTCGCCGTAATGGCGAAAAGGTGACTAAGCGTCGCCATCGCAAATGGAATGTGCTCTCTTTCAATACCCACGCCAACGCAATCAAACTTGAAGCCTGAAACTTCAAACTTCAAACTTCAAACTTCAAACTTCAAACTTCAAACTTCAAACTTCAAACTTCAAACTTCAAACTTCAGAGTGTGGGCGCATACGGCAAGTTGGTATTCATTGGCGCGGGTGGCGCACAGTCACCTTTGCGCCCTTACGGCGGCTCACTTTTTGTCTTGTCAAAAAGTGAGCAAAAACCGCCTGCTCCTATCACCCGGCCCCTGCGCTGCGCTCCGGGGTCCTCTCGCTCCGGGCTTGCTCCCGGGAGGACCGCGCTGCAGGCCCCATCCTGGGGCCCAGCGCTTGACAGGCATCCATGCCTGTCACCTCCCTCCGCAAGCCCTGCGCTCGGCCTCCTTAAGTCGCGATCTGCGGCGCCTGAGCTATTGCGCGCTTAGAAGCAAAAGCAGAAAGCACGTGGCGGTAAGGACGCGGACAAGGACGACGGTAATCGCTTGGCCATCGCCGAGTGACAGGCGGGCTGGACATGGGTTGCAAGCAACCCAATCCCGCTCGCTCTCCCCCAGATCAGTCCGCCAACCGCCAGGTCGTCCCACCCTTGCTGTCTTCAAGCACCACACCCATGGCCGTCAACTGGTCACGAATGCGATCGGACTCTCCCCAGTTCTTGTCCGCCCGCGCCTGCAAGCGCGCCTGGATCAAACCCTCGACCTGGGCCGCGTCCACCTTCCCCTCAGCGCCTGCACGCAGGAAGTCATCGGCCTCCAGCTGCAACACACCCAGCACGTCACCCAGCTCACGCAAACGCCCCGCCAAGCCAGCCGCGGCCGACACGTCGCTCTCGCGCAGGCGGTTGATTTCGCGAACCAGATCGAACAACACGGCGCAGGCTTCAGGCGTGCCGAAGTCGTCGTTCATCGCAGCAGTGAAACGCTCGACAAAGGCCTCCCCGCCGCTGGCCGGTACACGAGGCAAGCCACGCAAAGCATGGTAGAACCGCTCCAGTGCACCCTTGGCGTCGCGAAGGCTATCCTCTGAATAGTTGATCGCGCTGCGGTAGTGGCTGGCCACCAGCAGATAGCGCACCACTTCGGGGTGATACTTTTCCAGCACGTCGCGAATGGTGAAGAAGTTATTCAGCGACTTGGACATCTTCTCGCCGTTTATGCGGATCATGCCGCAGTGCATCCAGGCGTTGGCGTACGGTTTGCCGGTGGCAGCTTCGCTCTGGGCAATTTCGTTCTCGTGATGCGGGAACTCAAGGTCGCTGCCGCCGCCATGGATATCGAAACTCTCACCCAGGCAGCACGTGGACATCACCGAGCATTCGATGTGCCAGCCAGGGCGGCCAGGCCCCCAAGGCGACTCCCAGCTGGGCTCGCCCGGTTTGACGCCTTTCCACAGGACGAAGTCCAGCGGATCCTGCTTGGCCTCGCCGACTTCGATTCGCGCACCAATACGCAAGTCTTCGATCTTCTTGCGCGAGAGCTTGCCGTAACCCACAAACTTGCCGACGCGGTAGTACACGTCGCCGTTGCCAGGCGCATACGCATAACCTTTGTCGATCAAGGTCTGGATCATGGCATGCATGCCGGCAATGTGATCGGTGGCGCGCGGTTCCTGGTCCGGAGGCAGGATGTTGAGGCGGCGTTCGTCCTCGTGCATCGCATCGATCATGCGGGCGGTGAGTGCATCGAAGGTTTCGCCGTTCTCGTTGGCCCGGTTGATGATCTTGTCATCGATGTCGGTGATGTTGCGCACGTACGTCAGGTTGTAGCCGCTCTTGCGCAACCAGCGGGTGGCCAGGTCGAAAGCCACCATGCTGCGACCATGGCCCAGGTGGCAGTAGTCATAGACGGTCATGCCGCAGACATACATGCGCACGTTGTTGCCGTCCAACGGCTTGAACGGCTCCTTGGTCTTGGTCAGGGTGTTGTAGATCGTGAGCACGGTGGTTCCTCAGCTGCCCCAGGAGTCACGCAGGGTGACGGTGCGGTTGAATACCGGGCGGCCCGGCTGGCTGTCCTTGAGGTCAGCACAGAAGTAGCCTTCGCGTTCGAACTGGAAGCGATCTTCCGGCTGCGCCTGGGCCAGCGAGGGCTCGGCACGGCAGCCGCTGAGCACTTGCAGCGAATCAGGGTTGATGTTGTCGAGGAAAGTGCCACCCTCCTCGGTCTTCTCAGGGTTTGCCGAGCGGAACAGACGGTCGTACAACCGGACTTCGCATTCCACACTGCCCTCGGCCGGCACCCAGTGGATCACCCCCTTGACCTTGCGGCCTTCGGGGTTCTTGCCCAGGGTGTCCGGATCGTAGGAGCAGCGCAGCTCGACGATGGTGCCCTCGGCGTCCCTGATCGCCTCATCGGCGCGGATGACGTAGCTACCGCGCAGGCGCACTTCGCCGTTAGGCTCCAGACGTTTGTAGCCCTTGGGCGGCGCTTCCATGAAGTCGTCGCGGTCGATGTACAGCTCACGTGCGAATGGCAGCACGCGCACGCCCATGTCTTCCTTGGGATGGCGCGGGAGTTCGAGCTGCTCGGTCTGGCCTTCGGGATAGTTGGTGATCACCACCTTCAATGGGCGCAGCACGCACATCGCGCGGGGTGCAGTGCGGTCCAGATCGTCGCGGATGCAGAACTCCAGCATGGACATATCGACCACACCGTCCGAGCGGTTGGTACCGATCATTTCGCAGAAGTTGCGGATCGACGCCGGGGTGTAGCCACGGCGGCGGAAGCCCGACAAGGTGGACATGCGCGGGTCGTCCCAGCCCTCGACGTGTTGCTCGTCCACCAGTTGCTTGAGCTTGCGCTTGGAGGTGATGGTGTAGTTGAGGTTAAGACGGCTGAACTCGTACTGGCGCGGATGCGCAGGCACCGGCAGGTTGTCCAGGAACCACTCGTACAGCGGCCGGTGTCCTTCGAACTCCAGCGTGCAGATGGAATGGGTGATGCCTTCGATGGCATCCGACTGGCCGTGAGTGAAGTCGTAGTTCGGGTAGATGCACCAGGTATCGCCCGTCTGGTGGTGGTGGGCATGGCGAATCCGGTAGAGGATCGGGTCACGCAGGTTCATGTTGGGCGAAGCCATGTCGATCTTGGCGCGCAGCACGCGCTCACCGTCCTTGAACTCACCGGCCTTCATGCGGGCGAACAGGTCGAGGTTCTCCTCCACGCTGCGCTCGCGGTACGGGCTGTTCTTGCCTGGTTCCTTGAGGTTGCCGCGGTACTCTTTGGCCTGCTCCGGCGTGAGATCGCACACGTAGGCCTTGCCCTGCTTGATCAGCTCGACGGCCCAGGCGTGCAGTTGGTCGAAGTAGCTCGAGGCGTAGCGAACGTCGCCGGCCCAGTCGAAGCCCAGCCACTTTACATCGCGCTGGATGGCATCGATGTACTCCTGGTCTTCCTTGGCAGGGTTGGTGTCGTCAAAGCGCAGGTGACAGACACCTCCAAACTCCTTGGCCAGGCCGAAATTGACGCAGATCGACTTTGCATGGCCGATGTGCAGGTAGCCATTGGGCTCGGGCGGGAAGCGGGTAACGATGCTGGCGTGCTTGCCCGAGTCCAGGTCGGCCTGGATGATCGGCCGCAGGAAGTTCGCAGGGACAGCGGGGGCGCCTTTGGCAGCGGCGTTGGGCGCGTTGTCGGCAGTGGGCTTGCTCATAGGATCCTTGAATGCACGTAGCCGGCCTGGGTAGGCCGAATGAATCAAAGGGCCTATCATAGCCGAAGCAGTCAAGCTGCCGACAGTCGGGCTCCGCCAAACTCGCGTGATTTCTCACGCCTTTTTGCCGCAGCCTTGGCAAAATGGCGCAAGCGCGCCATGTGTCCCCAACGCCTGACGCCGCGTCTGGTAGTAATCAGCGCCCAGCGCATCCTATTTTCGATTGCCTTGAAAAAGCGAGTTTCAGCATGTCCAAAGTCAAACTGAGCACCAACCACGGCGACATCGTCCTGCAGCTGGACGCCGAGAAAGCGCCGCAGACGACCGAAAACTTCGTTCAGTACGTCAAGGACGGCCACTACGACGGCACCGTTTTTCACCGCGTCATTAAAGGCTTCATGATTCAGGGCGGCGGCTTTGAAGCTGGCATGTCCCAGAAGAAAACCCGCGCCAGCATCCAGAACGAAGCCGACAACGGCCTGAAGAACAAGAAGTACAGCATCGCCATGGCCCGCACCATGGACCCGCACTCTGCCTCGGCACAATTCTTCATCAACGCTTCGGACAACGATTTCCTCAACCACAGCGGCAAAACCACCCAGGGCTGGGGCTACGCCGTGTTCGGTGAAGTGATCGAAGGCCGTGAAGTCGTCGACGCCATCGAGAAAGTTGCCACCGGCTCGAGCGCTGGCCACCAGGACGTGCCTAAGGACGACGTGATCATCGAGAAAGCCGAGATCATTGAGTGATACTGCTGATCTCCGATCTGCACCTGCAAGAAGAACGCCCGGACATTACCCGGGCGTTTCTTGGTCTGCTCGAAGGTCGGGCTCGCCAGGCAAAGGCGCTGTACATATTGGGCGATTTTTTCGAAGCGTGGATCGGCGACGATGCCATGACCGCTTTTCAGCAGTCGATCTGCCAAGCCATGCGACGGCTCAGCGACAGCGGCACTGCGCTCTACCTGATGCACGGCAACCGCGATTTCCTGATCGGCCAGGCCTTTTGCGAAGCTGCAGGCTGTACCCTGCTGAGCGATCCTTGTGTGGTGGAGCTGGGAGCAGAACGAGTGCTGTTGATGCACGGCGACACCTTGTGCACCCGAGACCTGGGCTACATGAAAATGCGGCGATTGCTGCGCAATCCCCTGAGCCTTTGGTTGCTTAGGCACCTTCCCTTGTCAGTTCGCCTGAAATTGGCACGCAAGCTGCGCAGCGAAAGCCGCGCCCAGACGCGAATGAAATCCACGGAGATCGTTGACGTCACGCCCGAAGAAGTGCACAAGGTCATGGCGGCGCACGACGTTCGCACGCTGGTGCACGGCCATACTCATCGCCCGGCCATTCACAAGCTGATGGTGGATGGGGAGCCGGCCCGGCGCATTGTCCTGGGCGACTGGGACAAGCGTGCCTGGGCCTTGCAAGTGGACGCGCAAGAGTTTCAGCTGGCGCCGTTCGAATTTTCCTGAGCGCTTGAGCGCTATTTGCTCGATAGTGGGCTAGCCCGTCTGATGCTTATGCGGGAGACGAGCAAGGCTTGCCTCCCGTCTCGACACTCACTGAATGCCCAGCCGCTCATCTCGCTCGCGGATAATCACCTCCCGGTACGCCGGATCGGCCTTGATCTGCTTCTCTGTGAACGGCATATCATGCAACTGACCGGCAGCGAACGCCTTGGTCTGATCACTGGCATGGGGCGAGGCCGCCTCGCTCGATTGGGAGAACGCCAGCAGACCGCGTGCCTTGGGACCTTCACCGGTGAAGCTGACCAGCTGTAGGTAGCTGGTGCCGCTGACAACCAAGCGCTTGCCCTGCCCCATCGGCACACTGTACATGGCGTTGTACACGCCAAGCGCCTGGGGCCCGCCCGGCACTGGCGTGCCATCATGGGCCTGTTGTACCTGCCCCCAGTGCGCCTTCGGGTCGATGCCCTCCTCGGCCACTTGCCGGAGTGAGGCAAGGGCCGCCTGATGAACCACCCTGCTCACCGATGCCTGCTCAACCGCCAGACCACGCGGGGTATGCACAGGATCGTTGCGATCGAACGCCACTCGCCATACCTGCGGTTGATGCTCGATTGCGTTGTAGATGTTTTCAAAGTGCACCAGCCCCATGTTGCTCTGCTGGTTGGCCTTGCCGTTCCAGCTGGCCAGGCTGCGGCACACGGGCTCGACATCAGTGGGGGCACGCTTGCACCAGCTCAGCAGATCCGGCAGCAGCAAACGCGCAAGGTAGACTTTGTCATCGGTCACCAAGCGCTGCAGATCTTCCACACCAAGCAGCGCCCTGCCTTGCAGACGTTCCAACGCGAAGCGCCCACGCATGCCCAGAGGCTGATCGCTGCGGCTGACCAAGGGCGAGTAGCCTGTCATCGGCTGCGCAGGGTTGGTCATCCAGGCTGGATCGTTGGAGTTCTGCACGAAATCATCGCGCTCCAGACGGGGCATCAGCTGCGCCGGAACCGTACCGGGTTGGGCAGCGCGGCTGTCGACTTTCCAGTTGCACAGGCTGCGGGAACCATCGAGCACTACCAGCGGGCCTGTCTGTTCGCCACCGCAGGCATCGAGCAATGCCTGGTCGACGTAAGGCACCACTGACTGGTTCAGGTAGGTCGTCTTGCCACGTTCATCCACGGCGACGGTGTTGACCCAAGGAATACCATGCAGCTGCTCAATGGAACGCGTCAGCGCCGCCACGCTGTCGGCACGATTGATCTGGTACCACTGTTGCAGCACGCGGGCGTTATCGCTGTTGGCATCACGCAGGCTGTAGGCCGTATGCCTGTCCCAGTCCAACCGCCCAGGCCACTGAACGACCGGACCAAATGACGAGCTATACAGAACACGCTCGACTTTTTGCAGTCGGCCATCGGCGGCCTTGACCATGATGCTGACGCTTTGGCGGGTCAGCGGCAGGGACTTGCCGTCGAGCACGTAGCGGGTTGGGTCCTTGGGGTCGAGTTGCAGGCGAAACAAGGTGAAATGCCTGGAGGTGTCGACGGTATGGGTCCACGCCAGGTGGCGATTAAAGCCGATGTTGATCGTCGGCAAGCCAGGTAATGCTGCACCCATCACATCGAGTTCACCGGGGATGGTCAATTGCATCTGGTAGAACCGCATGCCTCCCACCCATGGGAAATGCGGGTTGGCCAACAGCAAACCACGCCCATTGACCGAACGCTGGGCACCCACTGCAATGGCGTTGCTGCCACGCTGGGTGGCAAACCGTTGCTGCTGTTCCAGCGCTTTCCCGTAAGCGACGGCGGGCCGCCGGACATCGTTCTCGGGCGGCTGCGCGCCGGCCAGGGCTTCGACGAACTGCCCGACCCCACCTTCTGCAAGTAACCGCCGTGTAAGCTTGACCAGGTCCTGGCTGGTGATGGCGCGCACCCACTCACCCCCTCCACATTCCGGTGGCAGGCCCTGCTGACGACGCTCAGCCAGTGCTCGATTGAACCCACTGGCATAACCCGCCAAGAGAGCCTGGATGGCAGCGGGCTGCGCGTCCAGAAACGCCTGCACCTGTGTCGGCCCGTTGAGCCAGGTGAAGAAGACATCGCTGGCCAGGTTCTCGCGCTGGTCCACGGTCTGGCCTTGACCACCAAAATAGCGCGAGCGCTCACCGCTGACCGTCAGGACCTGGTCAGCCAGCAAACAAAGATTGTCCTGGGCATAGGCATAGCCAATGCCATAACCGAGTCCTCTTTCATCCTTGGCCACGATATGTGGCACGCCATAGGTAGTGCGACGGATCTGGGCGCTGGCATCTGGCGCTACGGGACGAGCGTGTGCGGTTAAGGCCGCAACCATGAGCGCTGCGGCCAGACCGGCACAACGGCTTGAGCGGATAAATGGGGACACGGACACTCCTCGAATACGGTTCATGCCGGTGAAACGAACGAACGCAAGAAGAGTTTAGGCGGCCTTTACGCTCAGGCCTGACGCTCGTGTACAGGGACCAGGCGTGACGGTAAAAGAAGCCGCTTGATCTGAGCCCACAACAACTGATGAAGGTTTTTTCGCTTTGCATTGCAGATTACAGGCGCTCATTCGTCTTATTCAAAGAGGCACCCATCGTTCGGTTCGTCCAAGAAAAGGAGCATTCACATGTACAACCCGCCAACTCCAGTGCAAGCCAACACGGCGCAGGCCAACACCCCGACTGGGCAGGACGCGCAGGTCGACGAACGAACCGGCAACGAGCAGATACGGGAGTTGCTGCGCAGCTTCGGGCTGCGTACGAGCCTGATACGGCTGAAAGTGATAGACGCCCTGCACGCGGCAGAGCGAAATGGAAGAAGCATTGGCGTGCGGGGTGTGCATGCGCAACTGGAGCAGTTGGACATACCGTTGTCATTTCTCAGCGTACGAGAAGTGCTCAAACGGTTATGTGCCGAAGGCGTGATTCAGCTAGGTGCTGACAAATGCTACAGCCTTGATCCGCAGGCACGTGCCCTGCTGGAGCGACCCACCTCAGCCTGAGTAGCTGGGTTGGCCACTGGACCGACAAACGTCATCGCCTGACTTTACGTCGCAGTATGCCGTTGATCACGACCACAACCACGGCAATGGCGATAGCCAGCATCTGAAAGGTCTGCTCGCTGATCGTACCCGCTTTTTGCAAATGGGAAAGGCCGATCATTAGCCCAAGGACCACCAGAATGATCAGGAGGGAATATTTGAGGCGCTGCACGTGTGTCATCGACGGTTCCTTGCTACATCCGGGACAGATGGCTTAGCTCAAGCCGCGCAGATGATACAACGTTCGCACGCCCCGGCGCTGCATTTCCTGCTGCCTGGTAGCACCCCAACCTGAAAACATTCGGCTTCATCACACGTGTGGGGAGCCCCATGAACAAACGCCTGTTAACACTCATGCTGTGCCTGACCGCCACGCCACTGCATGCCTTCAATACAACTGAGGTGCCTTGCGCAAGACTGCTCGATCTTGGTTACACGCTGAGCCAGCAAGCAGGGAGCAGCCAGTGGCAACAGTTGTGGCAACGGGTTCGAAAGGCTGGCTATCTGAATCCTGGCAACACTTCGTTGCGATTCGAGGTGCCCTCCGCTGTATTGCCAACACTTGCGCAGCAGACCCTGGCGCGCGCCGACCAAGTCCGGCCGGTGTCCGAGACCCACGCGATCTACCGCAGGACCTTCGATGACCGGATTATCGGATCCCGTAACGGGCAGCCTCTGCACGCGCTCTGCGTGCAGGTGGACTGGAGGTCCGTGCCATCCGGGCCGAGAAGTCTTCAAGACGCACACGTGGGCAGTGCCAGTCTACTCAGTGCCTACCCCTGCGACTGAGGTGCTAATACCCAAAGTGCCATACGTTGCGCACATCCCTTCGGGAACATTCGTTTTTCAAGCGCTTGCATGTTTTTTTCCTACACCGTGAGACTGCGCTGCCTGCATAAGCTAGTAACCGAAACTACAGCCCTCACCCCTAATGGCGCCTAGCGGGTCCCGCCGGCTATCACAGAGAATTTAGCCACACCTCGACGTTATGCCGCTGGTGACCCCTACCATTTTCGAAGGAGCGTCATATGGAAACGCCAGACTTGAGCCACATCGACGTTAGCCAATTGCCGCAATCGCTACAGGCACTGATTGAGTGCATAGGCATAGAAAACGCGTACCAGCTGACCTGCGCATTTGGCGGTAGGCCTAAGTACATTCCAAAACACCGCGATCGAACCAAACTTGCTGACGTGTTACCGGCTGAGGCACTCGACGCCCTGATCAAGCGCTTTGCAGGTGTCGCGCTTGAGATTCCCAAGGCTGATCATTTTATCCGCCAATTGCGCAACCACCAGATTCAGAAAGAAAGCGCCAGCGGATTCTCGCGCAGCTTGTTGGCCGACAAGTACGGCCTGAGCCTGCGCCAGATCGGCAACATCCGCCGTCAGGATTTGCCGTTGCGATGAGCTAAGCCTCCTCAACCCGTACACACCCTTAACCTGAAATTTAAAAGAGAACCCAGCATGTCCATAGACAACAGCCTCATAGGGTCCGTCATCAATGCCTTGCCCATGGACCGCATGATTGCGGGCCCGTTGCAGGCCATGGTCCAGGCCCAGGTCACCGCCAGCAAATCCTACGCAGACTTCCTCATGCAAGTCTGCGTACAGGACGGCAAGGCGGTCGCCATCCAGTTCGACTATGACGAGACCATCGTCGACGAGCAGGGCCAACCACAAGGCGTGGTGAAGAAGACGCTGCAAGTGCCGCTAATGGCGGCGATCACCCACCCCAACATCGCCATCGAAAACGGCACCGTCGAATTCGAGCTGGTCGTCAATCAGATGTCCGAAGCCACTTCGGCCAGGGACATGAACGCAGAAGGCGCCGCCTCCTTGGGCTGGGGCCCCTTCAAGCTCAACGTCAAGGGCAGCGTGAGCCATAAGTCCTCGCAAACGCGCAAGACCGACACCCGGGCACGCTACGCCTTCAACACGACCCTCAAGCGACAGGACCCACCAGAGGCAATGATGAGGGTGATCGACTTCCTCACGGAGGCGGCTACCAAGCCCATTATTGCAAAGGATGTCACGCAGCAATCGCCAGCCTTGAGTGCGCCACCTCAGGCTCAGGAAGAGCTCGATAGCCCAACGGCATGACTACTGCCAGCGCAGTCACGGCGCGGCGCGAACTGTCCCCCTGAAGGCTCTTCAGGGGACCCACTTGGCCCAATGAGTCGAACCCATGGACAAGAGCCCTGTCCCTATGACCTCCATTGACCTGCGCGAAATCACTCGCGGCCTGCAGGAAGCTGCGAGCGCCGCCAACAGCATGATCGCGCAACAGTACATTGAACTGTTCGATCGTTTTTTCGACTGCAATCACCAGGAGCTGGGCGCGCCGATGACCGCGAAGATGGTCGAGGTGGCCATGGATGGGCAGCACCTGATGCGCGTGCCCCTTTTCGCGCTAGTGTCGCCTAAAGGGTTGGCACTGGAACGGATGCAGGTCGACCTGTCGGTTCGCGTCCAGAATACCGAAGCACGACGAGCATTCACCCCAGCCGACGCAAGCCGCTCGGCCAGTTTCAAGGTAACCATCGGTGGCCAGGGGCGCCAAGGAGATAGCCGCGACCCCGACGAGGTGCAGATCCGGATGCAGTTCCAGGCAAGCGAACCGCCCGAGGCCTTGAACCGGCTGATCGAGGAATACACCAACTTGATCATCCCAGTTCGCGCCCCGGCTCCGGCTCCGGCTCCGGCTCCGGCTCCAGCTCCAGCGCCACCACCCTCGCCCACCAACGAATTCATCGAGGCGGCGACGGTACGTTGATTCCCAAACCACCTGCTTAACCCGACTCTCGGTCGGACCAAGCCGGCAACCTTCGGTGGCGACTAGAAGTCGCGTTTGTAGAAGACGTCCAGGGAGCTTGCCACGCCACTGGCAGCCTCGACATACACCTTCTTGCTGAGCTTGTAGCGCAGGGCGATGGTGTTGGCCGGCTCGAACACGCCCACTCCATAGCGCAGGCTGAGTTTCTCGGTCAGGTTGCCACTGGCCACCACACTGGTGGTGTTGCCTGAGCCCTCGGTATCGAGCTGGAAGTCATCGATACCCAGGCGGGATGCCACATTACCCGTGATCCCTGCGCTGCCGGCCAACCCCAGTCCCAAGGCAGCCTCGGCCAGCATGTTGTTGTCTTCACCCGATGCCCCCAACGGACGGCCAAGCACCAGGTAGGACAACGCTTGTTCCTGGCTCATGGCAGGCTCGGAAAACACCGTACTGGCCGGCTGCTCGGCGTTGCCGCTCAAGCGGATGCCGGCGATCACGTCATCGACTTGGCGGATCGCTTCGATGTCCAGGTAGGGCTGGTCGATCGGCCCGGCAAACAGCAGCCGGGCGCGGCGGATGGTCAGCCGCTGGCCGTAGGCGCGGTAGCGACCATCGGCCAGGCTCAACTCGCCACGCGTATCGAGATTGTCACCGATATGCACGTGCCCCAACAGGTTGGCAGTCAGGCCGAAACCACTGAACGACAGTTTGCCTCGGCCTACCTCGACATCGATATCCATGGCCATGGCCATCGGCGGCTTGCCCTCCTCGGTCTGGTTGCCGACGATGACCGTGTCGTCGGAAACCTTAACCGTGGAAGGGGGCAGCTCGCGCACCGTGATCTTGCCGTTGGGCACCTGCACCTTGCCTGTGACTGCCAACTTGTCGTCGATCAGTTCCAGGGTAAGGTCCGGCGCTACCTCCAGCGTGGCATAGGGTTCGACCGTGACAGGCAACTGCTGCCCTTGCACGCGGATGTTCATCCCCAGCGCCTGGCCCCAGGTCAGGTTGCCATCGACCTGGCCGCGACCTGCAGTGCCGCTGCGCCAGGTGCCGGCAAGCTGCACCTGTTCACCCGCGATCCGGGCCTGAAGGCCCAGGTCCTGGAACTGAATCGGCAGTTCGGCACCGGTGATCTGGCCGCCGCTCAAATTCATGCTGCCGTTGACTTGCGGCGCCAGCATCGTGCCAGACAGCTGCCCGCTCCCCTTGAGCTCCCCAGCCAGGTGCTCAACCATCGGCACGAAGGGACGGGCCACTGAGAGGTCGAGACCGGCCAGGTTGAAGTCGCCGGACAACGGCTTGTCCTTGCCCAGTGGATCGATACGCGCCGTGAGATTCAGCTGCCCCAGGCGCTCCCCCAGGAATGCAAGACGGGTATCGATACGCCGCGGCGCCAAGGTGCTATCCAGCCGCAGGGTCTGGTAGGGGAAATCGACCCAGCGGTTACCGTCATTGACACGCAATGTGCCGCCACTGGCGTCAACCACCACGGTGCCCTTTGGGCCGCTGGCGGGCAGGTCCAGGTTGATGTCGGCATTGAGCAGGCCCTGCCATGCGAAATCCTTGGGCATCCACTGCGCCAGGCTGTCCAGCGGGAAGCGCTTGAGGTGGTACCGCAGGCGCGGCTCAGGCGCCAACCGTTGATCATCACCACACAGACTGGCCTGCCCGGAACGCCAGCAGTGGGCGCCGAAATCCAGCTGACCGCTGGCCAGGCGCCGCAGTTTGGCAGGCGCCTGCAATTGCCAGTCTTGCCCGCCAGCCTGTACCCGCCCAGTGGCCAGGCGGCCGCGCCAGTCACCGTTATCCAGTTGCCCGTCCAGACCCACGTCCAGCTTCAGTTGCGGGCCGTTCAACGCCAGCGTCAATGCCTGTCGTCGCATGTCACCATTGCCGACCGCCTGCAGCGTACCGAGGGCGGTGTCACCCGCCTGGATACCCGTGACTTTCAAGTCGATATTGGCCCGTTGCCGGTCGTCCAGACGGGCCGAGAGATTCAGTTGCTGCAAGCGATTCTCGGCCTGTGCCAACCCGGTACCGCGCAATGCCAGCGTGCCTTGCGGCGCCTGCAGGGTACCGGCCACGTCCAGTTGCCCCTTGACCTGGCCCTGCAGCTCGGGCCACAGCTGCCCCAGCCGTGGCAGATCGATGTCCACCTTGCCGGCCAGGCGCTGTTGCAGGCTGCCACTTCCGTTTATACGATTGTCACCCAGTTGCACGCGCAAGGCTGCCAGTGTCCAGCGCTGCCCTGCCCCGTCCGCCTGAACGTTGAGCACAGCGGGTTGGCCGCGCAGGCGCCCCTTGAGGTCGAGCTGAGCGTCGAGCGACAGGTCATCGCCCTGCAGCTGGCCTTTGCTACGCAACGGCCCGGCCAATGTTCCAGGTAGCTCCGCCACCCAATAGGCCGGGTTCAGCGCCGACAACTGCAGGTCCACGTCCCAGGCGAGCGCTTGCGCGAAGCGTACGGCCACACGGCCTGTCGCCTTGCCTTGTCCCGCAGTAAGCGCCAGCGTTGGCAAAGTGACCTGCTCCAGATCCCCTTCGAAAGGGCTTGCCACCTTGAAGGCGCCGGCAGGCCCGTCCAGATCGCCATCAAAGCTGCCCTCGTAGCGACCGTCGCGATAGCGAACCTGCGCGTTCAGGCGTTTGAGCGTCACCTCAGGCGGTGTATCCAGCGGGTACAGGCGCAGCCAGGGAAAGTCCTGCCAGGCCAATTGGGCGTCCGCTGCCAGGCCGTCCTGCCAGTCGACCTTGGCTTGCAGCTTCACCTGCTGGCTATCGCCTGCGTTGAGATCAAGGCCCTTGACCACGGCACCTTTGCTGTCGACCATCCCGGACAAAGCCAGGGCGATGGGCGACTGCTGGGCTGGCAAGTTGGCAGACCCGGTCAATGCATAGCCCGTCTCAAGGTTCCCATCGGCTAACAGCACCAGGTCATCGAGCTGCAGGGTGTCGGGCAGTGCCTCGGATGGCTTGAACGCCTTGGTCTGAATGCTCAGGCTGGCCGGCAGGTGTTCAGCCAATGCCTGGACCTTGCCCGCAAGGGTGGCATCCAGATACCCATTGCTCGTCCCGGTCAGGTCAAGCGAGCGTTGCAGTTCACCCGTGGCTTGCAATGCCAGTTGCCATGGCTTGTCCCCCACGGCGGGGAGCTGCACCTGGGCCTGCAACTGCACAGGCCAATCGCCTTGAGGCTTCACATCACCTTGCAGGCCCAACTGCAGATCGTCGCGGGTCAGGTGCAGGCTGTCGATGCGCATGCCTTCACCGGTCCAGTGCGCAGCCAGTTGCAGATCACCGAGCAGGTCGCTGCCATCCAGGCGCAGTTGCCCTATCTTCACCTCGCCCAGTTCGATGGCAAGCGGCAAGTCCAATGTGGGCAGTTGCAGCGGGCCGTCGTTGCTGACGTCAGTCGAGGGGGCGAACGCCATGTCGATTCGTTCTGCGTGCAACTGCTCGATGCACAAAGCCCCACGCAGCAGGCATGCCGGGGACCAGTTCAGCAACGGCGCCTGCGTCTGGACTTGGGTCTGCCCATCGACGTAGGAAAGACGAGTGGCTTGCCAGGTGCCCGCCAAGCGTCCTGCGAAACCCTCCACGGTCAGCCCGGGAACCTTGCCCAGCGCCCAACGGCTGCCGCCCTCGGTGCCGATCACCAACGCGATGGTCAGCGTCAGGACGGCCACGAGCCCAAACAGGCCCAGCAGCATGTATTTGATGACAGATTTCAAAGCTCAGGCCCCATGGAAAAGTGCAGGCGGATGCCGCCGTCGTCGTCCAAGGCCTTGGCCAAGTCCAAGCGTAGCGGCCCTACCGGTGAAACCCAGCGTACGCCGAAGCCGACCCCCGTCTTCAGGTTGGGCAACTCGAAGTTGTTGAACGCGTTGCCCTGGTCGACGAAGGTCGCCAGGCGCCATTTGTCCGTCAGGGAATACTGGTATTCGACGCTGCTCGCCACCAGGTAACGGCCACCGATGCGATCCCCGTCGCTGTTTTTCGGCGACAGGGTCTGGTAGTCGTAGCCGCGCACGCTCTGGTCGCCACCAGCGAAGAACCGCAGCGAAGGCGGAACGCTGTTCTGGAAACCGTTGGTGGCGCTGCCGCCGAACTGAACGCGGCCCAGCAGCCGGTGGTTCTGACCTACCGTGGTGAGCCCTTTGAGCAGCACGTTGCCGCGCAGCAGGTTCGTATCGGAACCCAGGCCTTCCTTTGCCACTTGCGCTTCGAACTGCACGCGATAGCCATTATGGGGGTCAATGCGGTTGTCGCTGCGCAGGAATGAATAGCTGATACCGGGCATGAGCAGGTTGCTAAGGCCCGCATCGTCCCCCAGCCGGTACTCTTCGCGCTGGTACTTGAGCGATATGACCCGCTGCCAGCCGCTGGGCAGCTTGCTGTGCCATTCAGGGCCTACCGTCAAGAGCTTGCTGAGGGTGTCGGTGCCCGCCAGTTCTTCGTTCTGGTACCCCCCGGCAAATCGCAGTTTGTCGGTCAATGGCGGGTCCAACGGGATGTCGTACCACAGCCCCACGTTTTGACGCGGCGCCGACAGCTCCGCTTCCCAGCCATAGCTGTGCCCCTGGGGATTGACCCAATGGCGCGTCCAGTTGGCCTTGCCGCGCGGGCCAACGTCGGTGGAATACCCAAGGCCCAAGCCCAATGTGCGAGGCTTGCGGGTTTCCAGGCGTACATCGACCGGAATATTCTGAGCGACTGCGGCCGTGGGCGCGGCGTCTACGCGCACACCCTCGAAGTAGCCGCTGGACTGCAAGTCGCTGTTGAGTTCGGCAATCAGCTCCGAATCGTAGGGCGTACCGGGTTTGAACGAGACCATCCGCTGCAGCAAATCGTCGTCCAACGGCGTATCGCCACTGAAGGTGACCGCGCCCAGTCGGTACCGCGGCCCACTTTGGTAGACCAGGTCGATATCGGCCACCCCGGCGCGGGGATCGACGGCCAGGCGCTGCTGGCTGAAGCGACCTGCGAAGAAGCCATAGCGTGAGGCCTGGTTCTGAATGACACGCTTGGCATCCTCATAGACACCATGGTTCAGTTGCTCGCCAGTGCGAAGCGCGCCCCCGGAAGGCACTCTGAACGCGGTCATGTCACTGGCCGGCCCCTCGACACGCACGGTCACGTTGCGCAGGCGTATCGGCTCGCCGGGCACGATGTTGACCACCAGTCGTGGTGAACCGTCATCGTCGCGGGGCGGCTTGACGTCGGTACTTATCTGGGCCTGGTAGTAGCCCAGCGCCTGGGCCGCTTTGCGCGCCTGCTCCTCGGCCCCGCGACTGAAACGCAGCAGCGCTTGCTCGTCGCGGTCGCCCAAGCTACCGATATAGCCCTCGACATTGGCCTTGAGCGCCTTGTTGGCCGGCTTGACCGTCACCACCAATTCGCTCTGGCCCCATGCAGCAAAGCTGACGGCCCAGATCACCAGGCCCCAGTGAACTCTTCCTGAATATGTCATCCCGCGCATGCTACCAGACCAAGGGTGTAAAAGAAGCCAACCGAAACGCCATTCACGCCAAGGGTTCACTGACCTGAGCGCTGTCATACATCAGAACGCGTTGGCGCACTGTCCCAATGGCGACCTCGCCAACCTCGACAAAGCCTTGCATGTGATAAAACGCCACGTGTTCATCATTGCCCGTGTCGACGACGATCCCTTCGACCTGCCCATTCTTCATACACCATTGTTGTACCGCATGTAACAACTGGGCCGGATACACCTGGCCTTGCAGCGCCGGCAACACCCCCAGTAGCGGCAGCACGTGCACTTGATCGGTAGGCCGGCATGTCGAGACAGCCGCCTGGTACGCCATGAAGCGCCGGGTGGCGCGCACCCCCGCGCCAACCATCATGCGCAGGCGCCAGGCCCAACTGTCAGCCACACCCAGACGCCGCAGTGGCGGCACAATCAGCGCGACGCCTACCAAGCGATCGTCCAGCAGCAGGCCAACGGCGGGCAGTTGCAGGTAGAAATGCTGGCGTACCCACTCGCGTAGCAGCGTACGTAGGCGGCGCTCATAACCAGGGCGATGCGCTTCGAGCAGATAAGCGAAGGTAGGGTCGTCCCGGTAGACGGTATACAGCAGTGCCCGGGTTTCGCGGCGATAACCGGAGTCGAGCAGGCAAACGCGGGCCTCGGCGGCAGGGGCTTGAGACATGGAGGGGAACCTTCTGGGCTGGCTGATAGGCCTTGGAGGCACAATGCCGCCCATCGTTCACCTTCGCGCCATGTCAGCCGCGCCTAAGCGCCCTCATGCTGGTGATCAACGCCGATGTCGGCTAGCATCGCGCCTTTTTACCGGGATCGGCTCTGCATGAAGATCGTCTGTTTCAACATCAATGGCCTGCGGGCGCGCCCACACCAGTTGGCCGCCTTGGTCGAAAAGCACCAGCCGGACATCATCGGCCTGCAGGAAACCAAGGTCAGCGACGATCAGTTTCCACTGGCCGAGGTCCAGGCTCTGGGCTACCACGTGCATTACCACGGGCAAAAGGGCCACTACGGTGTCGCCTTGCTGTCACGCCAGGCACCTTTGAGCTTGCACAAAGGGTTTTCAACGGACGAAGAAGACGCCCAGCGGCGCTTCATCTGGGGCACCTTCGCCGACCACCACGGCAACCCCATCACCGTCATGAACGGCTATTTCCCCCAGGGCGAAAGCCGCGACCACCCCACCAAGTTTCCCGCCAAGCAGCGTTTCTACGCGGACCTGCAAGCGCTGCTCGAAAGCCAGTTTCGCAGTGACCAGCCCGTGTTGGTCATGGGCGACATGAACATATCCCCAGAGGATTGCGACATCGGTATCGGCCCAGACAATGCCAAGCGCTGGCTCAGGACCGGCAAATGCAGCTTCCTGCCAGAGGAGCGGGAGTGGATGGAGCGCTTGAAAGGCTGGGGGCTGGTGGACAGCTTCCGGCATCTGCACCCGGGTGTCGACGACCGTTTCAGCTGGTTCGACTACCGCAGCCGCGGCTTCGAGGACGAGCCCAAGCGTGGCCTGCGCATCGACCTGATCATGGCCTCGGCAAGCCTGGTTCCGAGGATCAAGGCTGCAGGCGTGGATTACGAACTGCGCGCGATGGAAAAACCGTCGGATCATGCGCCCATCTGGCTAGAGCTCAGCTAAGCCAGCCTAGGGCGCAGGAGGCCTTGTACGGCTCACAACGTCGTGCGCAAGGCCTCGCCGATACCCACACCGCGACCATCATCGGCAGCACTGACCAGGGCGAAATTGTAGGCGCCATGGGACCAGTATCGGGCCTGGAGCTGCCCATCGATTCGCTGCCCTTGCGGCATGCGCCGGAAGTGCTCGCCGGGTGAGCGCAGGAACAGGCTGATACGGCGCCCCGCCCCGTCCTGGAACACCACCAGCGCCGCCGGCCCTTGCTCGTTACTGAGCAGCCGGGCGCCCACCGGGGCGAACCCGTAGCCTGCCAAATCAGGCAGTTGGCCCACCTGGTGAAAGTGCGCTTGCAGCCAGGTGCGCAATTGATCGGGGTCACGCGCCTGAATATCCAGCGCTTGGCTGTCGGCGAACAATCGGTGGGCCTGCACGGCATCAGCCATGGGCTTTGCGTCGGCAAAGCTGGCATCGCGCGCCTGCCACCCGCCAAGTCCCCCAACGCCTAAGGCTAGGACGATCGCTGCAGCACTTGCCCAGCGACGCTTCAGGCGGTGTCCCGCCTGTTGGCGCAGCTGATCGCGATCAACCCGCGGGCCCGCCAGCGGCTGCGCAAGGCCCGCCAGGCTCGTGCGCAACTGGCGCGCATCGGCGCGCCAGCCTTCCACACGTTGCGCAGCCTTTGGATGATTGGCCAGCCAGGCCTGGACTTCGGCACGGCGCACCGGGTCCAGGCGGTCATCGACGTAGGCGTGAAGCTCTTCTTCGCTAGGAATAAGACGGGTCATTTCAATCTCCGCAAGGCCGGTGGTCGAGGGCTGTCCTCGGTCAATGCACGCAGGGCATCGCGCGCCCGCGACAGCCGTGACATGACAGTACCGATTGGAATACCCAACGTCTGGGCAGCCTCCTTGTAACTCAGGCCCTCAACGCTCACTAGCAACAGCAACGCGCGCTGCTCGGTCTTGAGCCGGCCAAATGCCTGCAAATCCGCCTGCGCCAGCACGATGTCCTCAAGGTTATCGCCGGCCGTTTCTTCGGCAGCGCTACTGCTGGCGAACCAGGACAGCCAGCGGGCATGCAACCGTTCTCGCCGTTTGCCATCCAGAAACAATCGATAAAGGATGGTGAACAGCCAGGCGCGCAGGGCATCGGGATCCTGATGCTGCTGACGCCGGCTCAAGGCACGTTCGACCGTGGCCTGCACGAGGTCATCCGCACTTCCCGCCTCGCGGGTCAGCCAGAGGGCGAAGCGACGTAGTCGGGCCAGTAGCGCTCGCCATTGTTGGTCGTCCAAGTCCTGCATGGAAAATATCCGGTCGATGATGGGGCAGTCTAGAGAACAGACGCGTTGGAGAAAAAGTTATTCCCGCTCGGGGAATAACTTTTCCAGGGCAGCGTCGTACTGGCACTTTTCGTGAAATCAACGGGACTGACCATGAACCAACCTTTGCACGGCCGGGCCAAGGCCTGGCGGCTTGCCGCAATCGGCGCGGTGATGCTGGCTGCCGGTGCGGGCTTCGCCTACAGCGCCGGCTGGCTTGGCCAATCCGCGCTCACACCACAGCGCATCATCGACACGTTCGAGGCCCAGGCTGGGCACTACCCGGGTTATCGCAAGAACCACGCTAAAGGCCTGTGCGTGAGCGGCTATTTCCAGGCCAGCGGGCAAGCGGCAAGCTTGTCGACGGCACGGGCATTCACCCAGGCGCATGTGCCGGTCACAGGCCGCCTGGCCATTGGTGGTGCCAACCCGTTTGCGCCTGACACCGGCATCCCCGTGCGCAGCCTGGCAATCGAACTCGCCACCGACGATGGGCAAGTCTGGAGGACCGGCATGAACAACCCGCCCGTTCTGGCGGTAAGTACGGCCGAGGCGTTCTACGAGCAGGTGCTGGCCAACACCCCGGACCCGGCCACGCGCAAGCCCGACCCTGCCAAGGTACAGGCCTTCTTTGCAGCCCACCCCGAGAGCGCCGCGTTCAGGCAATGGGCAGCCAGCTACAAGCCCAGCGACAGCTTCGCCAACACCCAGTACCACAGCATCAATGCATTCAAGTTGATCGATCACGACGGCCATGCCCATCCGGTGCGCTGGCAGCTTGAACCGCTCACGCCGTATACGGCCTTACCGGCGAAGGTGGACGACCCTCTGTTCCTGCAACATGACCTGCGACGACGGCTGGCGCTGGGGCCGTTGCGCTGGACCCTGCGCCTGGTACTGGCCGAACCGGGCGACGCTATCGACGACCCTGCCAAGCCTTGGCCAGCGAGCCGGCGCAGCGTCAACGCAGGCACCCTGGTGCTTGAGCAGGTCGACGCACCGGAACAGGGTGCCTGCCGCGACCTCAACTTTGACCCCTTGATACTGCCCCACGGCATCGAACCCTCCGCCGACCCTATACTCGCGGCCCGGTCAGCGGCCTATTCGGAATCATTCAACCGTCGTAGCCGCGAGTCCTTGAGCACGGGAGCCCGACCATGAAACCCACCGCCTTTCATCCCGTCGCCCGCCTGCTGCACTGGTCGATGGCGTTCCTGATCCTGGCCATGCTCTTGATCGGCGTGAGCATGGTCACGGACCTGTCGGTCCGTCACCCCGTACTGGTCAGCTTGCACAAGATCACGGGGCTTGCGCTGCTGGTGCTGATCGTAGCGCGCATCATCGTGCGCCTGAGCATTCCCCATCCACCTCTGCCCCAGGACCTACCAGCCTTCCAGCGCCTGGCTGCCGGCGCTTCGCACCTGCTGCTGTACGGCCTCATGCTAGCCATGCCCTTGCTGGGGTGGGCCATGCTCTCGGCCGGCGGGTACCCTCGCCCGTTTGGCCTGCCGGCGATCGTGCCCCATGATTTGCAGCTGTATGCCGTGCTGCGCCAGGCGCACGGCTGGGGAGGCTACCTGTTGTTCGCCACGGTACTGGTACACGTGGGCGCTGCGCTGATGCACGCCTGGGTTCGCCGTGATGGGGTGCTGCGCAGCATGTGGCCAGGATCAAAGGCGGACTGAGGGCGCCGCATCTTGCCTGGCGATGGCCCGTCCGGCCTCGCTGGCAGCGGGCACCTGCAAACCGCAGCGCGCAAGCCTTGAGAGTGTGTTTTAATGCGCCTCGCTCATTATTCTTGACACCTCTTATTACAAGGCGGCTATGGACACGGGGACGCGACTCAAACTAGTGCGTGAACGCAACAACCTCTCCCAGCGAGAGTTGGCGCGCCGCAGCGGGCTCACCAACTCGACCATTTCGCAGATCGAGCAGAACCGCGTCAGCCCATCGGTCAGTTCCTTGAAAAAGCTGCTGGAGGGCATTCCGATGAGCCTGGCAGAGTTTTTCAGCTTCGATGAACCCGTGCGTGAGGAGCGTTTCGTGTTCCGGGCGGGCGAGCAGCCCGACTTGGGTCGCAACGGATTGCGCATGCTGCTGGTAGGTGCCAGCGTCGAGGGCCGGCAAATGCGCATGCTGCGCGAGCTTTACGCCCCAGGTGCCGACTCGGGCGAGCCCATCGTGCACGCCGAGGGCGAAGAGTGCGGGCTCGTCACGCGAGGCACCGTCGAGCTGTGGGTCGATGGCCAGGTCAGCGTGCTCAATGCGGGAGATGGATACTACATCCCTACCACCCTGCCCCACAGTTTCAAGAATATTGGCCAGGACGAAGCGGAGATCATCAGCGCCAATACCCCCGCGAACTTCTGACCCAGGCGACGTGATGGTTGCAGACCACGTGAGCTGCAACCATCACCGGGTCATCGCACCGTCGGCACCTCAGTATCATCCTGCTCGCGGCTCGCATAGTGTTGGGCCAGCACAGCGCAGACCATCAGCTGGATCTGGTGGAACAGCATCAATGGCAGGATCATTGCGCCGATGCCGCTTCCGACGAACAGCACCTGCGCCATCGGCACACCGGTTGCCAGGCTCTTCTTCGAGCCTGCGAACAGGATGGTGATCCGGTCTTCGAGGTTGAAACCAAGCACTTTGCCCAACAGGCTGGTCCCCACCAACACCACGGTCAGCAGGATGCCGCAAACGGCGAACAGGCCTGCCAGGTGCTGCGGCGAAACAGTGTGCCACAAGCCCGTGACCACCGCCTCGCTGAAGGCGGTGTAGACCACCAGCAGAATCGAGCCCTGGTCGACGATCTTCAGCCAGCGCGCATTGCGTTTAACCCAGGCACCGATCCAGCGGCGGGCCAGTTGCCCGGCCACGAATGGCACCAGCAACTGCAGGGTGATCTTGAGCACTGCGTCCAGACCCGAGCCGGTGTCGCCGCTGGCGCCCAGCAACAGCACCACCAGAACCGGGGTCAGGAATATGCCCAGCAGGCTGGATGCGGCTGCGCTGCAGATGGCCGCTGGCACGTTACCCCGCGCCAGCGAGGTGAACGCGATGGCCGACTGGACGGTGGCAGGCAGGGCGCAAAGGTACAGCACCCCCAAGTAGAGCTCGTCTCCTACCAGTGGCAGGAACAGCGGCTTGAACGCCATGCCCAGCAGCGGAAACAGCACGAACGTGCAGGAAAACACCAGCAGGTGCAGGCGCCAATGCCCCGCTCCAGCGATGATTGCCTCCCGCGAGAGCTTGGCCCCGTGCAGGAAAAACAACAAACCGATCGCCAGGTTGGTGAGCCAGCCGAAATACACCGCCCCCTGCCCTGAGCAAGGCAACACGGTGGCGATCGCTACCACAGCCAGCAAGGCAAGGGTGAAGTTGTCGAACAGCATGCGCAGGTACTTCATCACAGCTCCGTCTTGTCTTTGGGCAAGGACGGAGGATAAGGTCTAGCGCCCCCAGGCGCTAACGCCGGAACCCCTCCTGGTATCGCGCAACGGACAGTCAGCCAAGGAATCTTCATGATCTGCTCCCGCTCCGTGGCCCTTGCGGTCGCCCTCACACTCGGCGCCCCCTGGTTACCCGCCTACGCCAATGACCCGCTGCGAATCAAAGTCGACACCGTCATCGGTCCCCTGATGCAGGCCCAGGGCATCAGCGGCATGGCGGTCGCGCTGTATGCGAATGGCCACGCTCATTACTTCAGCTACGGCGTCGCCAGCCGCGACAGCGGCGTGCCCGTTAGCCGCGACACCCTCTTCGAAATTGGCTCGCTGAGCAAGACATTCACCGCCACGTTGGTGGCAGTGGCCAATGCCGAAGGCCAGCTTGCCCTGGACGCCCCTGCCAAACGCTATCACCCGGCCCTGGCTGGCACTCCCCTGGGCGACGCCACCGTGCTGGACCTGGGCACCTACAGTGCCGATTGCCTGCCCTTGCAGTTTCCCGACACCGTGGAAACACCCCAGCAAGTGGTGACGTTTTTGCGCCAATGGCAGGCCAAAGGCACGCCAGGTGCCCAACGGTGTTACTCCAACCCGAGCCTGGGCCTGTTCGGCGACCTGGCCGCCCGCGCCCAACACCAACCGTTTGCCACCTTGCTTGAGCACAACGTGCTGGAGCCCATGGGCCTGCACAGTACCTACCTGGAGGTGCCCAGTGATGCACGTAGCCTGTATGCCCAAGGCTACGATGCCAGCGACAAGCCAGTGCGCGTAAACCCTGGCCCTTATGCGCAGCAAGCCTACGGCATCAAGACCAGTGCCAGCGATCTGCTGCGTTATGTGCGCTTGAACATGCAGCCCGACGGTCTGCCTGCGCCCTTGGCCCGCGCCACCCTCATCACCCGTAGCGGCTACGCCCAGATCGGTGAAATGACACAAGGCTTAGGCTGGGAGCGTTATGCGTACCCCGTTGCACTGCGCACCCTCATCGCCGGCAATGGCCCGCAGATGATACGAGGCCCCCAGCCGGCACAACGGCTGCAGCCGCCTGCCGCCCCATTGGCGGGAGCCTGGTACAACAAGACAGGCTCCACCAATGGTTTCGGTGCCTACGCAGCATTCGTCCCGTCTGAGGGGTTGGCCATCGTGCTTCTAGCCAACCGCAACTACCCCAACGAAGCCCGCGTGCGCGCGGCATACGAGATTCTTTCAGGGCTTTGAAATCGAGGATTGTCGAACAACTCCACGAAAATGTAGTGAGCAGAAAATATCACTACAAAATGGTTGACGCCGTTCATCGCGTTTGTGCATGATGAGGCCGTCTCCCTGATCGGGAGCCGTGGCAAGGGTGTTCCAGGCCGCCTGCGCGGTAACGCAGGCGGTCCGTGGAGAGGGAACTGTCCAAAAGGCAGCGTGAGAAAGCCCCTGTTGCAAAGCTGCAGTAGCAGCCTTGGAAACGCGCTACATCGCGATAGCGCCAACTGTGAAAATCACCTGAAACTGGGTAATGGGGGCTTTATGATGAACTTGAACGACAATCCGACCATCGATCAATTGGCCAAGCTGTTCGCCACGCGCAAGGACAGCCTTGATGACCATCTGTTGTGGGTGAGCCAAAGCGGCGAAGTGCGCCTGGACCGCTTGCCACCCAACACGATCGAAGATGAATTCCAGGAGCACCTGCCAAGCATGCGTGCGCGATTCAAGGCCTATCGCCGAGGCCAGGGCTATGTGGGCAAGAAGGCGGCTGCCGATACCGAGTTCGTCGGCCGTGTCTTGCAAACCCTGCAACAGCAATGGCCAGAGGCACGTACGCAACGTGCCGTGAAAGTGATCGAAGCGCAGTACTGACCGTCACGCTGTATCAAGCCCGGCCACCGCGCCGGGCTTTTTCATGCGCGCCTTTTGGCGTTTTTAGGTAATGGCATGGCACCTGTGGCCAACGCCCGAGCGCGCTCAACACCCCAAACCAGCGCCCGGGTCATGGTTTCCCCAGAGCGCGCAGGATAATACTCCTCCACCAGAGCCTGCCCATTGCGTGCGTAAAGGCCGAGAAACAGTTGAGTTGCGCCTTGCCTGGACAGGCGCACCTGCACATCCAGGGTGGTGCCATCGCTCAGCACTTCGTCGTGGCAGCGGCTGTGCAGTTGTGCATCGGCCCACTGCCAATAGGTTTCGTCCCTGACTCGCATCGTTTGCGGTCCTCCTTACAAAAAACGTAACCAAGGAACCATATCCGTGCCTGATAGGCGACCGTAACTGACCGACATCATGAGCTTGGTCAATCAACGCTTAAAAAAAGACAGGTAGCACTCGTAATTACTCAGGCCCTCGCAGCCTTGAGCCGCTGTCCGAGTCGGGCGCCGAACACGTTCACCAACAAGCCACTCATAACCAGCAAGGCACCCCAACCCTGGGTTTCGGTCAGGCGCTCGCCCAGCAGCAGCGCTGATGAACTCAGGCCTATGACAGGTACCAGCAGCGAAAAAGGCGCGACCTTTCCGGCCGGATGGCGCGACAACAGCGTGCTCCAGAGGCTGTAGCCCAGAATGGTGGCCACGAATGCAAGGTATGCCAGCGCGGCAATCGAGTGCCAGCCGATGTGCGTGAGCGCCTGGCTGATGCGTTCAGGCCCCTCCAACCAGCCAGAGAGCAGCAGAAAAGGCAGCGGAGGGATCAAGCCGCCCCAGATGACCAATGCCACCAGGTCTATCGACCCGAAGCGACGAGTGATGATGTTGCCCAAGCCCCACATCGCCCCGCCACACAAGGTCAGTACCAGCGCGAGCATGGGGACATGGCTACCGTCTTCGCTGCCGATCAGCGCTAGCCCACCGGCGGCCACCAGCAGCCCGAGCACGCTGGCCACGCGCAAGCGCTCGCCCAGAAACAGCGCAGCGAAGCCCAAGGTGAAGAAGGCCTGGGACTGCAGGACCAATGAAGCGAGCCCCGGTGGCATGCCGCTGGCCATGGCCTGGAACAGAAATGCAAACTGCCCCAGCGAGATGGTCGCACCGTAGGCGATCAACCAACGCCACGGCAGGTTCGGCCGCTTGATGAAGAACACCGCGGGAAAAGCCACAAGCAGAAAACGCAGCGCCCCCAGCAACATGGGTGGCAACCCATCGAGCCCGACCTTGATCACGACGAAGTTGACGCCCCAGGCGATGATTACCACCAGAGCGATGAGCAGGTCCTTGAGCGGCATTGCGGCTTCCTTCTTCAGCACTTATACATATTTCGTTACAGCATAAGGCTATTCCTCAATGAACCACCATTACAGTTGCGCCCTAGCGTTGCGCAACAGTGAGCTGTGCGGCCATCAGCAACATGCGGTTGGTACGCCCATGAAAAAGGGCCGCCTAGGCGACCCTCAACTTGCGCTCTGTCTCCACTGCCTTCATGCCACGGCGAACAGATCGTTCTCGATGTGCGCCTGGGCCGCAGCAATCGCTTGGGTGCGCTGCTCCGGGCCATAAGCCAGGCCATGAGCCCGAACCACTTGCAGGTCGCTAATACCGATGAAGCCCAGGAACACCTTGAGGAAGTCTTCGTGGCCGACCCCTGTTGGTTGATCGGCGTGCATTCCCCCTGCCGTGGAAACCAGCACCACTTTCTTGTCACCGCACAGGCCTTCTGGACCAGCCTCGGTATAACGGAAGGTCTTGCCGGCGACGGCGATGCGGTCGATCCAAGCCTTGAGTTGGGTCGGCACGCTGAAGTTGTACATTGGCGCGCCGATGACCACTGCGTCGGCGGCCAGGAACTCTTCGAGGGTCTCGGCACTGAGCTTGGCCTCGAAGGCCTGGGCCGCATCGCGCAGCTCTTCACCGGTGCCGGCAGCCATCAGGGTTGCGGCCGAGAAGTGAGCGATGGCATCGGCTGCCAGGTCGCGATAACCCACTTCAACGTTCGGCTCAGCGGCCTGCCACGCGGCGACGACTTCACGGCTCAATTGGCGCGAGGCCGAGTTGTCACCCAGGATGCTCGAATCGATGTGCAGCAGTTTCATGGGGTACTCCTGTGAAAGGGGGTAAGGCTGAATATATTCGATGAAAAGGATGTTACCTAAGTGTGTAATGGATGATAAGTGCGCCCAATCGCGCTAGTTTGTCCTACCCCTGGAACAATGAGCCGTGCCATGCAGGATTTGAACGACCTGTTTTACTTTGCCCGTGTCGTCGAAGCAGGCGGGTTCGCCGCCGCTGGACGCCAGCTCGGCATTCCGAAATCAAGGCTATCCCGCCGTATCGCCGAACTGGAGGATCGCTTGGGCATGCGCCTGCTACAGCGCACCACGCGGCAAGTGAAACTAACAGCCGTGGGCGAACGCTACCTGCATCACTGCCAAGCCATGCTCCTCGAAGCTGAAGCCGCTGAAGAGGCAGTAGCCAGCATGAGCAGTGAACCACGCGGCAGGCTACGCGTGTCCTGCCCGGTGGCCTTGGGTCATGCGTTCTTGCCGGACGTGGTAACCCGGTTTCTGCAACAGTATCCGCTCGTGCAGCTGGATCTGGTCTTGCTCAACCGTAGAGTGGACCTGATCTCTGAAGGAATAGATGTAGCGCTGCGAGTGCGCGACTTGGGCGATGAAGACCCTACGCTGGTGACCAGGCGACTGTGTCAGGCACAGATGCAACTGGTAGCCGCGCCCGGTTTCGCCCCCCAGGTGCGCACGCCTGAGCAGCTGGCCGACCTGCCGGTGCTGGGTGCACCCGAGGCCGACCGCCTGGTACACCTGAGGCTGCAGGGGCCAGGGGGCCAACAACGCGCCTTGGCGCTCGAACCCAGGCTGTCAGTGGACGATTTCGTGGTACGTAATGCAGCTGTACGCGCTGGGCTGGGCTTCACCGCCCTGCCCAGCCTGTTTTGTGAAGAGCAGCTCCAACGCGGTGAACTCGTTAGATTACTTCCGGACTGGTCCTTGCCAGGCGGCTACCTGCAGGCGGTTTACCCGCACCGACGCGGTGTCACGCCTGCGGTGCGGGTATGGATCGACCATTTGGCCGCCTCATTCGAAACGTGCGGGGAACGTTACGTGTGACACATCACTGAGCCCAACCCGAGTGGCCGGGACTTCAATGGGGGCGCTCGCCCCCATTCGTGATACAGCGGCTTCACCCCAACGCTGCAGCTCGCCCTTGAAAGAACAGCCAATACGCCCAGGCGGCCTGGTGCACGACCACGATGGCCCAGAACTTGACCTGGTAAGGCACCTTGCGTGTCTTGTGCCGGAACACCTGCTGCGCCAGCAGAGCCCCAGGCCAGCCACCGAACAGTTCTACACCATGCAGCAGCTTCTCCGGGGTGCGTCGCGCTTGGCTGCGGGCCTGGGACTTGTCGCGCCAATAGAGCAACACAGTGAGCAGACTCATCACCGGGTACACCACCAGCGGCCACCACGCCTGCGCGTCGTAGGCCAGGCACGCGACGCCCAACACCGGCAGCACACACAGCAGCCCCAGCAGCACTCCCTTGAACTTGGCATTGCGTATCCGTGTCGGGCGCTGGCGGTCTGACTGCTCATCCATGAGCGACGGTCCAGTCGACCCAGCCAAACAGCCAGCTCGCCAGGATCAGCATGCCGAAGACGATCCGATACCAGGCAAAGGCTGCATAACTGTGGTTGGCGATGAATTTCAGCAGACCGCGTACGGCGATCATCGCGAAGATGAACGAGGTGACGAAGCCCAGCGCAAAGACCGGCAGATCATCGGGCTGGAACAGATGACGGTACTTGTAACCCGAATACACGGCAGCCCCCACCATCGTCGGCATCGCCAGAAAGAAGGAAAACTCCGTCGCGGCAGTACGCGACAGGCCAAACAGCAGGCCGCCGATGATGGTCGAGCCGGAACGCGAGGTCCCCGGGATCATGGCCAGACACTGCACGAAACCGATTTTAAGCGCGTGGCTCCAGTGCATCTCGTCGACATGAGTCACCTGAACCCTGTGTTGGCGTCGCTCGGCCCAGAGCATGACCACCCCACCCAGTACCAGCGCAGCTGCCACGGTGACAGCGTTGAACAAGTACTCATGAATCAGGTCGGCGAACAATACACCCAATACCAACGCCGGCAGGAAGGCCAACAGCAAGTTGCCGGTGAAGCGCTGCGCTCTGGGCTGATTCGGCAACCCACGGACCACAGCGAATATTTTGCCGTGAAACTCCCACATCACCGCCAGGATGGCGGCCAGCTGAATGATGATGTTGAAGGCCATCGCCCGCTCACCTGTGAAACCGATGAGGTCGGCAACGATGATCTGGTGGCCAGTACTGGAAATCGGCAGGAACTCCGTCAGCCCTTCCACCACGCCCAGTATGATTGCCTGAAAGGCCGTCCAAAAATCCATCATTCCCCCGATGGAGCCTGCTCGTGGCAAGCTCCTTGTTCTTGATTTGCCTGAATATTGCCGCACGCGGCCCGGCTGTTTTACAGCGTCTGTTGGTCGCAAAGCCAGTGGAAAAGTTCACGGTTACTAAAGGTTTCATCTTGCGCCGCCGAAATGCTGGCAGAGCTCCTTTGCACTGTCATGACGTGGCAGGCAACAGACTCCACGGCACATGGCACTTAGCCATTGGTCGAGTGGGTCCATGGCCGCAGGCGTGCTTGGATGCAGGTGAGAACAAGAACAAATGGAGCATGCGCAATGAAGACGCTTAGATCGATGTCGATCAGCAGCCGTTTATGGCTGATCCTGATAGTGGCCATAGCCATGCTGTTGGTGCTTGGTCTGCTGATGCTGCGCCAGATCCACGGCGACTTGTACCAAGCCAAGGCAGAGAAAACCCGGCATGTGGTGGAAACGGCCACAGGTGTACTGGCGCATTTCCAACAGCTGGAGGCCGCCGGTACCTTGAGCCGTGACGCGGCCCAGCAACAAGCCCTGCAAGTGGTAAGGGCGTTGCGCTATGACCATGACGACTACTTCTGGATCAACGACCTGACCCCGCGCATGATCATGCATCCGGCCAATCCCAAGCTCGACGGCCAGGACCTTTCGGGCATTCGCGACCCGGATGGCTTTGCCGTATTCAACGAAATGGTCGCGCTGGCGCGCCAGCAGGAGGCTGGGCCCGTGAATTACCGCTGGCCCAAGCCAGGGGCTAGCGAACCTGTTGCCAAGACATCCTACATCCAGCTGTTCAAGCCCTGGGGCTGGATCATCGGCTCTGGGGTCTACGTTGACGACGTACAGACCGAGTTCGCTCGCCAGCTGCGTGACGCTTCGCTGCTGGGCATGGCGATCGCGCTGCTGATGGGCCTGATGGTCTGGGTGATCGCACGCAGCATTGCCCGCCCGCTACAGGAAGCCGTGCAGGCCATGGGCAATATCGCCAGCGGCGAAAGCGACCTGACCCGGCGCCTGGACACCCACGGGCGCGATGAACTCAGTCAGCTGGGCGAGCACTTCAACCGCTTCAACGGCAAGTTGCAAGGGGTGATCGGGCAATTACAAAGTGCGGCGCATGCGCTGGCCAGATCAGCCGACCATGTAGGCGACAATGCCGGTGCGGCGCAACAGCAAAGCGCCCAACAATCCCTGCAGATGGACCAGGTGGCAACGGCCGTGAACGAGGTGACCTACGCCGTGCAGGATGTAGCCAAGACCGCCGAGCAGGCCGCCGGGGAAATGCACTGCGCTCAGCAACAGGTCGCCCATGGGCAGCAGGCGATCCATGGCAGCCTGGCCCAGATCGACCGATTGTCCATCACCATCGAACAGGCGGTGCAAGTAATCCGTGACCTGGCCGGGCACAGTACCCGTATTGGCGGCGTGCTGGACGTGATCCGCTCGATTGCAGAACAAACCAATCTGCTGGCGCTTAACGCGGCGATCGAAGCCGCTCGCGCAGGCGAACAAGGCAGGGGTTTTGCCGTGGTAGCCGATGAGGTGCGCCTGCTGGCGCAGCGCACGGCCCAGTCCACGGCCGAGATCCACACCATGATCGAACACTTGCAGAGCCAGTCCGATGCCGCCGTCAAGGCGATCGACACCAGCAGCGAGGCCTCACGGCAAACCGTCACGCAAGCCCGCGAAGCAGGCGCCAGCCTGGATGCGATCAACCAGGCTCTGCACACCCTGACAGCGTTGAATGCCTCTATTGCCAGCGCCACCCTGCAGCAGTCCCACGTGGTCGAAGACATCAACCGCAACGTGCTGGACACGGCAGGCCTTTCGCAGCAGGCGGCCGAGGCGGCACGCCAGTCCAGTGAGGCCGGCGTGGCGCTGGGCCGCCTCAGCCAGGACCTGGAACAACTGCTGCGCCAGTTCAGGGTCTGAAGCCGACACCGGCTCAGGGCTGCTAGACGGCCCTGATCCCGGCAACGCTCTACACCTTCCTTGAGCTAACCGCTACAATCGCGCCCCTCCCTGAAATCTCCAAGGATCGCCGATGTCCGGCCTTGAATTCATCGCCGCCGTCCTCGGCGTCATCGCTGTGTGGCTCACGGTCAAGCAGAACGCCTGGTGCTGGCCCCTCGGCCTGATCATGGTGCTGATCTATGCCTGGCTATTTTATGAGGTCAAGCTCTATTCGGGGATGCTGCTTCAAGTTGCCTATGGGCTGTTACAACTGTATGGCTGGTGGCAGTGGAAGCGGCCTGAACGGCAAGACGCGGCACGCCAGGTATCGAGCTTACGGCCCGGCGCGCTGGTCATCCACCTGGGCCTGGGCGTACTGCTTAGCGCAGCATTGGGTACTGCCATGGCCACCTGGACCGATGCCGCCCTGCCCTGGCTGGATGCCAGCCTGACCGGCTTTAGCCTGGTGGCCCAGCTGTGGATGGCGCAAAAGCGCTTGCAATGCTGGCCCCTGTGGGTCGTGGTGGACATCATCTATGTCGGGCAGTACCTGCACCAGCACTTGTATTTCACCGCGGCGCTGTTTGCGGTGCTCACCCTCATTGCCCTGCGCGGATGGCTGGAATGGCACCGGGACCCGGCGTTGGTGAAGCCATGAGCGCTGTCACGAGCACCCAGGTTGTGGTGCTGTGCGGCCCCGAATCCAGTGGCAAGAGCTGGCTCAGCGGCCAGATCCAGGCGCGTTTCGGAGGGCTGGTGGTGGGTGAGTACGTGCGTCATTTCATCGACCAGCACTGCCGCGACACGTGCTACGCCGACATCCCCAGCATCGCCCGTGGGCAGTTGGCCTGGGAAGACGCTGCACGCGCAGCCTCGCCGTCGCTGTTGATTCTGGACACCCACCTGCTCAGCAACATGCTCTGGAGCCAGACCTTGTTCGGCGATTGCCCACCTTGGCTGGAGCAGGCTCTGCTCGATCGTCACTACGACCTGCACCTGCTTCTCAGCCCAGAGGGCGTACCCTGGGTTGCCGATGGCCAGCGCACCCAACCAGATGTGCGAGAGCGCCAGCAGTTTTTCGAGGCAAGCCTGCACTGGCTGCAAGACCACGATCAGCCTTATCACATCATCGAAGGTGACTGGACGACACGTCAGGCCCTGGCGCTGGAACTGGTCGCCTCGACGCTGCGGGGCTCTGAGCCGGTGTTAAGCCTCTGACACACCCCGGCTGTTGCCAACCCCGCAAGCATGCGGCTTACGCCGTGAGCTCCGATAAGTGTCACGCCACCGATACACTGCCTGTCATTCCAATCAAACCCAGCCCTAGAGGTGACCGCTTGGTCATCAGTCAATAGTCGTTGTATCAGCACTGACACAACGCAGCCCTACACGACAGCTTTCATCGCGCTAACTCCCTGAAATACAACGACTTCTCAAAAGCGGCACGGCTTCTGCTCTTGCTAGCGCAACGCTGAACAAGGCCAGCGGCTGAAGAAGGAATTGCCGTCGTGAGGAACATCGACAAACGCCTGGGTTACCTGTTGCTGCTGGGGTGCGCGATCAGCTCGCTCAGCGCGACCGCCCAAGCCGACAATGGCACCATCGTCATTACCCGCGACGTGCAGACACGCAATGCCGTGATTCCCCCACTGCGTCCGGACCCCACACCCACCACCGTCAATGCCAACCCGGTCAATCATGTGCTGCGCCAGACCAACGAGTTGAGCGATGGCGACTTCGCCAGCATCAGCAGCGGCTCAGGCATCAACGCCCTGATCACCCAACACACCGATCACCTGGGCAGCAACCTTGGCCACCAGAGCCAGTTGCCCAACCTCTCTGGCGGGCGTGGAGCAGGGTCGGGCAACGGGATCTCCAACATGGTCAATTCGAGCGTGCAGAAAGGCCTCGCGCCCCTGCAGATCCTGACGGGGGGCAAATGACATGAAGCCTGCCCTGCTCGTCATCACCCTGCTGTGCAGCGCCTCTGCCATGGCCCAGCCACCGACTGCCATCAGCAACAGCGCCACCATCGACGACGCCGGCCGTGCCTATCAGGGCAACATGACGGTTAACCAGGCCGCCGGGGACATGCAGCAGCAGGCCAATGCCCGGGCCTTCGCCCTTGGCCACGGCGCCAGTGCCACGACCCAGATCCGGCAACGGCTCAATACGCCTACGCACGCTCCCATGGATACCCAAGCCCGCATTGGCGGCGCCTCGTTCAGCCACGGTAATGGCGCGCTTGGCGTCAACCAGAGCGCCGGTGCCGGCACCCAGCAGGCCAACGCCCTGCGCATCAGTGTCGGAACACAACCGCAAAGCATCGACGACAGCGTCCTCCTGCAACAGAACGTGACGCTGCTCAACACCTTTGACTCAGCTGCTACCCCGACAGGTCATCGCCAGGTCACCACCAGTGACCAGGCGTTCACCGGTGGCCGTGGCGTGGTTCAGCTGAATCAGAGTGCCGGGGTGGGAAACCGCATGGCCAACACCTTGAGCATACGAGTCGCCGACTGACCGTTTGAGTCATGAACGACACTTAACCTTTAGAGTACGGAGAATCACCATGAAACCTTCGATGGCACTCAAGCCTCTGGTTTTCGCAATTGCTGCGGTCATGGCCGTTGCTGTACAAGCCGATCAGAACCGTCGCAGCTACAACGGCAACAGCACCACCTGGCTGCCTATCTCGGCCAAGGCCGATGCGCTGGACACCCAGCGTAGCACCGGCAACACCATCACCAACCAGGGCACCGTGAACGAAGCTGAAATGAGCAGCTCGGCAACTGGCGCCAGTGGCAACGTGGGTGTCAACGTGGCGTCTGGTAACGGTAACCAGCAGGGCAACGCGTCGGCCATCGCCAACGCCGCTGCCGACTCTACCCTGGACAACAGTTTCGTCTTCGGCACCGCGCAAGCCAATGCTGACGTCAGCCAGTACAGCAACAACAACCGTGTCGACAACTGGTCGACCCAGTCTTCGGCGGTGATGAGCGGCTCTGGCGAAGGCAGCTCGGGCAACGTAGGCATCAACATTGCCGGCGGCGACCTGAACCAGCAGAAAAACAGCATGGCCATCGCCAATACCAATGCCGGTATCGGCAACGCCACGGCTACGGCCAAGGCCGACCAGAACGGTCCTGGGCTTGTGGTCAACAATGGGGCCGACCGCACTTACCGTGTCGATACCCTGACCTTCACCACCTCGGCCACCGGTTCCAGCTCGCGTGAAGGTACGCTGAACTCGACCGATGACCGCAGTGCCTCGTCCAGCTTCAACCTGGCGGGCTCGCAAAGTGCCAGCTCCAGCGGCTCCAGCGGCTGGAATGCGAGTGGTTCGAGTGCCAATAACGCCAGCGGCTCCAACAGTGCCAGTGCCAGTGGCTCCAACAGCTGGGGCATGAACGGTTCGGCCAGCGGCAGCGCCAGCGCTTCGAACAGCGCCAGCCTCAGTGCCAGCCTGGCAGCGGCTGCCGATGCCACGCGTACCCTGACCCTGACCAACGGTGATCGCGAGCGCACCCGCACCAGCAGCGTCGACGGTTCACTCAATGCATCCCTGGATGCCTCGGTAAACACCTCGCAGCAAAGTGCCTACGACTCTTCGTTCGAGAAAGCCTTCGACTCCAACTACGACAAGTCGAGCGAGTCGGCCTATAACCATTCGCGGGACTCGTCGTACACCAAGTCCCATGACTCGTCCTACGAGAACGCTTCGGCTTCGGCGTTTGAAAAGTCTGGCGAAACCTCCAGTCAGTCCTCCAACGACGTGGCCAAGAGCTACAGCGAAAGCAGCGCTTACGACTTGAGCAATACCGTGTCCTTCCAAGTGCTGACCCCGACCGGCTGGGCCAACCCTGTGACCAACACTGCAACCCTTAGCGGTTCGGTCAATGGCGGCAGCGGCAACCTGGGCGTGAACGTGGCGGCCGGTGTCGGCAACCAGCAGAGCAACTCGCTGGCTATCTCCAATACCTCGTTCTGATGCCAGACCCAAGGCCCCCTTTCAGGGGGCCTATCTTCAACGCATCCAAAGGCGTCGATCATGCGCGTATTCGCCCTGGCGTTCCTGCTGTGCCTGGCCAGCATGGGTCAAGCAGCCCAGATGCCCCTGTCCGTCCTGCCCGGCGGTGCGGTGGTATTCAAGCCCATCCAGAGCATGCGCGAACGCAAGTTCGCCGACTTGGTGCAACAGAAGACCGACTTCAGCTGCGGCGCTGCCGCGCTGGCAACCATCCTGCGCCAGGCCTACTGGCTGGACGTGGACGAACACCAGATCATCGAAGGCATGCTGACCCATGCCGACCAGAACCTGGTCCGCACCCAGGGGTTCTCGATGCTCGACATGAAGCGCTACGTGGAAAGCCTGGGCATGCGCGCCCGGGGATACCGGGTGGCGCCCGAGACCCTGAACAGCGTACGAATCCCGGTGGTGGTGCTGATGGACATCCGCGGCTACAAGCATTTTGTGGTCATGCAGAAGGTCGACCGCGGCTGGGTCTACATCGGCGATCCGGTGTTGGGGCACAAGCGCTACAGAACCGAGGACTTCCTCAAGGGCTGGAACGGCATCATCTTCGCGGTGATCGGCCAGGGCTACGACAAGCACAACGCCCTGCTCGACCCTCCGTTGCCGCTGACGGCCAAAGGCCGCCTGGACGGCTTCACGCCGGTCAAGGATGCCGATCTGCTGGACTACGGCTTCATTCGAAGCGATTTCTTCTAACGCCTCTTCCAAGAACAAGGTGCATGATGCGCCGGGGAGCATTGCATGAAGACCCCTACCTGGTTGGTGCTGGCCTGCATGACGGCCTGCCTGCCTGTCCACGCCGAAGTGCTGCACCCCATCGAGCTCAAGGACCAGGAGCTGGCGAGCTTGCGTGGGCGCTACGTGATGCCGGGCCGAATCGTGAGTTTTGGCATCGTCATGAGCAGCACCTGGCAGAACGCGCGCGGTGAAGTGATAGGCGCCAGCAGCACCTTGCAGGTGCAAGAGGCCACGATCAAGCCGCAGTTCTATGTCTCGCTGATCGATGAGCACGGCGCGCCGACGGCCCAGGGAGGCGCCCAGCCGGTCGCCCAAGGCAGCGGCACGGTGAGCGGCGGTGCCGGGCTCGGCACCACCCAGGGGGTGACCCAGGTGGTCCGCGCGGCCGGCGACGACAACAGTGCGTACAACACTGTAAACGTCAACGTGACCAAGGCCGATCAGGCCCCCGCCGTGCAGCCCCATGGCCAGGTCTTGGCCGCTGGGCAGACGCTGATGGCCGAGAACGGTGCCGGCGCGCTGAGCGTATCGTCCACAGGCGTGGGCGTACAAATGAACATAGACGCCAACGCCAACCAGGGCAGCAGCGTACAGCGCCTGGCCCAGGGCGGGTTGATGCAGAACACCACCGTGCTTGGCAATGGCAACCTGGTGAACAACGTCACCTCCCTGAACGTGGTCATGCGCCAGAACCTGCCGACTGCCGCTTCGCTAAATGGCAGCCTGGACCAGCTCAAAGGGCTTCGCTCTGTCGGATACTGATCTACGCTCAGTCTCATCACAGCAGTCGGAAGGGACGGCATCTTCATGCAACGATCGTTAGCACTCAAAGCGGTTGTGTGTTTGACAACCTTGGCACCCGCCACATCGCTGTACGCCGCTGTAGATCCGCAAGTAGAAGCACTCAAGCAGGAACTGACCGAACTCAAGCGCCGTTATGAAGCCCAGCAGCAGGCGCTGATGGTGCTGGAGCAGCGGGTTCGCCAGGTCGAAGAAACCCCGGTCGCGCCCCCGCCAAAACGCCTGGTGCGATCGCCCAGCGAACGGGTCAAGGGGGCCCAGACCGTCGCTGCCGGGGCGCCTGGGACCACCGGCAGTTCGTATGGACAGGCGCTGGCCGCAGACTCCGAGCCTGCGCAAAGCGTCTCCAACCTGTACGACGAGGCCAGCGGGTTCTTCGGGGGTGGCAAGTTCAGCCTCGAAACCGGCTTGACCTACACCCACTACGACACCCGCGCCCTGACCCTCAACGGCTTCCTGGCGCTGGATTCGATCTTCCTGGGCAATATCAACCTGGACCGGATCAAGGCTGACAACTGGACCTTGGACCTGACGGCACGTTATAACCTGGACCAGCGCTGGCAGTTCGACATCAACGTCCCGGTCATCTACCGCGAGTCCACCTATTCGTCTGGCGGCGCCGGCGGTGCCGGGCCGAGCACCTCGGATGCCACGGTCACGCGGGACCCGGAAATCGGCGATATCAACGTAGGTGTCGCCTACAAGTTCCTGGACGAATCCGAGACCTGGCCAGACGCCGTGGCCACCCTGCGGGTCAAGGCGCCGACCGGCAAGGACCCCTATGGGATCAAGCTGCGCGAAGTGGCGGGCAACGACAATCTTTCCGTGCCCGAGAGCCTGCCGACCGGCAATGGGGTCTGGTCCATCACGCCGGGTATCTCGCTGGTCAAGACGTTCGATCCGGCCGTGCTGTTCGGCAGCTTGTCCTACACATACAACCTGCAAGACTCCTTCAGCGACATCAGCCCGCAGGTCAACAGCAAGGTCCCAGGTGACGTGAAGCTGGGCGACTCGTGGCAGATCGGTGCGGGTATTGCCTTCGCGCTGAACGAGAAGATGAGCATGTCGTTCTCGGTCTCCGACCAGTTCGGACGCAAGAGCAAGATCAAGCCCGACGGTGGTGACTGGCAATCGGTCTCCAACAGCGACTACAACGCGGCCAACTTCAACGTCGGCATGACGTTTGCGGCGACCAACAACCTCACGATCGTGCCCAACCTGTCCATTGGGCTGACAGATGATGCGCCCGATTTCTCGTTCAGCCTCAAATTCCCTTACTACTTCTGATGAACGACGCACCGGGCCCGCTTACGCGGGCCTCCTTTTGTGTGCCCGCGCTTTGCACGCCCGCCTTGCCCGGCCTCGGCCTGTTATCATCAGCCACAGCTTGATGACGATTTAATGGCAAAGGAAAGATTTTTGTGAAGAGCCTTTCAGACCCCTCACACCAGCGGCTCGCCGCCTTGGCCGTGTTGGTGCTGGTGCTACCTCTGGGCGCACGTGCCGTGTTGGGCTGGTCCAACCCGCTTGGCTATCTCTCCGACCTGGCCTTGGGCGGCGCACTGGTGCTGCTTTTGCACCGCCGGCCTTGGTGGCTGGCGCTGCCGGTGCTGTTGGCGTGGGCCCTCCTCTGGGTCGCCTCGGCCGAACTGGTCAGCGCGGTGGGACGGTTGCCCACCAGCGCAGACCTCGCCTATCTGGTCGACCCGCAGTTTATGGAGAACTCCACCGGGGGCGGTCTGGCCCACGCCTGGCTGCCTTGGTCCTTGGGTGCCGGGCTGCTGGCCTGGCTGGCCTGGGCGTGGAAGACGCGTACACAGCCTGGCCGATCGCTGCCACGCAAGGCGTGGATGGCGGTCCTGGCGTTGTTCGGCGTGCATTGGGCCAGCCAACACCTGGCACCCTCCGATGCCGAACAGTGGCGTCAATACAACCTGGGCCATCAGCTCGTCTCTGCGGCGGTGGGCGATGTGCAGCGCCAGGTGCAACGCTGGAGCGGCCAGGCGACGCCGTTCACCCCCCTGCCGAGCGCCGGCCTCACCCAGTCGGACCTCAACGGCCAACGCCTGCTCAATGGCCCGGGCAGCGCACGCAACCTGCTGGTCATCACGCTCGAGGGCATACCGGGTGCCTACCTGCGCCCCAATCGCGAGGCGCTGCACAGCCGCTTCGACGAAGACCTGATGCCGCGTCTGAGCCAATGGGCAGCGCGGGGCATGAACACCCCGGACTATGTCCTGCACAGCCATCAGACCATACGCGGCTTGTATGCAATGCTCTGTGGCGACTACGACAAGCTGGCCAACGGTACGCCCAAGGGCGTGGAGTTGCTGACCCAGGCCGAGCGCAACCAGGCCTGCCTGCCGGCACAGTTGCGCCAGGCTGGTTTTACCACCCATTACCTGCAGGGCGCTGGGCTGCGTTTCATGGCCAAGGACCGCATCATGCCCCACATAGGTTTTGATTCGGTACATGGCGTGGAGTGGTTCGCCAACCGCAATTACCTGGACTTCCCGTGGGGCAAGGATGACCGAGCCTTTTTCGAGGGCGCACTGAATTACGTCGGGCAACTGCGCAAGCAAGACAAACCGTGGATGCTCACCCTGCTCACCGTCGGCACCCACCAGCCCTACTCCGCCCCTGCCGATTACCTGGCGCGCTTCGACACGCCCAAGCAGGCCGCCGTGGCCTATCTGGACGATGCCCTGGGGGCCTTCCTGGATAACCTGGAGCGCCGGGGCGTGCTCAAGGACACCTTGGTGGTAATCACCTCGGATGAATCCCACGGTATCGATGGGGTGCGTCTGGCCTCTTCCTGGGGCTTCAACCTGACCCTCGCACCCGATCAGGCCCAGTTACCTCACCTCAAGGGCGGCACCTACGGGCATGTCGACCTGGCCACTTCGCTGCTGGACTATTTCGCGCTGCCCATCCCGCTGGCCCTTGGCGGGCGGTCGATGTACCGAGACTACGACACCGGTCGTGAAATGATCTCGTTCACCAATGGCATGCTCCGCTACCACAACGGCAAGGGCGTGTTTACCGAGTGCGATTTCCAGCAGCGCTGTCGCCGTTACGCCAGCGAAGGTTTCATTGCCGATCAGGCCCGCTACCTGGACCAGGGCGACAGCGCACTGGGCCAGCAGATGGGGGCATTGGCCGGCGTACTGGACCAGTCGCTGATGCAAAGCCCCCTCAACCTGCGCTATCAATTTGGCGGGCCTTCACCCATCCAGTTGCGCAAGCGCATCCATGACGATTGGGCCGATAACCTGATCGGCGCGCAGTACCTGGAAATGCCCGAGGGCTCGCGCACGCGGGTCAGGGTCAAGGTGCGTGCGCTGGACGCCAGGCACGCCGCGTATATCCAGCTCAAGGCCAAGCAACTGGAGCAGGATGTGCCGCTAGGCTTGCCCGAGGAAGTCAGAGTCACCGCTGACGAGCCGCTGGAGATGGAGTTCGGTTTCGACAACCCGGTGGAGCGCAAGGCCTTCTCCTTCCACCTGCTGGGCTATGGCGGTGGGCAGGTCGAGGTGAGTGACTTCAGCGTGATCACCGCATTGCCTGGCGAGGAGGATTTCCAGGATGAACTGACGCCGGAGCACGTCGCGCACTCAGGCTGATGCGCTGCCGGGTCGCGTCTACCCAGCCTGGCATACCCGCCTGGCTGGGTATTGCCCATCAAGCGGGGGTCAGGTTCGCACGCCCAGCATGCCCCGCTCGATGATGAAGTCGATCACCGCCTGCAACCCCTCCCCCTTTTTCAGATTGCTGAACGTCCAGGGCCGCTCGGGCCGCATCCGTTGGGTGTCACGCTCCATTACTTCGAGTGAAGCCCCAACGTACGGTGCCAGGTCGGTCTTGTTGATGACCAGGAAATCGGACTTGGTGATGCCGGGTCCACCCTTGCGCGGAATCTTCTCGCCTTCAGCTACGTCGATCACGTAGATAGTGAGGTCGGCCAGCTCGGGGCTGAACGTCGCACTCAGGTTATCGCCGCCACTTTCGACAAAGATGACTTCAAGGTTGCCAAACTTGCGTGCCAGCTCCTCGACGGCTGCGAGGTTCATCGACGCATCTTCACGGATGGCCGTGTGCGGGCAGCCGCCGGTTTCGACGCCTACGATGCGCTCAGGCTCAAGTGCACCGGCTTCGGTCAGGATGCGCTGGTCTTCCTTGGTATAGATGTCATTGGTCACCACCGCGATCTGGTAATGGTCGCGCATGGCCTTGCACAGCGCTTCGAGCAATGCGGTCTTGCCGGAGCCCACGGGGCCACCCACACCGACACGCAGGGGTTGTTGATAGCTTTGCATTCAGGCAGTCCTCAAGAACGGAACAAACGGGTGTATTGGGTTTCATGACGCGATGAAGCGATGGCCAGCAGTGGCAAGCCGCCGCCAAGCTGGTCGTCGCCAAGGGTCAGGGCGTGGTCGAATGCCTCGGGCAAGTCATTGCTCAGCGCGTGCAGCAGGGTCTGGGCAGCCTGTTGGCCGAACGGCACCAGCTTGACACCGGCCATTACCGCCCCTTCAAGCCAGGCGAAACCGTAGCCCATGGCCAGTTGCCGCAAGGGGATCGCCCAATGCACGGCCAGCCAGGCCATGCCACCCAGCTGGGTGAGCCCCAGGCTGTCACGCCAAGCCGGAACCTGGGCCAGCTGCCAACCGTCGAGCAGTCGCGCCAGGGCGGCCCCACGCTGTTGCTCTTCCAGGCGCAGCTCTGCCGTTTCGCGATTGGCCAGCAAGAACTGGCACCAATGGGCATAGGCCTGGGCATCGCTGGCCAGGCAGGCGTTGTACAGGCGGACAAGCACGGGCCAGTCCAGGTACGCCAAGGTGTCCTGGATCTGTTCGCGCTGCCAGGCGGCAAAACCATCTGTGTCCTTGACCCACCCTGCCTCGACTGCCCATTCCAGGCCTTGCGAATAGGTGAAGCCCCCGACTGGCAAGCCGGGACTTGCCAGCTGCAGCAACCGCAGCAACGCCAGATCGGTGCTCATCAACCGGCCAGCACCAGTGCTGCGCCGGCCAGCAGCCCACCGCCGAACGCTTTCTGCAGCCGTGCATGGCGGCGCAGCAGCAAGCCTGCTGCGTAGCCACAGGCCAGTAACAGCCCGCTCACTGCAACGAAGCCTGCGCTGAATTGCCAGAACGCGCTGGGCGTCGCCTCTACCCCATGCGCCCAGCCATGGAACAGCGCAAACACCGGCATGGCCAGCGCCAGCAGCAGTTGCCGTGCTGGCAGCAGCATGGCCGCACCGGCCACCATCAGCGAGCCTGCAATCAGGGTTTCCATGCCCAGTACATTGCCGAACAAGTGTCCCCCTACAGCACCGGCGAACATCGCCGCCAATGTCGCCAAGGGCAGCAGCAACGTGCGGCCAGTGAGCGCCGCCAACACGCCAGTGCCCAGCAGCATCAACAGGTGATCCAGCCCGGTCAACGGGTGCAACAGCCCGTCCTGTAGCGGGTGGGTATCGTGACCAGGGTGGGCGAAAGCGGGCAACGCCAGCATCAGTAACAACAGCGCGAACGTCTTTTTCATAGGTAGCTCCAGTAGGGTCAGGAATGAGCAGGCAGGCGCACGAAGGGGTGACCATGGCCATGGGTATGGGGTGTGCTCTGGTAGGCACCGGCCTCAGGCTCGAAAGGCGCTTGTTCGGCCTCCACGGTCAGGCCCAGGCCGCGCAGCATGTCATCGAGCACATGGTCATGCTGAAAGCGCAGCAGGCCAGGCTCGATCTGCAGAGGTACGTGTCGATTCCCCAGGTGGTAGGCGGCGCGTGCCAGCAGGTGCGGGTCTGCACACCGCACGGTCGAGACTGCTTCGGCCGCGGCCTGCACCCGGATCAACTGGCTGCCGGTAGCATCCGTCAGCAGTTCTCCGCCGCGCAGCAAGTGCCCCCGTTCGAGCATCAGGCCCGCTTCGCGGCCATCGTCAAGGGTTACCCGCAAACGGCTCTTGATGCGGCTGTCCACATCCAGGGTGACAGTGCCGGTTACGGCATGGGTGCCGGGGTCGGTGATACGACGGGTCAGAACTAACATCGGGGCTCCTTCAGAACAGGAAATAGCGCTGCGCCAACGGCAGCTCGGTGGCCGGTTCGCACACCAGCAGTTCACCGTCGGCCCTGACCTGATAGGTCTGGGCATCGACTTCGATCACCGGTTGCAGGGTGTTGTGGATCATGTCGGCCTTGCGCACCCGTCGGCAGCCGTGGGCCACCCCGATCAGGCTGCGCAGGTTCAACGCCTGATGCAGGCCATCGTCGATTGCGGCTTGTGGCAAGAAGGTCATGCGGGTGGCATGGCGGGCCGCGCCCAGGGCGCCGAACATCGGTCGGTAGTGCACCGGTTGCGGCGTTGGAATCGAGCCGTTGACGTCGCCCATGGGCGCAGTGACGATCATTCCGCCCTTGATCACCAACGCCGGCTTGACCGCGAAAAACGCCGGAGACCACAACACCAGGTCTGCCAGTTTGCCCGGCTCGACCGAGCCGACCTCATGGGCGATGCCGTGGGTGACTGCAGGGTTGATGGTGTATTTGGCGATGTACCGCTTGACCCGGAAGTTGTCGCTGTACGCCGTGTCGGGCGCCAGGGGCCCGCGCCGCTTTTTCATCTGGTGCGCCACCTGCCAGGTGCGCAGCACGACTTCTCCGACCCGGCCCATGGCCTGGGAATCGGAAGATGTCATGGCGAAGGCGCCCATGTCGTGCAGGATATCCTCGGCCGCGATGGTCTCGCGCCGGATACGCGACTCGGCGAAGGCGACGTCTTCGGCAATGCTCGGGTCCAGGTGGTGGCAGACCATCAGCATGTCCAGGTGCTCATCCACGGTATTGACCGTGTAAGGCAACGTGGGGTTGGTCGAGGACGGCAGTACATTGGCCTGCCCCGCTGCCCGAATGATGTCCGGCGCATGGCCCCCGCCAGCCCCTTCGGTGTGAAAGGTATGGATGGTGCGCTCGCCAATGGCGGCCAGGGTGTCTTCGATGCAGCCGGACTCATTAAGAGTGTCGGTATGGATGGCCACCTGGATGTCCATCTCCTCGGCCACCCCCAGGCAACAGTCGATGGCCGCTGGGGTCGAGCCCCAGTCCTCGTGCAGCTTGAGTCCCACGGCGCCGGCGGCGATCTGCTCGCGCAGTGCCTCGGGACGCGATGCATTGCCTTTGCCCAGCAGCCCTATGTTGATGGGCAAGCTGTCGGCTGCCTGGAGCATGCGCGCCAAGTACCAGGGGCCTGGGGTGCAGGTGGTGGCATTGGTGCCGGTGGCGGGCCCGGTACCACCGCCAATGAAGGTCGTCACGCCGCTGTTGAGCGCTTCATCCACCTGTTGGGGGCAGATGAAATGGATGTGCGAATCGATGCCGCCAGCTGTGACGATCTTGCCTTCGGCCGCAATCACCTCGGTGCCAGGGCCGATCGGCAAGGTGACGCCTGGCTGGACGTCAGGGTTGCCGGCCTTGCCAATGCCGGCGATGCGGCCATGCTTGATGCCAATGTCAGCTTTGACGATGCCCCAGTGGTCGATGATCAGCGCATTGGTAAAGACCAGATCCATGGCCTCGGCGGCCAGCATCTGCCCTTGGCCCATGCCGTCACGGATGACCTTGCCGCCGCCGAACTTCACCTCTTCACCGTACAGGGTGTAATCCTTTTCGACGGCCACCCACAGCTCGGTGTCGGCCAGGCGTACCCGGTCCCCTACCGTGGGCCCGAACATGTCGGCATAGGCCTGGCGAGACAGTCGGCTCATGCTTCACGCTCCAAAGGCCCCATGACCTTGCCCTGAAACCCATACACCTCGCGCTTGCCGGCATAGGCGACCAACTGCACGGTACGGGCCTGGCCTGGTTCGAAACGCACGGCGGTACCTGCCGGGATGTCCAGGCGAAACCCGCGGGTGGGGCCACGCTCGAAGACCAGGGCCGCGTTGACCTCGTAGAAATGGTAATGCGACCCGACCTGCACGGGTCGGTCGCCGTGGTTGGCAACGCTCACGCTGACGGTGGCACGGCCGCTGTTGAGCTCGATGTCGCCAAGGGCGACCTGGATTTCACCTGGAATCATCAGGGGCTCCGGTGGGGTTTCAGACAATGGGGTCATGCACCGTCACAAGCTTGGTGCCATCGGGAAACGTTGCTTCTACCTGCACGTCGTGCAGCATCTCGGCGATGCCGGGCATAACCTGCTCGCGGGTCAGTACTTCACGGCCAAGGCTCATCAGCTCGGCGACCGTACGCCCGTCACGTGCCCCTTCGAGCACCGCCGCGCTGATCAGCGCCACCGCCTCGGGGTAGTTGAGCTTAAGGCCACGGGCCAGGCGCCGTTCGGCCAGCAATGCGGCGGTGAACAGCAACAGTTTGTCTTTCTCTCTAGGGGTCAGCTCCATTGGTACTCTCTTCAGGTGGCCCAGATTCGTGGCGGGCAGGCGGACAACCCCAGGATGGCCGGACGCAGCACCTGCCAAAGGCGTTGCAGGGTGTGTTGCAGGTGTTGGTTGTCGTGATCGAGCAGGCGGATCACCAGCAGCGAGCCGAGCAGCGTCGCGCCTGCCGGGATACCCAGCGCGTCCAGATGCGGGCGTATGGCCTCAAGCGTGCCTTGATTGGCGGGCGCAGCGCAGAACGTTGCCAGCAACGGATGACCACCGAGCTTCTCCAGGCGTCCACCGCGCACCCGCAAGCGTTCGTGCAGGCCGATTTGGTCTGCAAGCTCGATGCTCAGCAGGCTGTCGAGCGCGCCTTGCTCAAAGCGCTCTTGCATGACCGGCCTACCCAGACACAAGGTTTCCCAGGCCAGTAGTCGAGCGCCGGCTTCGAGGGTGAAGCGGCTCTCGAGCGTTGCCTTGGCACCATTGAAAAAGATGCTGTCCTGAGGCAGCCACTCCAGTGTGCTGCCCGCTGCCAGGTGAAAGCGCTGGGTCAGGCGCGCCGTCGGGCCCACGCTGCGGTAGAACTTGCTCGCCCCCGGCATGGTAAGCAGCGCGTGACTACCGGGCCCCAGGCTGATGTCCAACTCTAGCCGGTCACCGGCGACGATGCCGCCTGGCGGGTGCAGGACATAGACGTGGCATGGCGCGCCTTCCGGATAGAAAGGCCGCTGCACCAAAAGAGGTCCGAAATGCCGGCGCGCACCAAGGCGGGTCACATCCTCGCGTACGACAAAACGCAATTGCAGACAAGCGCTCCACCCGGTCGGGTCGTCCAATGCTTTTAGCGGCTCTGCGAGCATCATCCTGCAGCCCTTGTAGTGCGTGGCCTGATGGCCGTTGCGAGGGGACCGGGCGGGGACGACTACGCGTTCCTGCCTGACCACTCGATCAAATTCTCGAGGTGGACATAGCAGGGAATGGGCCAATTCGGCAGCTCAGCGGTAGATGCTTGAATCAAAGCGCTGCGCCCGCATTGGGCAGCTGGTTGGTGCGCGCACTAGCCGAGGGCATGCACGAGCGCCATTGAGGTGCTCGTGGGCCTAGGCATGGGGTGGGCTGTCTTGCGACAAGGGACAGGCGTGTTCAGTAGTCGAAACGGTCCACGGCACGCCGACGTTCGTTGTCATCGCGCCGGTCATAGATGGCCGTGGTCTGGATGTTGGCGTGGTGCGCCAGCTTCTGAGCGATGGACAGGTCATGCTCTTCGATGACCCGCGTGATGAAGGCGCGACGAAAATCGTGCGGCATGATCTTCACACCGACCTGCGCACCGCGTTGGCGGGCAATGTAGTAGATCGCATGCTTGGTGATGCGAGCCCGGGTGATGTGGTTGCCCCGCCGAATTCGGTTGAACAGGAACGGATCGTCCTCTGCGCCGGCAGGCAAGCCAGCGCGCCGCAGGTCAAGCCAGGCCTGCAGTTTTTCGAAGGCCCAGGGCGGTGCGTACTTGATCAGCTGGTGATTGCCCTTACCCACCACCTGCAAACTGCGCGCCTCGAAATCCACTTGATTCAGGTCGATGTCCACCGATTCCGACTTGCGCATGCCGGTGCCGTACAACAGGGCGATGATGGCCGCATCACGAACGCCCTGCGGGCGCGGGTCAGCGGCGCAGACGTCCATCAGTTCCCGAATCAGGCTGCGCCGCAGGTTGCGACCAGGCGGTAGTCGCGAGCCAGTGGCAGGTTTGACCTCGCGCATGCGCAGCAGGTGCTCGTGGTCGATCAGGCCCTGTCGCCAGGCCTCGTTCATCACGCCGCGGATGGCGTTGACGTACAGCGACGAGCTATTGGGCGCAAAACCATCGCTGCGCAGCGCGGCGACCAGCCCTATCACATGACCAGGCTCGAGCTGATGCCACGGCACATCGACCAGGTTGCAGTCCACGAACCCTAGCCGGTCGGCAGCGTCCTGGAGGATATAGCGCATGGTCTGCTGGCTGGAGGGCGCCAGCCGGTCCATGTACTGCAAGAGCGGGTTTTTCGAAAGTTCGGACAAAACATAAATCCTGTAGCCGTGTTGCAGCGCAGGCGGACGATGAGTGCAAGCTACTCATTCTCAGGCCTCGGAGACAGCGCACGGGCCAAGCCACTGCGAACCTGACACGCTCAACCGCCCTCAAATACAACGGATTGTGGAACGGTGTGGCCGCTGATCTTACCGCAAAGGGCCCACCAGAACGAACGCAGGGCCTTAAAGCTGCCTTTTCATCAGTAGCGGCAAAGGGCCCGCTCTGCAGTGTCAAGCAATCGCTGGCGGCCACCAGCCTGGAAACATCTGCTGAACACGGGGTTCGGCAAAGCGCTCGTCGATAAGTACCAGTACCCCGCGGTCCTGGTCGCCCCGGATGACCCTGCCTGCTGCCTGGATGACTTTGCGCACACCTGGATACAGGTAGGCATAGTCGAACCCAGCGCCGAACTGGCGACCAAGCCGCTGCTTGAACTGCTCGTTGATCGGGTTGACCTGGGGCAGGCCCAAAGTGGCCACGAACGCGCCGATCAAGCGCGTCCCCGGCAGATCGACCCCTTCACCGAAGGCCCCGCCCAACACCGCAAACCCTACGCCGCGGCCGCCCTCGACGAAACGGTCGAGAAACGCCTGACGCTCGCCCTCGTCCATCCCTGGGGCTTGCGACCAGAGGGGGATTTGCCCGTGCTGGCGCGCCAGCAGCTCGGCCACCTGCTGCAGATATTCGAAGCTGCTGAAGAAGGCAAGGTAGTTACCCGGAAGGCGCTGGTATTGCTGCGCAATCAGCTCGACGATCGGCGCCAACGAGGCGCTGCGCTGCTGATAACGCGTGGAAACCTGACTTGCAATGCGCACTTCCAGCTGCTCGGCGCGAAACGGCGCGGCTACCTCGAGCCAAGCGGTGTCCGCCGGCATGCCCAGCAGGTCGTGGTAGAAGCGCCGGGGGCTCAGGGTGGCTGAAAACAAGGTCACACTGCGGGCCGCCAGCATACGGGGCGCGAGCAGCCGCGCTGGGTTGACGTTACGCAGGCACAGGGTGGAATAGCGCTTATTGCGTGGGCCGTTGCGCACGCTGATGTCGAAAAGAAAATGCTCGTCGAACAGTTCTGCCACCCGGTTGAACTGCAACGCGTTGAAGAAAAACTGCAGCAGGTGCGGATCGGTATGCGCCGGGGATTGGTTCATCTGCTCCTGAATCAGGCTGGTGCACTGCTGGAGCGCGCGTAGCAGCGCTTGGGGCAACGCGTCACTGGCCTGGTACGGCGCGCGCTGTTCCTTGTGCAGCGCATTCCACTGCCGGTTCAAACGGTCCAGCGCCGTGGTCAGCCCGGCCGGCTTACGTTGACGTAATGCCTGCAACTGGCCTTGATCGAGACTGGCGCTGTACATGCTGCGGCCGCGCTCGACCAGGTTGTGGGCTTCATCCACCAAAACGGCAGTACGCCATTGGTTGGCCTGGGCCAGGCCGAAGAGCAAGGCGTGGGCATCGAAGTAGTAGTTGTAGTCGGCAATCAGTACATCGACCCAGCGCGCCATTTCCTGCCCCAGGTAATAAGGGCATACCTGATGGGCCAACGCCACTGCGCGCAGGCTGCTGCGGTCGAGCATGGGCTGGGCAGCGGCGGCTTCGCGTGCGGCAGGCAGCCTGTCGTAGAAGCCCGCCGCCAACGGACATGACTCCCCGTGGCAGGCCTTGTCCGGGTGTTCGCAGGCCTTGTCGCGGGCGATCAGCTCCAGCGTGCGCAAGCCGGGCTGGGCCTGGGTATCGGTCAGTTGGCGAAGGGCATCCAGGGCCAGCGCGCGCCCCGGTGTCTTGGCTGTCAGGAAGAACAGCTTGTCCAACTGCTGCGGCACCATGGCCTTGAGCAAGGGAAACAGCGTGCCAAGCGTCTTGCCGATGCCGGTACTGGCCTGGGCCATCAGGCAGCGGCCAGTGCTCACGGCCTTGTACAGGGTCTCAGACAGCTGCCGCTGCCCTTGCCGAAACTGCGGATAGGGAAAGCGCAGCGCCAGTAGCCCTTGGTCGCGCTGCGCAAGGCGTCGTTGCTGACGGTGAGCCCAGGCCAGAAACCGTTGGCACTGGTCGTCGAAGAAGGCCTGCAGATCAGTCGCCGTGCAGTGCTGGGTGATCAGCGTCTGCCCGTCACTGTCGACGTCCAGATACACCAGGGCCACATCAAGGGCTGACAGGCCACGCGCCTGACACAGCAGCCAGCCATAGACCTTGGCCTGAGCCCAATGCAATTGGCGATGATTGTCAGGCTGGCGGGCCAGGTCACCCCGGTGGGTCTTGATTTCTTCGAGGCGGTTGCAGGCCGGGTCATAGCCATCGGCGCGTCCGCGAACACGCAGGGTTTCAAACTGCCCTTCAAGGGCGATTTCCGACTCATAGCCCGCCCCCCGGCGGGCGACCACGCGCCGATGGCCTTCAATGCCTTCCTGGGCTGTGGGCGACGGCGTGAAGCGCAGGTCCAGGTCACCCACCTTGGCGCTGAACTCACACAACGCCCGTACGGCTACGCTGTAGCTCACGCCGCCTCGCTCCAGCGCACATGACACACCGCGACCGGCAGGCCATGCAGGCGGCAGAATTCCAGCCACCGCAGCTGGTTGTCCTGCAGGCGATCACCTGGCCCCTTGACCTCCACCATGCGGTAGCGGCCTTGCTCCGGCCAGAACTGGATCAGGTCCGGCATACCGGTGCGGTTGTTGCGAATGTCCTGCAGCAACCTCAAAAAGCACTGCTTCAGATGGGCGCCCGGCAAGCAGCCCAAGGCTTGGTCCAGCAGGGTTTCACTGAGCATGCCCCAGAACACGAAAGGCGATTGCAGGCCGCGCTTGGTGGCATAGCAGTCCAGAATGGCCTGCCGATGTGTCCCGTCGTCCAGCCGGCTCAGGCAACGCTCGAACACTTGGCTGCGCCGATGCTGGAAGTCGCTGTCGTGCAGGTCTTGTGGCGCCGACTGGAACGGGTTGAAGAAGGCTCCTGGGACCGGGGCGAACACGGCCTCCCAGCACAGCAGGCCGAACAAGCTGTTGAACAGAGTGTTTTCCACATAGTGAACCTCCCCACCCGCCGCAGCCAGATGCTGTCGCACCGCTTCCTCGACGCCAAGCTCGGCGTGGGCTCTGGGCAGTTCCAGCTCCATCACTTCGACGGGCTTGAGGCGCTGGCGACGCTGAGGTGGCCCGCCGAGCTTGCGCGCCAGGCGCGGCAACATGCGCTCCAGCGCCTGTACCTCGAGCGCATTGGCCGGCGCTGCTGCCAGTTGCAGAGCCAGGGCATGGGCCTGCTCCCAGGACTGTGTGCGCTCCAGTACGCGTACTTGACGAATGCGCGCCTGGGGGTGGGCGCACTGGGCGTACACCGCCATGGCCTGATCCCACTCGCCGTTGCGTTCGCACTGCTGGCCCAGCGCGAACAGCAACCGCGCCCGGCGCCTGGCTAGCCATGCATTGCCACTGTGCAAGCCTTGCAGTGTCGCCAGGATCGAAGCGGTATCGGCGCCCTCCTCAAGACGCTCGGCGCACTGGTGCAGCGCCAGGGCCAGATCAACCTCCGAGCGCTGGTGCAAGGCCCGCGAGTCAGCGCTGAACGCTACTTGCTCGAAGCGCAGCACCCCCAGGTCGGCGAGCACGAAGTCCGACCAGTCTTGATAAAGATTGCCGAAAAACAGCAGCCGAATTCGGTCACAGACCGGCTGTCGACACCACTGCACGATACGCAGCTCACTGTCGGCGAACCATTGGCGCAGCGACCGCGGAGCCAGTTCCAATGCTTGCAACTCGGCCAGCAGCTCATGCTTGGCCGCCCGCGGCCGGCTGAGCTGCGCTGCAAAGCACTGCGCCAGTTCATCCTTGCGCAAGAGCGTGAACAACTGCTCGAGGGTCAAGTGCTCGGGCTCGCACACCCAGCCGAGGCCGATCAGAGGTGCCAAAGCCTGCCCGGTATCACCGACTTCGGCATACTGCAGGCGATCATCGCGAAACAGCTCACCCTTGCGCATGACCATGCGCACCATGATCGCTTGTGCAGGAGGATCCAACTCGGCGAACGCAGCGATGAACGCCTGCTCGCTCAGATCGAGCAGGTCTGCATAGCGCTGCCCCACCCAGCACAGGACCTGGCGGAAGTTATGCAGGTAATACAGGGGATCTTCGACAGAATGGGCAATCACGGAAATCGGTCGGACGGCAGCTTTACGGGGTACTGGTTATACATACAGATTGGCCCATGTGACAAGTGCCGCGGGTCGGGCCGTGCACCTTCGCACCGTGGCAGCACGGCCGATGCCGGCTGGTAAGGTCATCAGGGATGCCCGGCGATCCGAGCCAGTCGATCGACGGCAATCTGTAGCTCTACCGGGTCATCGCCGGTCCAGCCCAGGGCCAGGTGGTGCTGAAAGCGGCTTTGCAAGCTGAAGTGCTTGCCAGGCATGGCATGCAGCGACGTGCCTGCCAGCGCCTTGCTGATGGACTCCCAATGCACAGGCTGGCGCAACCTTGCCCAGATCAAGCCGCCGCCGTCGGGCAAACGCAGTTGCAGCTGTGGCCCGAAGCGTAACGCGAGCACGCGTGCCAATGTTCGGGTACGGCGTTGCAGCGCCTGGCGAAGCCAGGCCCATTGTGCGTCCACCTCCCCTTTGTCCAACATGCAGGCCAGCGCTTGCATGCGTAAGGGTGGCAAGCGGAAAGCCCGTTCGCCAAAGCCTCTGGTCAGTGCACCGGTTGGTCCGAGTACGTAGGCATACGGGGCCTCGGGCCCAAGCACTGCCTCGAACCCACCCACCACCAACAGTTGCCTGACATCCACCCAGTCTCGCTGGCGTATGACAGGCGGGCCTGCGTGACAGAGCTCGCTGTCCAGGTCGCTTTCCAGCACCCATACCCGATAGCGTGAAAGCAGATGGCCCAACTGCTGCTGGCCCGCCGAGGACACTAACCGCCCTTGTGGCGTGCTCAGACATGAGGGCAACACCACAAGCCCCACTGGCTCGCTTTCCAACAGACAGGTCAGCGCATACAGATTCAGATCACCCCGAGTATCCACTGGCACCTCCAGCACGGGCACCCCGGTCCGGGCGAGCGCCTGCAGTAGCTGCCAGCAGCACGGTGAATGAACCAGTACTGTCGCATGCCGAAGTTCGAGCGCTGCCCACACCGTATCGAGCAACGCAGTGAGGTCCGGCGCCACGTGCACATCCTTGGCGCACCAGTAACGGCTGCTGGAATGGGTGTAGCGCTCTGCAAGCGCCTGACGCAATCTCACGCTCCCCGGATCCTGCCCCCTGCCCACGGCTCGCAGCCGCTGACGCGCCAGCCGGCGTTCATGGTTGTGCAAGTTCAGCTCGAACAGCGATGGCTCGAATACCGGCAGCTGCCGGGGCACGATGGCCAGCTCGCTGCTTGACGCACCGTGCACGAAGTAGCCCGATCTGGGCAGGCGCTGAACACGACCGGCTTCCTCCAGCAGGTTATAGGCGTGCTGAACAGTGCCCAACGACACCCGCAGCCTCGAAGCCAAGCCACGCAGCGAGGGCAAACGCTGTCGTTGGCCGGGCGGCGATTGATCGATGAGTGCTTCGATGTACCGGTAGACCTTGCGGTAGGCAAACTCGCGATGCGGGGCCTGCGGCATCACGACCACTCCACGTCACTGCCCTGCGCCGGCAATGGCGCCTGACACAGCAGACGCAGGTTGATGTCACGCCTGGCCAGGTGCCTCAACACGCGCATGGCCGAGGCAGGCAAGCTGGTTTCATACACGGCCCGCAGCTGTGCAACAGGCAAGCCACTGACATTGACGAGCCAAGCCTTCACGGCCTGTGGACAAGGCTCGCCGCGTAAGGCGTAGTGCAAATAGGGCAATGCCACCAGCATGTCGGTATGCCGGCACTTGAGGTAGCGCTCCAAATGCTCACCCCTGCGAGCGAAAGGTGCAAACAGCAGGCAAATCAACTGATCGTGACTCAAACCCAGCACGCCGCCCGCCTGCGCGGCGCGGCCCCGGCCCGGTTTGTCTACCTGATTTTTGAGCGACAATGCGGGCCTGCACCCCAGGGTTTGCTGAGCGCGGCTCTGCAATTGACGCACCTGCGCCAACGCCTCAGGCTCCACGAAAGCCCCCAATGGATAGGCATCCTCTGGCACTGCACACGCATTGCCGAGCATCGATTCGAGTTTCTGCCCTTCAAGCAAGTCAGCCAGAAGCTCATCGATCGCCATGACTCGCAGTGGTGTACGTGCCTGCACCTCCCGGCCTGCCGGCATGGTTTCCTGGCCGCCAGCACCCTCCAGCCGCCGTGACAGTTGACTGAGGCCGTCAGCCAACGCAGCCAGGCAATGCTGCGCCTCGGGCAAGCCAATTTCGCCTGCAAGGTGCAGGATGCGCCGGAACCAGGCCAGAAAACGATGCCGCTCTCGCGCCGGTATTGCCGTGATCATCACGTCGACAGGTGTTTGGGACTGCACGGCCTCACTGAATGTGGTTGCCAGGTCCAGATAAAGCCAAGCGCCTAGCACCCCCTCGGGCCTGGTCCGTGCCAGATGCCCCAACATCAGCATGGCAGTACTGGCCGCAGGGGCGTCGTCTCTGCTGGGCACCCAGTCTCGCGAAAAGGGCCTGACTGCCCGGCCCTGGACCATAAGCAACTCAACGCGTGGATCATCCTGCAGGAACAAGGCATTGAACGCACGCTCGTGAGCTATCAGGGTGTTGAAACTGGGAGCGGGTTGACTGATCACCAACACGCGCAACTGGAAGGTGACCGGCCCGCGTGCGGCGATGCTCAATTGCGCAGCCCGAAGCATGGCCAGTAACCTTGCACTACGGCGGTCGTTGCCATGCAGGACCAATACACGGAATGTCCCGATATATTCAGCACCTCCGGCAGCTATTAGCAATCGCTGAATCAACAACTGCAAGGACGCACGTTGCGATTGGGACATATGATTCAACAAGCGCTCCAGCACTTGCCGATAAATATGATGCATAGCCTGATCGTGAATAGCCGTCACGATATTACCTCGTCCAGTTCATGCGGCCAGTCGATGCACAAGCACTTGGCATCGACCGGCCCGGGGTACTCCGAAAGGTCGTTACAGTTCACGCACAACGAAGTTCACCTTCACTGTCGACACACATCGGAAACCCTCACCGCATGCCCATGGCACACCGGACCTTCACGCCATTGCCCAGCCAGCTCAGCCCTGCTCATATCACGCTCCTTGCGTAAACTGTCATTGCGCCATTATCGATATGCAACAGAAGAATTAAAGATACAGATCAGGGGAAAAAAAGTAGTCAGCAGTGATGAAACGACAGCTTGACGTTGAAACTTAAAGACTTCAATCAAAGATAAGAGGCGAAATATTTCTGCAACTCGAGAACACTGAAACTTTATGTAGTATCAGTCTTCGTCCATTGTAGGACTTATCCTTTTATAAATTCATGCACAGGCCCCCGGCCACGGGTCGAAGCGAGTAAACAACCAGGAACAGTCAGCCGTCGCCGGGGATCACGCCGGCGACGGCTGACTGTTGGGAGGAGTATGTGCGGGTAAAGCCAGATGTGGCCGGCAGCGACCTGTAGATGCCCACCCAGTGAAGCGAGCCATCAGCAAGTGGCTTGTCAGGCTGGCGTAAGGTCCAGAACCACGCGCCCGCCGCAAGGGCACTGGTCCATGTACCGATGGGCGTCGACCACTTGCTCGAACGGATACACCTTGATGATCTGCGGCGTGAGCAGCTTATCGGCCGTGAACTGGTTGATGTCGCGCAATGCCCTGTGCAAGGCCACCTGGTCCTGGCTGATGCCCAATTCAGGCTTGCCTGTAAAATTGCCAATACAGTGCACGTAGAACTGAATGTTCTTCTGGAATGCAGCACAGGCCGGGAATGGGGTCTGGTTGCCGCCTTGCAGGCCATACAGCACCAGGCTGCCACGCGGGGCCAAGACATCACCGAGCAACGACATCTGTGGCCCACCCAGGCCATCGAGCACCATGTCTACACCGCGACCTTCGGTGTACTTGCCTACCTGCATCACCAGGTCCTGCTCCTCGGTGACGATCACTTTGTCAGCGCCCAGGCCGAGCAGATAGTCACGCTGCTCGCCATCCTTGGTCGCGGCAAACACCGTCAGCCCAAGCGCCTTGCCCAGCTGCACGAACGCCGGGCCCGCGCAATGACTGGCATCGGTGACCAGTGCCGTCTGCCCACTTTTTGCACGGGCCAGATCGACGTACGCAAAATAGGCGATCAGCAGCGGCGTATAGTGCACGCTCGCTTCGATCGGTGTCAGCACCTCGGGATAGCGGGTGATGGCTGAACGGGGCAAGACGATGACGTCACCGTACACCGGGTGATCGTTGGCACTGGTGGCCGGGAAGCTCGCGACCCTGTCACCGACCACGATGTCGTCGACCGCCTCGCCCACCGCCGTCACCACGCCGGCCATTTCATGACCTATACCGGCTGGCAGCCGTGCACGGGAGGACGCCAGGTTCTGGCGCCAGAGCACGTCGTACCAGCTGACACCGATCGCCTCGACGCGGATTTGCACCTCACCGGCGGCGGGCATCGGCTCAGCCTGCTCCTCGCAACGGAGCACATCCGCAGCGCCGAACTTGTGGAACCGAATCATGCGGGACATCGCCTACCTCGCCTCGTGAAACATCAATTACCACTGACTCTATCCGGGCTTTACCCATCAGACCAGCCGCGGTCATTAATAGTCGACATGCCTGTCATCGATTGGGCCCTGCATTTTCCCTGCAATTGGCCCCCTGGATGGGTGCAGGTTACCAGCCTTTGGCCTTAATATTCACCCCTGCTCCTTTTCTGGCGAAGCGCCCCGATGAATCGAAACGACTTGCGTCGCGTAGACCTCAACCTGCTGATCGTGTTCGAAACGCTCATGCACGAGCGAAGCGTGACCCGTGCAGCGGAAAAGCTGTTCCTCGGCCAGCCCGCCATCAGCGCCGCCCTGTCGCGCCTGCGCAACCTGTTCGATGATCCGCTTTTTGTGCGCACCGGCCGCAGCATGGAGCCGTCCGCCCGCGCCAACGAAATCTTCGCCCTGCTTTCGCCTGCGCTGGATTCGATTTCCACGGCCGTCAGCCGTGCTGCCGAGTTCGACCCGGCCACCAGCAACGCCGTGTTTCGCATCGGCCTGTCGGACGATGCCGAATTCGGCCTGCTGCCCCAGTTGCTCAAGCGCGTACGCGCCGAAGCGCCAGGTATCGTGCTGGTGATACGGCGCGTCAATTACCTGCTGATGCCCACCTTGCTGGCCTCCGGTGAAATTTCGGTCGGCGTCAGCTATACCAGCGAACTGCCCGCCAATGCCAAACGCAAGGTGCTGCGCCGCAGCCGGCCGAAGCTGCTGCGGGCCGACAGCGTACCGGGCAGCATCAGCCTCGATGATTTTTGCGCAAGGCCCCATGCCCTGGTGTCGTTCGCCGGGGACCTGTCGGGCTTCATCGACGAAGCCCTGCAGGCGCTTGGACGCAAGCGCCACGTGGTCCTGGCCGTGCCGCAGTTCAATGGCCTGGGCAGCCTGCTGGCCGGCACCGACATCGTGGCCACCGTGCCCGATTACACGGCCGATGCCCTGACAGCGGCCGGTGGGTTGCGGGCTGAAGAGCTGCCGCTGGAGGTGCGCAGTTTTGAATTGCACATGGCCTGGCGCGGGGCGCAGGACAATGATCCGGCGGAGCGGTGGTTGAGGTCTAGGATTCAGATGTTTTTTGGGGATCCTGAGAGTCTCTAGTCGCCGCCGGATAGGCTGTTCGGCTGATCATTCCTGCCTTTCCACAAACCATGGAGCTCTATTTACTTCCAGTGGATTGCTACATTGGGGGGCATATTTGAGGGCATGCTATGAATGGTTTGAAAAGGATGCCCCCAGCCTGAGGCCAAGCAGGTTATAGATGGTGATGGGTGGACTGAGGGAGATATGAACCCGCGACCCTACCCCGTCTCAATGACCGAGCCGTAGTGAGCTCACCACCCGCCACACTGGACAAATGCGTGCAAATGTAAAAAATTATGATGGCATAATGCCTCTTCAGCCGGCAAAATCCACATGCTCCCAACAGATTTGAAGGACCGGTTCCGATGACATGGCCAGTCACGCTGAAACTCGACAGTGCAGCCTACCCGCTCAGCGTGGTGCAACGCGCCGCTTATTCCCTGGCCGACACTGTCACGATCCAGGTCGGTATTGAAGCCAATCAGATAAGCCTCACGGCCCACCCCGCTGAAGCAAGGCTAACGCTTTCCTCGGAGCAAGCTCACTCGTTGATCCTCCAGCATCTGAACGACTTCGCCCTACGCGACCATATCAACCGCGAAACAGCAGGGTTGCGCGAAGTCCTGGCCCGAGCCGCGCTCGCTGGATGTGGGATTTCTCAGTGACACTGATCGCGACAGACGCCAAGCACTACCGCTTGCTACCTTTTCGATTCATGCGCATGAACACGGGAAATGACCGTGACATCCTGCTCACCTCCGATACCGGTGAGTACATGCACGTGAACGACGCGCAATTACGAGCCCTCAGTCAGTTCCACGTTAAAGCAAATACACCTTTTTACAAGGACCTGCTGGCCCGCCACTTCATCTACGAACCAAGCCGCCACGACCCGTTCCCGGAAATGGCCGCGCAATATCGGAGCCGGAAGGACTTCCTCCTCCAGGGCCCTGCACTGCACTTGTTCGTGGTTACATTGCGCTGCAACCATACCTGCCAGTACTGCCAGGTATCGAGGGCCCCTCTGGGAGGATCCGGCCACGACCTGTCTGAAGCAGATGCACAGGCGGCGGTCGATCGCCTGTTCGAATCTAACGCTCCCGCTTTGACTGTGGAGTTCCAGGGTGGCGAGCCGCTTCTGGCCTTCGAGCGCGTCCGCCAGATTGTTGAATGGGTCGTTGAACGGAACGTGGTCGAACAAAGGGATATCCAGTTCGTCATCACCACCACGCTGCACCATCTGACGGACGAAATACTCGACTTCGCAGAACAAAACCGCATCCAGTTTTCGACCTCGCTCGATGGGCCGGCGCCTTTACACAATGCCAACCGCCCTACCCCGTCACGAGACTCCTACGAACGCACTGTAAAAGGTATCCAGTGGGTCCGTGAGCGCCTTGGCCATGATGCGGTTTCCGCGCTGACCACGCTGACTTCAAGAAGCCTCGAACAACCTGAAGCGATCATCGATGAGTATGTAAGTCAGGGCTTCTCCAGCGTCTCGCTTCGACCTCTGAGCCCTTATGGGTTTGCCACCAAGAGTGCACATCGACTTGATTACCCTATTGAACGATACCTGGCCTTCTACAAGAAGGCACTGGCCTATTTGCTGCATATCAACCAACAGGGTGTATATCTGTCAGAGAGTTATACGAGCCTGTTGCTGAAGAATATCCTGACACCCTTCTCCTCTGGCTATGTAGACCTGCGCTCCCCTGCTGGCGCAGGCACTGCGGCGCTGGTTTACAACTATGACGGTTATGTCTATCCCTCGGACGAAGCCCGAATGTTGCTGGAGATGGGTGAGGACGGCTTGAGGCTCGGCACCGTACAGCAACCCTTGTCTGAATTACTCGCATCGCCCGTCATGAATGCGTTGTTCGCCAGTGGCGTGGCAGAAGCGCTGCCGGGCTGCTCCGACTGCGCACTTGTCCCGTACTGTGGTGCTGACCCCGTCGAACACTATGCCCGCCAAGCTGACCCGATCGGACACCGAGTATTCAGTAGCTTCTGCAAGAAGAACATGGGACTGCTGAAGCATCTTTTCGGCCTGCTTTGCGATGGCGACGACAATGTGCATAGGGTGCTGCTGTCTTGGTTGAACAAGCGCTCTTACAACGATGTCCGGTTCCCGGGTTACAGGGGCTGATGGTGATGCTGCGTAAAGATACCCACTTTGAAATCCATCACCTGGATGAGCCGAAGCTACTCAAGGTCATCACTCTGGATGAGTTCATCGAACAAGGCCTGGCTGTTTGTGCCGGAAGCGCTGAGTTCGGTGACCTGCTGCTTTGGTTGCCAAACGAAGAACGGCTACGGAGCCCGCATCTGCTCTCATTACCAGTGGGTGGATTCCTGATCCCGGAGCCATTGATCGGCGACCTCGACAGCGCGCGGCCACATCTACACACCCCCAAAGATGCTGATGTCGTGCAGCCCGGCGATGTCATTGCCATCACACCAGGTAACACGTTGGTGCGAGTGCTCTATCGACGAGGCTCAGACAGCAACCTGCTGTTTATGACCGATCGTTGCAACAGCTTCTGTCTGATGTGCTCGCAGCCCCCCAAAGATATCGATGACCGTTGGCATGTCGAAGAGAACCTACGGCTGATCGACCTGATGGACTCGAGCGAGGAAAATCTGGGAATCAGCGGCGGAGAACCAACGCTTTATCGCGACGGCCTGCTGGAAATCCTGGCCAAGTGCAAAGCCGTTTTGCCTCAGAAATCCATTCATGTGCTCAGCAACGGCCGTCTGTTCCAAGACCCGAGCTGGATCGCGGCGCTCTCAGCCATCGGCCACCCTCAGTTGAGCTGGGGCATCCCGCTGTATGCCGACAATGCCGAAGACCATGACCATGTGGTACAGGCTCCAGGCGCGTTCAGCGAAACCTTGCAAGGTCTTTACAACCTGGCACGCGCCAACCAGATCATCGAGGTACGCGTGGTGCTCAATCGCCTGACCACACCACGCTTGCCCGAACTCGCTCACTACGTGTTCAGGAATCTGCCCTTCGTGCGGCATGTTGCGCTGATGGGTATCGAAAGTACAGGCCTGGCCAGGAAGCACTACGAAGAATTGTGGATTGACCCGCTAGACTATCAAGAGTCGTTGAGCCAGGCCGTTTATTTCCTGTTCAACCGCGGCGTGCCGGTTTCGATCTACAACCTACCCCTGTGCCTGATTCCGGCCGACCTCTCGCGTTTCGCCCGTCAGAGCATCTCGGACTGGAAAAACCTGTTCATTGATACTTGCCAGCAATGCGCTGCCGTCAACCATTGCTCTGGCTTCTTCAAATCCCACACCGACCGCTGGCAAAGCCGCGGCGTACAATTACTATCGACCGAGGCCTTTAGCGCCTATGCAAGGAGTGCACAGTGAAACTGCTCGACCGCTGGAAAGTCCTGATTAGTGGGATCAGCTTGCTGCCAATGGCAGGTACCACCCTGGCCCAGGCGGGCCATCTGTCGCTCGCCGATGCGAACTGGCAACCCAACGACAAGCTACAGCCCCCGGTATTTGCCGATACGCTCAATGCGCCAGATACCGTGAACATCTATGCAGCACATCGCTCGCACAGTTCACACCGGTCCCACAGTTCGCACAGTTCTCACTACAGCGGCTCGGGTGGCTATAGCGCACCGCGCTACTACAGCCCACCCGCTACCCATACCCGAAGCTACAGCGCGCCGAGTGCTTCGAGCAGCAACTCAAGCAGCAACAGCCTTTATCAGTCGTCTGGCACCACCAGCGGGACAAATTCGAGCACTTCAAAGCGCCGCGCGACCAATGAGCAGAAAAGCAACCTGGTCACCCGTGTGCAGACCGCGCTGATGGTGCGTCAGTATTACCAAGGCGCCGTTGATGGGGTGATGGGCAAAGCGACACGCGGTGCGCTGATGGCCTTTCAGATGGACAGTGGGCTGACCGTGAATGGTCGGATGGATACGCCCTCGCTGAATGCGTTGGGGATCAAGATTCCATAAGTCGCTTTGAGGCTAGAGCTAGCGTCCGTTCAGCAACGAAGGAATTATCCCATGCAGCGCATCACTCAAGTCGACAACACTGTCTGGGCATTGATCAGCCGCCCGCAAGGCAAGGAAATGCAAACACCGTCGCGTAGCGCCCGCTTCCGTGTCGCGACTGTTGATGCAAATCGCGTTGTGATTGAGACCGGATCGGAAGACTCGCAGTAGGCGCTGACTCGAGCAGCTTTCCAGCAAACGTTGGACTACCTCCCCGGTAACAATCATTTCGGCCAAGCACAAGCTGTGGAAATCAGCTCCAACCATTGTCTTCATGCGCAAGTTGCCGATCTCGGCGGAAAACGTCGAGTCACGCTTGTTGCTGGACGAAGAGATCGTGATGGCCCTGCCCGCCCACCACCCGAAGGCAAAGGGAGGGCACATCGACTTGAGGGACTTTGCCGGGGAAGATTTCGGATTTACCCCTGAAGCGCTGGGCACCGGCTATCCCAGCCAGCTGATCGCCTTGTGTGAAGCCGCCGGTTTTTACCCCAAGGTGGTGCAGGAGGCCGCGCAGATTCATACCTTGATGGGCCTGGTGGCCTGCGGTTTCGGCGTTGCTTTGGTGCCTGAGTCGATTGCCAATTCGATCATGCGCGACAAGGTCCTGTTCCGCCGTCTCTACCCCGTGACCGCCTCCCCCAACCCGGCCATCGGCCTGTACATGAGTTGGAACACCCACAACGAATCACCGTTGATGGACAGCTTCATTTCCATGCTCGACTTCAACGTCGCTCCTCAGGTCGAGGGGATGCTGGCCGCTCAGGTCAGTAAGAGCGCCAGCTGGTAATTCTGGAACCAAGCCGCAAGAGACTATCCGGTTGATATTCGCGGATAGGTCGTCCAGTGAATGGCATCTACCGACCGTTACCTGCTATCAGCCAACCCTGCACACCGCTCAACCCTTGCCTTTCTTCTTGATCTTCTTCAAGCGAGCAGCTGCTCTCTCGACCGTCGCCTTCTTCTCAGAGCGCTTCATGTTTCGCCAGCCTTTAATCTCCTCCTTGCTGCGCCCGCAGCCCGTGCACACTTCATGCTTGAGCTTGCAGCTCGACACGCAAGGGCTTTCAATCTCTTTGGCCATTGAAGAGTTCCTGATGATTGGCTGCACAAGTCTGCGCGAGGGCGCGGTTCGCCAGATAGCGGTTGGACATCCAAAGCTCGCACATGATCGCATGCTCCAGTCACTGCCCCGCATCCCCCTCGCTGACGGTACGACCAAAGCCCTTGCCCGCCAGCCAGTGCAACACCGCGCCCAATCCCAACAACGCCCCCGCCCTCAGCCAGTTCTCGAAGGGCTGCTGACCCAGTACCAGCAGGCACGACAGGATACCCAACACAGGCACCACCGGATGCACCGAGAAATGCTCGGCATCGACCTTGTCCTTCTTTAGCACCAACACCGCCACGTTCGTGCTCAAAAAAACGAACAACAGCAAAAGCACGACGGTTTCAGCCAGCACTTCCAGCGAGCCAGTAAAGGTCAGCACGATGGCCAGCAGCGTGGTCGCGGCTATCGCATAACCAGGGGTACCGCGGTTGGGTAGCACCTGGCCCAGCAGGCGCGGCAGCATGCCATCGCGGGCCATGCCCCAGGTCAGACGGCTGGCCATGATCATGGTCAACATGGCGCCGTTGGCCACCGCCACCAGGGCGATGATGGCGAATACGCCGTGGGGCAGCCCAAGTTCTGCGTTGTGCACGATGTCCATCAAGGGCGTCTTGGCGTCGATCAGTGCTTGCACTGGCATCACCAACGCAGCGCCGGCGCCGACAGCCAGGTAAACCAGCCCGGCCACCAGCAAGGCCGCGAACAGCGCGCGCGGGTACGTCCGGCGTACGTCCTTGATCTCCTCGGCCAGGTTGGCGGAAGTCTCGAACCCCACGTACGAGTAGAACGCCAGCAAGGCGCCGCCCAGTATCGCAGTTGCCGGGCCCTGATCACCGAAGTCCAACAAGCGGGCAGGCTCGGCCTGCCCTTGGCCGCTCAACACCGCCACCGCGATGATCACCAGCACCAGGCCGCTGAGTTCGATCAGGGTCATGACCAGATTGGCGCTTAGCGACTCCTTGATACCCCGGGCGTTGAGCATGGCCATCAGCACCAGAAACAGGGGCGCCAGCACCGCCGAAGGCCAGTCGATGAATACGCGCAGGTATTCCCCTGCAAACGCCAACGCCAGCCCGGCAGCACTGGTGATGCCTGCCGCCAACATGGCGAACCCCACCAAGAAAGCCAGCAAGGGCGAGCCGAACGCACGCCGTGCAAACACGGCCGCACCGCCGGCCCGGGGATATTTGCTGACCAGTTCGGCGTAGGACGCCGCCGTCAACAGGGCGAAGAACAGTGCCAGGGCCAGCGGGGCCCAGATGGCGCCACCGGCCCGGTCGGCGATGGCGCCTGCCAGCGCGTATACGCCAGCGCCCAATACGTCCCCGAGGATGAAGAACACCAGCAACGGTAGGGTGATCACGCGTTTGAGTGAGGCAGTTGCGTCACTGGCCATCATGGCGCTCCATTCGTCCGGGCAATGGCGCTGTGACTGAGTACCCGCGCGCAAGGTTCAGTGCCCTTGCCCAAATGGCGCGCCAACCCCACCGTCCCATGGACTTAAGTTCCCTGGCCTGCGCTGCCATTCGTCGACTAATCGAACATTGCAAAAAACCTTGCTAGCACGGGTTTCCTCTCACAGGTGATAGCCGAAACATCTGCCAACAAATATGGGACGCTCACATGGCCAGGGAACCGAAAACGGCAAGCCGACTGCTTTGGACAATGGCGCTGGGCACTGTGGCACTCCAGCTCTCGGGCTGCGACATGGTGTTATTCAACCCCAAGGGGCAGGTGGGGCTCGAGCAACGCAACCTGATCATCCTCGCCACCCTGCTCATGCTGATCGTGGTGATACCGGTGATGATCATGGCGCTGGTGTTTTCGGTGCGCTATCGGGCCTCGAACGAAAAGGCCCGCTATACCCCCGACTGGGGCCACTCGCGGCTGATCGAAGCGGTGGTATGGGGCGTACCACTGGCGATCATCATCGTGCTGGGCGTCGTCACCTGGCGCTCGACCCATGCGCTGGACCCGTACCGGCCGCTGGCATCCGATACCCCGGCGCTCAAGGTCCAGGTCATCGCCATGGACTGGAAGTGGCTGTTCGTCTATCCCGAACTTGGCATTGCTTCGGTCAACGAGATGGCGATGCCTGTGGACACGCCCGTCGACTTCAGGGTGACTTCCGACGGGGCCATCACCTCGTTCTTCATCCCAGCCCTGGGTGGCCAGATCTACGCCATGGCCGGGATGCAGACACGGCTGCACCTGATCGCCAACCACGCAGGCGACTACACGGGGATCGCCGCCAACTACAACGGGCCGGGGTTCTCGGACATGCACTTCAAGGCGCTGGCCCTCGACCCGGCAGGCTTTGAAGAGTGGGTCAAACGCACACGCGCTGCCGGGCGCCAGCTCGATGGGGCTGCCTACACGCAGTTGGCCAAGCCCAGTATTGCCCACCCGGTAGAACATTACGGCCAGGTCGAGCCGCACCTGTTCCAGTCGCTGATCGACAAGTACCAGGGCGTCAACCGCTCCCGCGAGGTCGAGCGCCGGCTTGGCGATTCCCAGGGCGAGAGCACCCAAGGCAGCAAGGAGTAAGACCATGTTCGGAAAACTGACCTGGGATGCCATTCCCCTCCACGAGCCGATCATCATGTACACGCTGGCCGTCGTCGGGCTGCTGGGCCTGGCGGTCGTGGGGGCCATTACCTACATGGGCAAATGGAAATACCTGTGGCAAGAATGGTTCACCACCGTGGACCACAAGCGCATCGGCGTGATGTACATCGTCGTCGCCTTGGTGATGCTGCTGCGCGGCTTCGCCGACGCGTTGATGATGCGCACCCAGCAGGCCATGGCCTCGGACGGCTCGCCCGGCTACCTGCCACCTGAGCACTACGACCAGATCTTCACCGCCCACGGGGTGATCATGATCTTCTTCATGGCCATGCCGTTCGTGGTCGGGCTGATGAACGTGGTGGTACCCCTGCAGATCGGCGCACGCGACGTGGCCTATCCATTCCTGAACGCCGTCAGCTTCTGGCTGTTCGTCTCCGGCGCTGTACTGGTGAACCTTTCGCTGGGCATTGGCGAATTTGCCCGCACAGGCTGGGTGGCCTATCCCCCGTTGTCGGGCATCGGGTACAGCCCCGGGGTGGGGGTGGACTACTACATCTGGGCGCTGCAGATATCCGGGGTCGGCACCCTGCTCACCGGGCTGAACTTTTTCGTCACCATCTTGAAGATGCGTACCACCGGCATGACGCTGTTTCGCATGCCAGTGTTCACCTGGACGGTATTGTGCACCTCGATCCTGATCCTGGCTGCCTTTCCCATCCTTACTGCCACCTTGTTCATGCTCACGCTCGATCGCTACTTGGGCATGCACTTCTTCACCAATGAACTGGGCGGCAACCCCATGATGTACGTGAACCTCATCTGGGCCTGGGGCCACCCCGAGGTGTACATCCTCATACTCCCAGCGTTCGGTATCTTCTCGGAGGTGGCCTCGACGTTCTCGCGCAAGAAGCTGTTCGGCTACTACTCCCTGGTGTGGGCGACCATCGTCATCACGGTGCTGTCGTTCATCGTCTGGGTGCACCACTTCTTCACCATGGGCGCCGGGCCCAACGTGAATGCGTTCTTCGGCATCATGACCATGATCATCGCCGTGCCCACCGGGGTGAAGATCTTTACCTGGTTGTTCACCATGTACCGGGGCCGAGTACGTTTCGAGACGCCGATGCTGTGGACGGTTGGCTTCATCGTCACCTTCAGCATCGGGGGCATGACCGGGGTCCTGCTGGCGGTGCCTGGGGCGGACTTCCTGTTGCACAACAGCCTGTTCCTCATTGCCCATTTCCACAACGTGATCATCGGCGGCGCGGTCTTCGGCTACCTCTGCGGCCTGACGTACTGGTTCCCCAAGGCCTTCGGTTTCAAGCTCTACGACCCCTTGGGGCGTGCTGCCTTCTGGTGCTGGTTGGCTGGATTTTACTTTGCCTTCATGCCGTCCTACTTCCTGGGGTTCATGGGCATGACCCGGCGCCTGAATCACTTCGACGTACCCGAGTGGCGGCCCTTGCTGCTGCTGGAAATGGTCGGGGTACTGATCATTCTGTGCGGCGTGGCCTGCCAGGTCATGCAACTGGTGGTGAGTATCCGCAAACGTCATGAGAACCGCGACACCACAGGCGACCCCTGGGACGGGCGTACGCTCGAATGGGCGACCGCTTCGCCGCCCCCGTTCTACAACTTCGCCGAACAACCGGTCGTGGGCGGCATCGACGCGTACTGGGGGATGAAGGAGAAAGGCGTGAAAACCCTGGCCGAGATGGATTTTCGCAAGATCCACATGCCTTGCAACACCAGCCTGGGCCTGGTGCTAGGCGTTCTGTCCACGGCGCTAGGCTTCGCGTTGATCTGGCACATCTGGTGGTTGGTCATCGCCAGTTCACTGGCAGTCATCGCCACCCTGATCGTGCGCAGTTACGACCCCGATACCGACTACTACATCCCGGCCGAAGAGGTCGAACGGATGGAAACCGAGCGGCGCCAACGGCTGGCGGAGGCCTGAATCATGTCCCATGTCGTGCACAACGAAACGGCTCGCGAGCAGGAGCATGGCCACGAAGACGCAGGCTCCCTGAGCCTGTTCGGCTTCTGGGTCTACCTGATGACCGACTGCATTCTGTTCGCCACCCTGTTCGCTACCTACGCGGTGCTGGGCCAGTCTGTGGCAGGTGGGCCCAGCGCGGCGGACATCTTCGAACTGCCCTATGTGCTGGTGGAGACGTTCCTGCTGCTGTTGAGCAGCATCACCTACGGCTATGCGATGCTCGCCAACCACCGTCGGGACAAGCGCTGGGTATTGCGCTGGCTGGGCGTCACGTTTCTCCTCGGCCTGGGCTTCATCGCCATGGAGATCAACGAATTCCATCAGCTGATCAGCGAGGGCGCAGGCCCTGAACGCAGCGCGTTTCTGACGGCGTTCTTCACGTTGGTGGGCACTCACGGCCTGCATGTGCTGGTGGGATTGATCTGGATGGCCCTGTTGATGATGCAGGTCCATCAACGCGGCCTGACCTGTGCCAATGCCACACGCTTGAGCTGCCTGAGCCTGTTCTGGCATTTCCTGGACATCGTGTGGGTATGCGTGTTTACCGTCGTCTACCTGTTCGGGGTGATCTGATGAATCGTCAAAGCCATGTGCCTAGCAGTGCCGGCGCTAGCCAGAGCAGCCACCGTTCCTACAACACTGGGTTCGTCCTGGCCGCCCTGCTCACCCTGCTCCCCTTCGGGCTGGCCATGTACCCCAGCCTGCCGCGTCACCTGACCTTCATCGCTGTGCTGGTGTGCGCCCTGGTCCAGATCGTGGTGCACATGGTGTTTTTCCTGCACCTGACCACAGCGCGAGAGCAGCGTTGGAACCTGGTCGCGCTGGTGTTCACGGGGGTGATCATCACGCTGTTGGTGGGGTTGTCGCTGTGGATCATGTACTACGTGCACTACAACATGCTCGGGTTATGACGTTCTTCCCATTCGGGCTGGCCTGCCAACAGCAGGCCAGCCCGGCGCGTTTATGCAGCCCGACGGTTGCGCCATGCACAAGTCCCCGCCACACCCAACAGCAACACTGCCCCGGCTGCACCCAAGGTAGCCGGGGCGCCAACCCGAGCAGCCAGCAGCCCGGCGGCCATTCCGCCCAGTGCCTCGAAGCCGAAGCGCATGGCGATGTAGAACGCAATGACACGTCCGCGCAAATGGCCTGGCGCTTGGCTCTGCAGCTGCATGTTGGTGCTCACGTTGCTCAGCGTGATGCCGAAACCCAGCACCACCAGGGCAAACAATGCCAGCTGCAACTGACCTGCCCAGCACAACCCCAGTAGTGCCAGGGCGCAAAGCCCTGCGCCCATTTCGATGAACTGGCGAAGGCGAGGCAAGGCTCCGCCCACCGCCAGCACCAGCGTGGCCACGAACGCGCCCGCGCCCGCCGCGCCCCAAAGCCAGCCCAGCACCCGTGCGTCACCGGCATACACACTCTTGGCCAGGATCGGCAGGAGCGCTGCATAGCAGGATGCCAGGAGGTTGACCATGATGACGTTGAACAGCAATTGCCTGACGCCTTGCTCGCGCCATAGATAAGCGAGGCCCTCACGGAACACCTGGGCGGTGGAACCTGTAGCCCGAGGGCTGGCTTTGGCTTGCACCTTCAGCAACCCAACGAGCAAGGCGGTGAAAGCAACGGCGGTCAAGGCAAAGCACGCCGCCTCCCCTGCCACGGCAATCAAGCCACCGGCCAATGGCGGGCCGACGAAGCGGGCCGCGTTGATGAGCATCGCGTTTAGCACCAGCGCATTGGGCAGGTCGGCCGGGTCATCCACGAAAGAAGCAATCAAGGCTTGGCGCAGTGGCGTTTCGACGGCGTTGAGCAAGCCCAGCAGCAACGCCATGGCGGCGATGAAAGGGCCATCTACCCAATGCGCCCAGGTGGCCAGCCCAAGCACGGCTGACTGCACCACCAGTATCGACTGGACGACGATCAGCAATCGGCGCTTGTCATGGCGATCGATCCAGGCGCCTGCCAGAGGGCCAATGACCAGTTGCGGGGCGAGGGAAAGGAAGGTGATCAGCCCCAGCAATACGGCTGAACCGGTCAGGTGATAGGCCAGCCAGGACAGCGCGACTTGCTGGACCCACTTGCCCAGGGTGGAAACACCCTGGCCTGCGAAGTAAACCTGGAAGTTGCGGTGGCCCAATGCGCGTACCGCAGAGGGCCAACGGGTACGAGGGGGCGGCGTCAGGTCTGACAAGTGAGCAAGTCCTCAGGTGAGAAGCCGCCGCCATTGAAGGATCTTGCTCGTACCACGTGCGGGTCGATCCTCAGCCTGGCAGCAGGCAGCCTTTCTTTTTCAAGGATTCCAGGACCCAGGTGCGGTCATTGGTACCTTGAGCGATATGTTCCATTTGCGCCGTTTCGGCAGCGTGCTTGGCCGTGGCGCGTTGGTAAACCTCTGCGACATGGGCATAGGGTACGCACAGCAAGCCGTCATCGTCACCGATGATCAGGTCCCCAGGTTCGATCACCATGCCATCGATGGCGATTGGCACATTGATCTCACCCGGTCCGTCCTTGTAAGGGCCGCGGTGGGAAACACCGGCAGCGAAAAGGGGGAAGTCACCGGCCTTGATGCTTCCGGCATCGCGGATTGCACCGTTGATGACGATGCCGGCTACACCACGCTTTACAGCGTACGCCACCATCATCTCGCCGATCAGTGCATTGGTCAGGTCGCCGCCAGCATCGACCACGATCACATCCCCTGGCTCGGCGATGTCGATGGCGTAGTGCAGCATCAGGTTGTCACCAGGGCGGGCCTTGACTGTCAGCGCCGCGCCGCACAGCACACCTTCCCGGTGCATGGGACGCAAACGCGCACCACCGGCCGTCATGCGATTCATCGAATCGCTGACGTTGGCCACCGGCACCTCACGGTAGCGCGATACCCATTCATCACCGATTTTGCGCGTGCGTTCAAGCACCTGGAAACCAATGCTCATGTGACCTTCCTCTCTTGGATTTATTGGGCGCGCCCCAGGTAAACCAGAACGCCATTTCAGAATGGCATTTCATTAAACGCATTTCAAGGATTTTAAATGACGCTAATTACGGAATTTAGTTGACGATAAAACTGTTGTTGCAACGTCGTTTCATTATGCTAGGTTATTGGTGAAAGCACTCAGTGCAGTCCTACCGTCTTGAACAAAAACAAGGTATCGACGATGTCCCGTACCCTTCTGCTGACAGGTCCGGCGCTGGCCGACCAAGCGATGCGCCTGGCCGAACAACACGCCATCCGCGTTATCCCCACCACGCCCTATCTGCCCGAGCAAGAGCTCGAAGCGATCATTCGCGCAGAGCAACCCGATGGCATCATCGTGCGCCAAGGCAGCCTAACCCGCGCCATGATCGACGCCTCCAGCGCATTGAAGGTGGTGGCCAAGCATGGGGTTGGCTACAACACCATCGACATCCAGGCCGCCGCCGACCGTGGTATTCCTGTCTCCATCGCCGTTGGGGCCAACGCCCAATCAGTGGCCGAGCACGCTTTTGCGTTGATATTCAGCGTCGCGCGCCAGACCGCCTTACTCGATGCGCGCATGCGCGAAGGCCACTGGGACAAGGCCACTGCCAACGGTATGGAATTGGCGGGCAAGACCCTGGGCTTGGTCGGCCTTGGCTCGATTGGCGCGATCCTGATGGACTTGGTGGCGCCGCTGCGCATGAAGGTCAAGGTTTACGACCCTTACCTACGGCAACTGCCCGTGCGTGACCACCTCGAGCGCGAAGAGGATTTCGATCGCTTGCTGGCCGATAGCGATATCATCAGCCTGCATTGCCCGCTCACGGACACCAACCGCAACCTCATCGGCGCCCAGCAACTTGAGCGCATGCGTCCCGGCGCCATCTTGATCAATACCGCACGTGGCGAGCTGGTCGATACCGATGCACTGGTGCATGCGTTGAGCGAACGGCGTATCGGGGGTGCCGGCCTGGACACCTTCCACCCCGAACCGCCTCCGGCCGACAGTCCGCTGTGGGGCCTGCCAACCCTGGTCGCCACACCTCACATCGGGGCCAACACCAGCGAAGCCCGGGACCGCGTAGGCCTGGTTGCCCTGCAGCAAGTCCTCGATGCCTGGGACGGCAAGGCGCTGGACCCGCGCTGTGTGGTGAACCGTCACCTGATCGATAACTGATTGCACCTGCGCCGGCTGGTCCGGCGGCACGGACCACTGCGTAACTCCAGAAAAAAAACAATTGGAGAGCACCATGAAACCAGCCTCAACCCCGCCCAGCGAGCTCGAACGCGCCACCATGCGCCGTGTTGCCTGGCGCCTACTGCCCTTTCTGATCATCTGCTACCTGATCGCGATCATCGATCGCGGCAACATCGGCATGGCATCGTTGCAAATGAACCAGGACCTGGAGTTGTCAGCCAAGGTCTTCGGTTTCGCCAGCAGCTTGTTCTTCTTCGCCTACTTTCTGGTGGAAGTACCCAGCAACCTGGCCATGCAGCGCTACGGTGCGCGCATCTGGATCGCGCGCATCATGATCACCTGGGGGCTCATCTCCGCCGGTACCGCCTTCGTGCAAGGCGCCAACTCGCTGTATGTGATGCGCTTTCTGCTGGGCGCAGCCGAGGCCGGGTTCTTCCCTGGGGTGTTGCTCTACCTCACCTACTGGCTGCCGTCGGCGTATCGCGCGCGCATGGTGGCGCTGTTCATGGTCGCCATTCCCGCCGCCAACTTCATCGGCTCGCCAATTTCGGGGCTGCTCTTGAGCCTGGACGGCTGGTTGGGCATGCGCGGCTGGCATTGGCTGTTCATCCTCGAGGGCATCCCGGCGGTGCTGCTGGGTATCGCCTGTCTGTTCGTACTCACCGATCGGCCTGAACAGGCCAAATGGCTGAACGACGAGCAACGCGGCTGGCTCACCGGGCGGCTGGCCGAGGAACGAGCGCGGAAGACCACCATCGGTCATATCTCGCTGTGGAAGCTGCTGCGCCACAAGGACATCTGGGTGCTTGCGCTGATCTACTCGGGCGCCTCGGCGGCCGGCAGCACCATGAGCGTCTGGGCGCCACAACTGCTCAAGACGTTCGGCCTGAGTTCCATGGAGATCGGGCTGGTGAACGCTATTCCGTACGGCGTTGCCTCGATCCTGATGGTCATTTGGGGTCGCAGCTCCGACCGCACCGGTGAACGTCGCTGGCACACCGCGATGACCATGTTGCTGATTGCGGCCGGCCTGCTGATGACCCTGTTCACCTCGTCGCTGCCGGCCACGGTGGTGATGCTGACCATGGTGCTGGTGGGGGCCTACTCCATGAAAGGCCCGTTCTGGGCACTGGTGTCGGGCTGGTTGTCCTCCTCCACTGCAGCGGCTGGGCTGGCTGCGGTCGGCGCCATGGCCAACCTGATCGGAGGTGGCTTGATGGTCAACGTGTACGGCGCCATCCATGACGCCACGGGCAGCTATGCCCTGGCGCTGATGCCACTTGCGGCGCTGTGCACGCTGGCCGGGGTCATGGTGTTGGTCATTGGCCGCAAGCGTCAGGTGGAACAGGCGCAGGCCGCAGGAACGTTGGCTACCAAGTAGAAGCCGCTTGGCGTTCGATTGGCGTCCATGGCACGCACGACGTGCCGTGGAGCCGGTGAAACCGGTGCCAAGTCAAAACACAACAAAATAGAGGCTGTAATGGCTTTATCACGTCGAAGATTTCTTCAGGCGACCGGTAGCCTGAGTGTCCTGGGTGCAATGGGCGCTGCGGCCAGCGTCCCGTACAGTCAGGGTGAAGACCGTCCGCGTCTGGTCCCGCCTTCCGGCAGCGTGGACTGCCACATGCACCTTTACGACAGCCGCGTCCCAGCGGCACCGGGTGCTACCTTGTTGCCGCCGGACGCGTCTTTGGACGACTACCGCCAATTGCAACGCCGACTGGGCCTGCGCCGCATGGTCATCGTCACGCCTTCGACCTACGGTACGGACAACCGTGTGATGCTCGAGGGACTGGCCCGCAGCGGTACAGATGCACGGGGCATAGCCGTCGTCGCCAGCACCGTCAGCGATGAGGAGCTTGCTCGCTTGCACGGGGCAGGCGTGCGGGGCATTCGCTTCAACCTCAGCACCGGTGGGCAAGCGCTCGACGGCATCGAGCTGCTCGCGGCGCGGGTGAATGAGTTGGGCTGGCACGTACAACTGGCCACAGGCCCGCTACTGGCCGATATCGCTCCACGGCTGGCTGCGCTGCCTGGCAAGGTAGTCATTGATCACATGGGGCACGTACCACAACCCGAGGGTGTTCTGTCGCCTGCCTTCAAGGCGCTGGATGGGCTCATGCAACAAGGTCGCACCTGGGTCAAACTTTCTGGTCCCTACCTGCGTTCCAAAACGGGCGCTCCCCATTTTGAGGACGTGGGCCTGGTGGCACGCAGGTTGATCTCACACTACCCTCAACGCCTGCTATGGGGCAGTGATTGGCCGCACCCCACCCAGTCCCTGCAGAACAAGCCTGATGATGCCGCATTACTGGATACCTTGCTTGACTGGGCACCGGATGACCAGGTTCGGCAGCTGATCCTGCGGGATAACCCCGTGGACCTGTACGGCTTCGCCTAGCGCTCGCGCTTAGCCTCGCACGACCCGGATCGCCTACACATCGATGCTCTACACACTGGCGCCGCCGCTGCTCAAGCGACGGCGCCAGTGAACTCAGAGCGATTCGCCGTCGTCCTCGATATCCATCTCAGCCTCAGCTGCCTCCGTAGCATCCGCGTCATTGAGCGCAGGGGAAGTGGGTTTCAACGGATCGTTGATATACGGCACATCGCTTGGGCCTTTCTCTTCAGTGCCCGCGGTTTCTGGTTGCATGGCGTACTCTCCTCGACTTACAGGCTCGGCCCTTTGAAACCGGGCTCATGGATTGGGCAACCATTGTGCTGCCCACGAAAATTTGCCGACATTTCATAGGCCGGCTTGCGCACCCGCATCACGCCGCCCAACGGCCTGTGCGCCGCCAAGCCGTGCCAAGGGCTGAACGCCATGCCGTCGTCGATACGGCGCACATTCTCTTCGCTCCACGCGGCTTGAGGCTTGACCTCCAAGGTGGCCACGCTCACATAAGGGCTAAGCGCTTCGGGCCACTGCTTGGATGCATCTTCGATCGGCATCTGATCTAGATCGGTGGCCAACTGCACCCGGAGTTCCCAGACGCCACCCTGGCTTGCAAAAAACGCCTCCACCGCGTGGCGCAGCCCGTCTGTGTCATCTTTGAGGTCCACGACCTGATCGGTCAGCGCAGTCAAGGCCGTCGACACGGGCACTACCGCAAGTTTTGCGTAGTAAGGGCCATAGAGCACAGGTACGACGGTGCTGAAGCTTTCGCCAAGAATGTGGGTTTGAGGATGCCCGCCAAGGCTTTTGAGGGTGCCGCTCTCGCCGCCAAACGCTTCGACCACCTTTTCTGCACCGCGCAGCACCGCGGACAATGCCTTTTTGGTACCCGGAGCTTTGTCAGTGGTCTTGGCGAGCAACTTCAACGTCTTGAGAAACGCCTTGGGGTCTGGCGCGGTAAAGGCTTTGGCATTCTGCATGACAAAGTCCTGGGTGACTTGCCCTTCACTGCCTGGCAACCGCGGGCCTTGCACGCCTACGATTTTGAGCGCCAGCCCCCGTGGGGTGGAAACCTTGTCGTCGAGGATGTCACCTGGGTTGGTGGAAAACCGCAGGTAGGCATCGAACTCACCGGGTGTGGCGAAGGCTCCCTGAGCGAGCTGCGCAGGCAGCCCCGGCGCCACCTTCAGTGTGCCGCGCAATAATCCATGTGCTTTGGCATGAACGCCCCGATTGGCGTGACCATTGTCATTGAAGGTGATCTCCATGATCTGACGCAGCGTATCCTGCAACGCCTGGCTGGTCTGTGCCTCATCCTCGGGAATCTGCTCAAAACCGGGCTCGAAAGGCAATGGCACTACCATCGCGGAGTCATCGGGCAGCTTGTTCATTACGGCGCTCCTGTCGTCTCGGGACGAACAATGGAATGGATTATCAACGTATAGCCTGCAAGGCCCTGCATGGCCCAACCTTCAAAGCGCTCAATTGATCTGATCGTGCGCCGGCACTGCCTTGCTCAGGTCATCAGCGGACGGCTCCACCTTGCGCAGCGTAACCGGCACGCATTTGGCGGCGGGCACCTTGCTTCGTTCAGCGTGATGCCACAGCGGGATCAGGGGATTGCACTCGGGGTAGTAAGCGCCGGCGCAGCCCTCCGGAATGTCATAGGCGATGATCTGCAAAGGACCCACTTCTCGCACCACCTTTGGCTCGACAGCGGTGCGTAGCAGCACCCAATCGCCTGCAGCCAAGCCCAACCGAACCACATCACTGCGATTGAGGAACACGACGCTGCGGGTACCTTTTACGCCGCGGAAACGGTCGTCATAGCCATAGACGGTGGTGTTGAACTGATCATTGCTGCGCAGCGTCATCAATTGCAGTACATCGTGCGCCGAGACAGCGGGCTGCAAATCGTCGTCCTCATCAAGGCGCTGGGGAGCCACGAACTGGGCTTTGCCAGACGCGGTCTGCCACTCCCGCTTGGCCGCGGGCAAGGGCCTATGGAAGCCGCTGTGCTCCCACATGCGCGCCTCCATGTCGTGAAATATCTCGGGGTAGACCTGGCTAATCGCTTTGCGAATCAAAGCATAGTCGTGTCGCCAAGCATCCCAGTCGATGGTAGTTCGCTGCCCCAAGGTCGCTTCAGCCAACCCGGCAATGATCGCCACTTCGGAGCGCAGTTGCTCGCTGGCCGGCTCGTTGCGGCCCTGCCAGGCGCGGATGCAGCCGGTACTGTCCTCGGTGGTATAGACCTGCTCCACCCCCTCCTGACGATCCGCTTCGATGTGCCCCAGGCAGGGCAATAACCAGCCATGTCGACCTGGGAATAGATGCGTGCGATTGAGCTTGGTGGCCACCTGGACGTTCAGCGTCAGCGTCTGCCAGGCCGCTTCCATGCGCTGGGTGTCGGGGATCGCCCGCAGGAAATTACCACCCAGGCCGATGAAGGCCTTGACCTTGCCCTCAACCAGCGCCTGGCAGCAGTCCACCGTGGCCATGCCTTTGTTCGGCGGGACCTGCACGCCAAACAGCGCTTGCAGTTTTTCAGCCGGAACCTTACCCGGGTCTTCCGTGATACCGACCGTGCGCTGGCCCTGCACATTCGAGTGTCCGCGCACTGGACAGATGCCTGCGCCAGGCTTGCCAATGTTGCCGCGCAACAGCAACAGGTTGACCAGCATCTGCACGTTGTCGACACCGCGTCGGTGCTGGGTCATGCCCATGCCGTAGACGATCATGACCTTGCTGCTGCGGGCATAGACGGTGGCTGCAGCTTCCATGGCAGCGCGCCCGAGACCGGACTGACGTTCCAGGGTCGCCCACTGATGGCCCTGAACTTCCTCTCGCAGCGCATCCAACCCATCGGTGTGCGCCTGGATGAACGCATGGTCCAGAACGGCCGGCTTGCCCTGCTCATTTGCGTGTTGCTCCATCGCGAGCAGGGCCTTGATAATCCCCATCACTGCAGCCAGATCGCCCCCGACCCTGACCTGGTGATATTGAGTGCTGATCACGGTCGAGTCAGGCCCCAGCATCTCACTGGGAGACTGTGGATTGACGAAGCGCTCGAGCCCCCTCTCACGCAGTGGGTTGAAGGTGATGATGGGCACATCGCGCTTGCGCGCTTCCTGCAACGGGTGAAGCATTCGCGGGCTGTTGCTGCCCACGTTCTGGCCAAAGAAGAAAATGCAGTCGGTGTGTTCGAAGTCTTCCAGCGTGACGGTGCCGACGGGTACGCCGATACTCTCCTGCAGCCCGACCGATGTACTCTCATGGCACATGTTCGAGCTGTCCGGGAGGTTGTTGGTGCCATAGGCACGGGCGAGCAGCTGGTACATGAACGAGGCTTCCAACGACGCCCTGCCCGAGGCGTAGAACACCGCTTCGTCAGGCGTCAGGGCTTGCAGCTGTTGGCCGATTTGCTGATATGCCTCTGCCCAGGTGGTGACCTGGTAGCGATCGCTGGTCGGGTCGTAGCGCATGGGATGGGTCAACCGGCCTTGCTGCTCCAAGGCGTAATCGGTCCATGTGCGCAGCGCTGACAGGGTATGGGTGGCGAAGAATTCCGGGCCGGTGCGGTGGCGGGTGAGTTCCCAGGCAGTGGCCTTGGCGCCGTTCTCGCAAAATTCCAGCGCGTGTGGGTTGCCAGGCTTGGCCCAGGCACAGCTGACGCAGGCGAAGCCGTTGGGTTTGTTCTGTCTGACCAGTGCCATGGGTGCCGTGGTGAAGGCTTGTTCACGCCAGAGTATGCTCATGACAGAACGCGCCGACCCCCAACCGCCTGCTGCATCTTGGTAGGGCTTGTATCGCGCTTGAGGGTGGATAAGCGACATGGCCGCCTCGCTGTAGTTATGTCTGCATATTTCGAGGCGGAGTGGGAGATGGAAGTTCAAGCGTGCATGGTGTCTGCTGGCTAAGCGGCGGGGGGCGGGAGGCGGGAGGCGGGAGGCGGGAGGCGGGAGGCGGATGGGAGCTTATTACAGGGGTCCGCCGCAGGTTGGCCCTTTCTATGAGATCTACCCAATAAATGCCGGGGGCCGCTGTACGGCCCATCGCGACACAAGACCGCTCCTACATTAGGAATGAGGCTATCTGCAAGCAATGTGCAATGTAGCGTTAGCAACTTAGACACGCTTAGAATTTATTCTTCTCAGATTAGTGCCGTTGCCGTTGCTGTTGCTGTTGCTGTTGCTGTTGCTGTTGCTGTTGCTGTTGCTGTTGCTGTTGCTGTTGCTGTTGCT
>NZ_JBICKJ010000064.1:0-89354 GCF_043104125.1 Pseudomonas sp. xss_4
GCGCAGCAGCCCCAGGGTTTCAGCTTCGTAGCGCGCAATATCGGGGCCGCTTTGCGGCCCAGCTGGCAAGCGACGCGTATCGCGCCTCAACCTTCCTGACGAGGCTCCCGAATCTTGTAGGACGCTACATACAGCGCCGGCAAGAACAGCAGCGTGAGCAAGGTCGCCACGATGATGCCGCCGATCATGGCGTAGGCCATCGGGCCCCAGAACACCTCGCGGGCAATCGGGATCATGCCCAGGCTGGCGGCGGCAGCAGTCAGCAGAATCGGCCGGCGACGATGGTTGGTCGCCTCGACCACGGCGTCCCAAGGCGAGTATCCCTGGGCTTCGAACTCATCGATTTGGGTCACCAGAATCACCGAGTTGCGAATGATGATGCCGGCCAGCGCCAAAATACCCAGAATCGCCACGAAGCCCATTGGCGTGCCGGTCGGCACCAGCGCCAACACCACGCCGATGAGCCCCAGTGGCGCCACGCTGATCACCAGGAACAGCTTCTTCACACTGTGCAATTGGATCATCAGGAACGTGGCCATGAGGAACAGCATCAGCGGGATCACCTTGGCGATGGGCCCCTGGGCCTTGCCGCTCTCTTCCACCGTACCGCCGGTTGCAATCTCATAGCCGGTGGGCAACTGGCTAGCGAATTTGTCGATATCCGGCTTGAGCTGGGCCACCAGGTCCGTGGGCTGGATATCGCCGTTGACCGAGGCCTTGAGTGTGATCGTCGGCTTGCGATCGCGGCGCCAGACCAGGGGCTGCTCCTGTTCGTAGCGCACGGTGGCAAACGCCAGCAGCGGGATCGAGGTGCCATTGGGCGTTAGGATCTGCAGGTTTTGCAGCGTATCGGGGGAGCCCCGCTCGCTGTCCACGGCGCGGGCCACCACATCGATCAGATAGATATCGTCGTTGACTTGGGTGACGGGTACGCCGGTGACGATGCTGTTCATCACATTGGCCACGTCTTCCGACGACAACCCCAGCTGACGGGCCTTGTCCTGGGCGATATCGATGCGCAGCACTTTGCCCGGCTCGTTCCAGTCGTAGATCATTTCGCCGATGTTGGGGTTCTTGTCCAGCAGCGTCGCCAGCTCGATGGCATGCTTGCGCACCTGGTCGATGTCCTTGCCGCTGACCCGGTACTGGATCGGCCGCCCCACCGGAGGCCCCATTTCCAGCGACTGGACGTTCGAGCCGATACCCACAAAATCCTCGCGCAGGCGCTTCTGCAGGCGGGCGATGAGTTCACCGCGCTCCTCCAGGCCTTTGCTCACGATGACCAACTGCGCGTAGTAGGGGTTCTGCAACTGCTGGTCCAATGGCAGGTAGAAGCGCACCGCACCCTGGCCGATGTAGGTGCTCCAGTGGTCGATGCTCTCATCGTCCTTGAGCGTTGCCTCCAGCTGGTCGACCACCTTGCGGGTTTCCTGGATCGACGCATTCTGTGGCAGGTTCAGATCGACCAGGATTTCCGGACGGTCCGATGCAGGGAAGAACTGGTTCTGTACGAAGCGCATGCAGAACACTGCCAGGGCGAACAGCACCACGGTGCCGATGATGGTCAACCAGCGGTGGCGCATGCTCCACAACAAACCCTGTTCGAACGCCCGGGCCACCTTGCCCGGCTTGTCATCATGGGACTTCACCTTCCGGGCGTTGAGAATGTGCACACCCAGCACGGGGGCGAAGAACACGGCGACCACCCACGACACCAACAGCGCCACGGCAATGACTGCGAACAGCGTAAAGGTGTATTCGCCGGCCGAACTGGCGTTCAGGCCGATCGGCACGAAACCGGCCACGGTCACCAGCGTACCGGTGAGCATGGGAAAGGCCGTGGAGGTATAGGCGAACGTCGCGGCATCCTGCTTGCTCTCGCCCATCTCAAGGCGTGTGACCATGACCTCCACCGTGATCATGGCGTCATCGACCAGCAGCCCCAGTGCAATGATCAACGCACCCAGCGAGATGCGTTGCATGGTGATGCCGCTGTACTCCATGAACACGAATACCATGGCCAGCACTAGCGGGATCGAGCACGCCACCACCAGGCCTGCACGTACGCCAAGGCTGACGAAGCTGACGGCCAATACGATGATCACCGCCTCGAACAGCGCGCTAGTGAAGCCACCGACGGCCTTCTCCACCACTGTGGCCTGGTTGGACACCGTGTGCACATCGACGCCTACCGGAAGCTCATTGGTAATGCGCTGCATGGTCTGCTTCAGGGCCTTGCCAAACTCCTGGATGTTGCCGCCCTTCTGCATGCCGATGGCAAGGCCCAGGGCCGTCTTGCCGTTGTAGCGGAACATTGGCGCAGGCGGATCGGCGTAGCCGCGCTCGACCTGAGCAACATCTGCCAGGCGGTAGAAGCGGTTGTTGATGCGCAGGTTGACGTTCTCAAGGTCCTTTTCCGAGGCGAACTGCCCGCTGGTCCGTACGGAGATACGCTCCGGCCCGGCCTCGATCACGCCCGCTGGCGTCACGCTGTTCTGCGTCTGCAAAGCCTGCATCACCTGACGCTGGTCGATACCCAAGGCAGCGAGCTTGCGGGTGGAGAAGTTCAGGTAGAGCACTTCGTCCTGGATACCGACCATTTCGATCTTGCCGATATTGGGCACTTCACGGACCTCGGCCCGCACCCGCTCCACATAATCACGCAACTGACGCAGGCTCAGCCCGTCGGCGGTGAAAGCGTAGATGGAACCGAATACGTCGCCGAATTCATCGTTGAAGCCAGGGCCCTGCAAGCCCTCGGGGAAATCGCCGCGAATGTCCTGGATCTTCTTGCGTACCTGGTACCAGATCTGCGGTATGTCGTCTGCCTTGGTGGTGTCGCGCAGGTAGACGAACACCGTTGATTCACCCGGCCGGGTATAGCTCTTGGTGTAGTCGAGCGAATCGAGTTCCTCGAGCTTCTTCTCGATCCGGTCGGTGACCTGCAGCAGCGTCTCCTCCTGGGTAGCGCCAGGCCAGCGGGTCTGGATCACCATGGTCTTGATGGTGAAGGACGGGTCTTCTTCGCGACCGAGGTTGAAGTACGAAAAGATGCCCATGAGCAGGCCGACGAACATCAGGTACCACACGAACGACTGATGCTTGAGCGCCCATTCGGACAGGTTGAAGCTTCCTTTCATTGCGCATCCTCGTCGAAGGTGACCTGCTGGCCAGGCTTGAGGCTATTGACGCCGGCGATCACCACCCGCTCTCCAGGCTGTACGCCTGATGAGACGACGATGCGGTCTTCGTTTCGGTCGATCAGGGTCACGTCGCGCAAAGCGACAGTTTTCTGTTGAGGTTCGACGACCCACACCTGGGTCTTGCCATCGCGCTCGAGCAGAGCGCTGGCCGGCAGTTCGCTGCGCGGAGAAACCTGCGAGCTGAGGGTGACGCTGACGGCAGTCCCCAGATGGAAGGTTTCAGGGGTACTGGCCAAGGTCAGCCGCGCACGCCGGGTGCGGGTGGTGGCATCGGCCTTGGGCTCGAGCTCGCGCAAGGTGGCGGTGGTGTTGACGGCAGGGTTGAGCTGCGAGGCAACGGTGAAGGTCAGGTCCGGGGCCAACTGCTCGGCAATGCCAATGGGCAGGTCGATCACGGCTTCCTTCACGTCTGGCCTGGCCAGCTTGACCACCGCCTGCCCAGCGGTGACGGTTTGCCCAGCCTCGGCCTGCCAAGCGGTGATCACCGCCGCATGATCGCTGCGCAGCGTGGTGTAGCCGAGCTGATCACGGGCCTGACTGACCGAGGACCTGGCCTGCTCCAACGTGGCGCCGGCTGTTTTCAGGTTGGTCTGGGCGATGTCCAGCTGCGCCTGAGCACCCACGCCGCGGTCGTACAACTGTTGTTGCCGGCGGGCGTCGGACTGCGCGTTGATCCACTGCGCCTGCACCCTGGCCAAGTCGCCTTCAGCTGCACGCAGTTGGTTTTGCTGGTCGGTCGGATCCAGCGTGGCCAGCGTATCGCCCGCTTTGACCTGGGCACCGACGTCCAGCCAACGGCGTGCGATGCGACCGCCTACGCGAAAGCCCAAGGTACTTTCGTAGCGCGCTTCGATGACGCCTGCAAAGCGGCCCAGGCGGGCCTGCAACTGAGGTTGCACCACTACCGACAGCACGGGGCGAACCGGCTCTGGCGGCTGCTCTTGCTTGCCGCACCCGACAAGCAACACACCGGCACACATCAGTGTCAGCCAAGGCTTCATAGCGGGCTCTCCGGCGCTTTGGCGGGGACTTTTTCAACTTTCATACCGGGGTGCAGCAGCTGCCCGCCGGTCACCACGACGACTTCGCCACCGTCGAGGCCTTTGCCGATGACCACGGTGCCGGTCAGGTAGCGGCTCACTTCGACTTCCCGCAACTGCACCTTGTCGCCCTCACCCACGATCCATACGGCGGGTTTCTTCAGGCCTTTGGTCAGTGCCGACCAAGGCAGCTCGACACTCGGCTTGCCCCGCCCCTGCGTGGTCACGGTGACGGGCGCGCCCAACTGCATGGCAGGCGGAACGTCCTGCAGACCGACCTTGACCTGTACCGTACCGCTCTGAGCCGAGACGGTGGGCGTGATTTCCCTCACCGCCCCACGGGCTTGTACCTTGGGATCGTCCAGCAGGCTGACCACCACGCTGGCATCGCTCGGGGTGCCTGCCAACAGGGACTCATAGACGTTGAACACCGCATCACGCTCGCCATCCCGGGCCAGGCTGAAGATCGGCATGGTCGCTTGCACCACTTGGCCTACCTCGGCCTGACGCTCGGTGATCACACCATCGGCCTCTGATATCAGCGCGGTATAGCTCAACTGCTCGTTGGCGTTCGCCAGCTGAGCCTGTGCGGCCTTCAACGCGCTCTGGTTACTGCGCAACGAGGCCTGGGCAGCATCGTATTCGCTTTGGCTGGTATAGCCCTTGGGCAGCAGTTTCTGCTGGCGGACGAAGGCGGCTTGGGTCTGGGTTACACGCGCCTGGGCGGCGAACACCTCGGCCTTGGCCGAGGCGACGTTGTTCTGCAGGTCCTTGGGGTCAAGCCGCGCCAGCACCTGCTTGGCCTTGACGTGATCGCCCACATCCACCGCGCGCGCGATGATCTTGCCGCCTACGCGGAAAGAAAGGTCGGTTTGCACACGCGCCTGGATATCACCGGTCAGGGTCACCCTGGCAGCGAAATCAGCAGATTGGACAGTCTGCACCCCCACGCGAGGCAGGGTTCCTTCGGGCTCACTCTTGCTGCAGCCCGTGAGCAAGCCCAGCACCCCCAAGCCGGTGACCAGCAGCACACGCGACAACGTCATGGAGGCTCCTTTCTTGCGCGCAAAAGATTCATGCATGCGATTCGCCAGGTAAGCCGGGGTTCCATAATTCTTATTGGAGTACTAGAGGCCCTGCCTACTTCAGGCCCCTGGGCGGCTTTGTTAGGTCAGGTATAGCGAGCTCCAGCAATTGTGTCAGTACCGCATTCTCTCAAGATCACGGGCGCTGGGTCGGGCGTAGCTGATCGTCTGCAAGCGAGCAGCTACGCCTCAATCAGATCGGCGCCACCGGCGCCGGGCGCCGTACCTGTGGCTGCGAGGCGTTGGCCGCCGCACCCTCTTCGATGGCTTGCTGTATGGCCTTGCGGCGGCGCTCCTCGGCACGGCGGCTGAAGTACCAGACGAAGAACGTAACCAACGAGACGGACAGCAGAATCAGGCTGGCCACGGCGTTGATCTCCGGCTTCACGCCCAGGCGCACCGCCGAGAACACTTCCATGGGCAACGTGGTCGAGCCTGGCCCGGACACGAAGCTTGCCAGCACCAGGTCATCGAGCGACAGCGCGAACGACATCATGCCGCCGGCCGCCAGCGATGGCGCAATCATGGGGATGGTGATCAGGAAGAACACCTTCCACGGCTTGGCTCCCAGGTCCATGGCCGCTTCCTCGATCGACAGGTCCAGTTCACGCAACCGCGCCGACACGACAACCGCCACATAGGCTGCACAGAAGGTGGTGTGGGCGATCCAGATGGTGACCACGCCACGCTCCTGCGGCCAACCGATCAATTGCGCCATGGCCACGAACAGCAGCAACAGCGACAGACCGGTGATGACTTCAGGCATCACCAGCGGCGCAGTGACCAGGCCGCCGAACAAGGTGCGACCGCGGAAGCGGGTGACCCGGGTCAGCACGAAAGCGGCCATGGTGCCCAACGCAACCGCTGCCACCGCCGTGTAGCAGGCAATTTCCAGCGAGCGCATCACCGAGCCGATCAGCTGGGTGTTGTCCAGCAGGCCGACGTACCACTTCACCGACCACCCACCCCACACCGTCACCAACTTGGAGGCGTTGAACGAGTAGATGACCAGAATCACCATCGGCAAGTAAATGAACAGCAAGCCGAACACCAGCATCAGCTTGGAAAAACCGAAGCGCTTCATGCCCTGCCCTCCATTTCCTTGGCCTGGCTGCGGTTGAACAGCAGAATCGGCACGATCAGGATCGCCAGCATCACCACCGCCAGCGCGGAGGCCACCGGCCAGTCACGGTTGTTGAAGAACTCCTGCCACAACACCTTGCCGATCATCAGGGTTTCCGGACCGCCGAGCAGCTCGGGGATCACGAACTCGCCCACCACGGGGATGAATACCAGCATACAACCGGCGATGATGCCGTTTTTCGACAGCGGCACGGTGATTTTCCAGAAACTGTTGAAGGTGCTCGAGCCCAGGTCGGATGCCGCTTCGAGCAGGCTTGGGTCATGCTTCACCAGGTTGGCGAACAAGGGCAGGATCATGAACGGCAGGTAGGAATAGACCACGCCGATATACACCGCCAGGTTGGTGTTCAGGATCTGCAGCGGCTGGTCGATCAGCCCGGTCCACATCAGAAAGCCGTTGAGCAAACCGTTGTTGCTGAGAATGCCCATCCAGGCATACACGCGGATCAGGATCGCGGTCCAGGTCGGCATCATGATCAGCAGCAGCAGGACGGTCTGGGTTTCCTTCTTGGCATTGGCGATGGCGTAGGCCATCGGGTAGCCGATCAGCAGGCAAAGCAGCGTGCTGATGAACGCCATCTTAAGCGAACCCAGGTAGGCCGAGATATACAGGTCGTCCTCGGTCAGCAAACCGTAGTTGGCCAGGTTGAGCACCAACTGGATCTTGTCCTCGACGTAGCTGTAGATCTCGGTATAAGGCGGGATCGCCACGTCAGCTTCGGCGAAACTGATCTTCAGGACGATGAAGAACGGCAGCATGAAGAACAGGAACAGCCACACGAAAGGAACACCGATCACCAGGTGCCGCCCCTCAGGGGTGATGCGCCGGAACGCTCGCTTGAGCTTGCGCAGCTTCATGACCGCAGTACCACGCCGCTGTCGTCTTCCCACCATACGTAGACTTCATCGTCCCACGTAGGGCGCGCGCCTTGGCGCTCGGCGTTGGCGACGAACGACTGCACCACCTTGCCACTGGGCAGCTTTACGTAGAACACCGAATGACCGCCCAGGTAGGCGATGTCATGGATCTTGCCGCGCGACCAGTTGTACTCGAAGTCAGGCTGGACAGTGGTGACCAGCATCTTTTCCGGGCGCAGCGCATAGGTGATGTGCTTGTCTTCCACGGAGGTGGAAACACCATGCCCGACGTAGATCTTGCGCTCAAGTTCAGGCGAGGCGATCAGGGCATGACCTTCGGCATCGTCGATCACCTCGGCATCGAACAGGTTGACGTTGCCGATGAATTCGCAGACCAGGCGACTGGTCGGGGTTTCGTAGATATCCACCGGCGAGCCGATCTGAGCGATCCATCCCAAGTGCATGATGGCGATGCGCTGGGCCATGGTCATGGCCTCTTCCTGGTCGTGGGTCACCATCACGCAGGTCACACCGACGCGCTCGATGATTTCCACCAGCTCCAGTTGCATCTGCGAACGCAGCTTCTTGTCCAGGGCGCCCATCGGCTCGTCCAGCAGCAACAGCTTGGGGCGCTTGGCCAGGGAGCGGGCCAAGGCCACGCGCTGGCGCTGGCCACCGGAGAGCTGATGCGGTTTGCGCTTGGCGTACTGGGTCATGTGCACCAGCTTGAGCATCTCGGCCACGCGGGCGTCGACCTCGGCCTTGGGCAAGCGGTCCTGCTGCAGGCCGAAGGCGATGTTCTGCGCCACGGTCATGTGCGGGAACAGGGCGTAGGACTGGAACATCATGTTGATCGGCCGCTCGTAGGGCGGCATGTCGGTGATGTCCACACCGTCCAGGAAGATGCGCCCTTCGGTGGGGCGTTCGAAGCCTGCCAGCATGCGCAGCAAGGTCGACTTACCGGAGCCGGAACCGCCGAGCAAGGCGAAGATTTCGCCCTTGCGGATTTCCAGGGACACATCGTCCACCGCTACCGTTTCGTCGAATTTTTTCGTGACCCGGTCGATCTTGACCAGCACCTGCTTGGGTTGCTGGCCACCCTCGAGGGCTTTCTTATAGGCGCCGGAGGCAACTGCCATGAGTGAAACTCCCAACAAGATTTTTGTGCCCGCGCGGCCTGCCAGGCAGGTCGCGGGGTGAGGTGGATTACTTGCCCGACTTGACCTTGGTCCAGCTGCGGGTCATCAGGCGCTGCACCTTGGGCGGCAGCTCTGAGTTCACGAACATCTTGTCCAGCACATCCTGCGGTGGATAGACCGCAGCGTCAGTCCTCACGGCCTGGTCCATCAGGTCGCCAGCCTTCGAGTTAGGGTTGGCATAACCGACGTAATCACTGACCTGGGCGATAACCTCAGGTTTCAGCAGATAGTTGATCAAGGCATGCGCCTGCTCCACGTTCCTGGCGTCCTTGGGGATCGCCAGCACGTCGAACCAGAGGTTGCCGCCTTCTTTGGGAATGGCATAAGCCAGGTTCACGCCCTTCTTGGCCTCTTCGGCGCGGGCCTTGGCCTGGAACACATCACCCGAGAAACCCGCCGCGACACAGATGTTGCCGTTGGCAAGGTCGGTGATGTACTTGGACGAATGGAAGTAGGTCACGTAGGGGCGCACCGCCAGCAGCTTCTGCTCGGCCTTGGCGTAATCCTTGGGGTTGGTGCTGTTGGGATCCAGGCCCATGTAGTTGAGGACGGCCGGTAGCATTTCGTCCGCCGAGTCGAGGAAGGCCACACCGCACTTGGACAACTTCTTCATGTTCTCGGGTTCGAACAGCACCGCCCAGGAATCGATGGTATCGACGCCAAGCGCCTCCTTGACCTTGTCGACGTTATACCCGATGCCATTGGTGCCCCACAGGTAAGGCACGGCATACAGGTTGCCCGGATCGTTCTTCTCCAGACGCTTCATCAGCGCAGGATCAAGGTTCGCGTAATTGGGTAGCAGTGTCTTGTCGAGCTTCTGGAAAGCGCCCGCCTTGATCTGCTTGCCCAGGAAATGGTTGGAAGGCACGACCACGTCATAGCCGGTCCTGCCGGCCAGCAGCTTACCTTCCAGGGTCTCGTTGGAATCGAAGACATCCTGCACCGGCTTGATGCCCGTGGCTTTCTCGAAGCCCGCGAGGGTATCAGGGCCGATATAGTCGGACCAGTTGTAGAAATGCACCGTAGGCGCCGCTTGGACGCTGCATGCCAGCGTCAGGCTCGCTGCAGCCATCATGGCCTTGCGTAATACAGAATTGGACAAGTGGGTGGTCCTCACAATCAGTGTCTGGGTAGCGACAATGCTGCCGCACACGCAAAACCGGCGCGCAACTTACCTTCGCAGCTTCGATGCCGCAATGTTCAATTGCCTTTCACTGGTTTCGGACCGGGAATACCCGGCCCGAAAATGCTACATCAGGCTTATTTGCCCGATTTGATCTTGGTCCAGCTGCGGGTAATCACCCGTTGCACTGCTGCCTCAGGGGCGGCAATGGCGTACAGCTGCTTTTTCACTTCAGCGGACGGATAGATGCTTGGGTCGCTGGTGATTTCCTTGTCCACGAAGGCGGTCGCGGCCTTGTTGCCGTTGGGGAAGCGCACGGCATTGGTGATTTCGGCCATGACTTGCGGCTGCATCAGGAAGTCCATGAACTTGTAGGCCGCTTCCTTGTGCTCGGCATCCTTGGGCATGGCAACCATGTCATAGAAGGTGCCGGCGCCTTCTTTCGGAATCACGTAGTCCAGCTTGACCTTGTCCCCCGCCTCGTGGGCGCGGGTCTTGGACTGTTCCAGGTCACCCGAGTAGCCGACTGCCAGGCAGATGTTGCCGTTGGCCAGGTCGCCAATGTACTTGGAGGAATGGAAGTAGGTGATCGAAGGACGGATCTTGAGGAACAGGTCCTCGGCAGCCTTGAGGTCTTCCTTCTTGGTGCTGTTGGTCGGCAGGCCCAGGTAATGCAGGGCAGCTGGCAGCATTTCGGTTGGGGCATCAAGGAAGCTCACGCCACAGCTCTTGAGCTTGGCGATGTTCTCTGGCTTGAAGACCACGTCCCAGGAGTCGATCTTGTCCACGCCCAGCGCGGCCTTGACCTTCTCGGGGTTGTAGCCGATGCCGATCGAGCCCCACATGTAGGGGAAGGCGTATTTGTTGCCCGGGTCACTGGCATCGCCCACGGCCTTGAGCAGGTCCTCGTCGAGGTTCTTCCAGTTGGGCAGCTTGGTGCGATCGAGTTCCTGGTAGACGCCAGCTTTGATCTGCTTGGCCAGGAAGTTGTTGGAAGGCACCACGATGTCATAGCCGGACTTGCCGGCCAGCAACTTGGCCTCCAGGGTTTCGTTGCTGTCGAACACGTCGTACTTGACCTTGATGCCCGACTCTTTCTCGAACTTGGCGATGGTGTCCGGAGCGATGTAGTCCGACCAGTTGTAGACGTTCAGTACCTTGTCTTCAGCCTGTACAGCCCCGACCACTGCGCCCATCAGCGCGGCGGCCAACAACGTCTTGCCCATATTCTTCATGCGTCATGCTCCAGAGTGTTCGATTAGCTATCCGTTCAGAAGCCGGGTCCCGCAGTACACGCGTGTGGGCGACTGAAGCAGCCGCTAGTCTGGCAAGTTACAAGGCCCGGTTTCAAGGAAACCTGGCCCTTGTAACGACTTAATGTCACATCGCTAGCTGTCAGCGAATCGCTTCGAGCGTCAGGTCCAGGCATTTACGTGCCTTTTCCACCAGTTCGTCGATCTCGGCCGGGCTGATGACCAGAGGTGGCGCGATGATCATCGTGTCGCCAACAGCCCGCATGATCAGACCATTGTCGAAGCAGAAATTACGGCAGATCATGCCCGCGCCCTTGCCTTCGAAACGGCTGCGGGTCGCCTTGTCCTTGACCAGCTCGATCGCGCCGAGCAGGCCAACACCGCGCACCTCGCCCACCAGCGGGTGGTCCTGCAACTCACGCAGACGCTTTTGCAAATACGGTGCCGCTTCGGTGCGCGCTTTCTCGACGATTTGTTCGTCGCGCAGGATGCGCAGGTTTTCCAGGCCCACTGCGGCAGCCACAGGATGCCCCGAATAGGTGAAGCCGTGATTGAAATCCCCACCTTCGCTGAGCACCTTGGCTACCTTGTCACGCACGATCACACCGCCCATGGGGATGTAACCGGAGGTAAGGCCTTTGGCGATGGTCATCAGGTCGGGCTTGAGGTCGTAGAAATCCGAGCCGAACCACTGCCCTGTTCGCCCGAAGCCGCAAATGACTTCGTCGGCCACAAAGAGGATGTCGTAACGGGCCAGAATTTCCTTGATCTTCGGCCAGTAGGTGTCTGGCGGGATGATCACGCCACCTGCGCCCTGGATGGGCTCGGCGATGAACGCTGCGACGTTGTCCTCGCCGACTTCGAGAATTTTCTTTTCCAGTTGCTCCGCAGCCCAGACCCCGAACGCCTCCGGTGTCATGTCACCGCCCTCGCCATACCAGTACGGCTGGGGGATGTGCACCACGCCCGGGATGGGCAGGCCGCCTTGCTCGTGCATGCCACTCATGCCGCCCAGGCTGGCGCCGGCCACGGTGGAGCCGTGATAACCGTTGACCCGGCCGATCAGGGTCTGCTTGCTCGGTTTGCCCTTGAGTGCCCAGTAATGGCGAACCATGCGCAGCACCGTGTCGTTGCCTTCGGAGCCTGAACTGGTGAAGAACACATGGCTCATGCCCTCGGGCGCCACTTGGGTGATCGCCTTGGCCAACTCCAGCGCCGGAGGATGGGCGGTCTGGAAGAACAGGTTGTAGTAGGGCAGCTCACGCATCTGCCGCTCTGCCGCCTGAACCAGCTCCTCACGCCCATACCCCACGGCCACGCACCACAGGCCAGCCATGCCGTCGAGAATCTTCTGCCCCTCGCTGTCCCACAAATGCACGCCCTGCGCCTTGGTGATAATGCGCGGCCCCTTGCCCTTGAGCTGCTTGTAGTCGCTGAAAGGCGCGAGGTGATGCTCGCCACTGAGGGCTTGCCATTCACGGGTTTGCGGGTTGTTCAGGCTCATGTGCTTCTCCGTTGACGGACGGCCGCGCGCCTGCGGGGCCGAGGTTGATCAAACTGCGAACAGCAGGAATTCACGCTCCCAGGAACTGATGACGCGCTTGAAGTTCTCGTGCTCGGCACGCTTGGTGGCCACGTAGCCGGCGATGAATTTCTTGCCCAGGTACTGCTCCAGGGCGCGGCTGTTTTCCATGCGCTCCAGGGCGTCCTCGATGGTCAGCGGCAGGCGCAGGTTGCGGCGCTCGTAACCCCGCCCTTGGACCGGGGCGCTGGCCTCGATACCTTCGACCATGCCGATGTAGCCACACAGCAGGCTCGCGGCGATGGCCAGGTACGGGTTGGCATCCGCACCCGGCAGGCGGTTTTCGACGCGCCGGCTTTGCGGGCCGGCGTCAGGCACGCGCAGGCCTACCGTACGATTTTCCTCGCCCCACTCCACGTTCACCGGTGCCGAGGTATCCGGAAGGAAGCGGCGGAACGAGTTCACGTTCGGCGCGAACAGCGGCAGCGCTTCGGGAATGAATTTCTGCAGGCCGCCAATGTGGTTCAGAAACAGCGTGCTCATGCTGCCGTCTTCATTGCTGAAGATATTCTTGCCGGTGGTTACGTCGACCACGCTCTGGTGCAGGTGCATCGCGCTGCCAGGCTCGCCGGTCATGGGCTTGGCCATAAAGGTGGCTGCCACGTTGTGCTTGAGCGCCGCTTCGCGCATGGTGCGCTTGAACACCAGTATCTGGTCGGCCAGGTGCAGGGCATCGCCGTGACGGAAGTTGATTTCCATCTGCGCCGTGCCGTCTTCGTGGATCAGCGTGTCGAGGTCCAACTGCTGCAATTCGCACCAGTCATAGACATCCTCGAACAGCGGGTCGAATTCGTTCGCAGCTTCGATGGAGAAGGACTGGCGCCCGGTTTCGGGCCGCCCCGAACGGCCCACCGGCGGTTGCAGCGGGAAGTCAGGGTCTTCGCTGCGCTTGGTCAGGTAGAACTCCATCTCGGGCGCGACGATGGGCTGCCAACCCTTGTCAGCGTACAGCTTGAGCACCTTCTTGAGCACGTTGCGCGGCGACAGCTCTACGGGGTTGCCCTTCTTGTCGTAGGTATCGTGGATGACCTGCGCGGTCGGCTCGATGGCCCATGGCACCAGGAACACGGCATTCTCGTCAGGCCGGCAGATCATGTCGATGTCTGCAGGGTCCAGCAGCTCGTAATAGATGTCGTCGTCGACATAGTCGCCGGTCACGGTCTGCAGCAGCACGCTCTCGGGCAGGCGCATGCCTTTCTCGGCGATGAACTTGTTGGTAGGCGAAATCTTGCCGCGCGTGATGCCGGTCAAGTCGCTGATCAGGCATTCGACTTCGGTGATCTTGTGCTCTTTCAACCAATCGGTGAGCTGGTCGAGGTTGTTACTCATAAATACCTCAGGAGGTAAGGTGGTCCGCGCCTTGATTCTGGATGCAGTGGATGGCTAAAGCAAAACCCCCGCGCAGGCGGACGGTGGATACACTGAAACCACGTGTGCCCGAGGCGATTTGTAACGGCAGAAAGAAGCGAAGCGTAGAGATGGGGTGCCATGAAGGCGGGGCCGGGCATGCCAGACGTCAATTATTGCGAGCACTGCCCCCACGCGGTTGGCAGGCCTGGCAAACATGACTGAACAGCCTGACTGCACTGCATTGGCAGCGCTTCCAGGTCGCGGCAGGCGGACCATGAGACCCTCGTATTATTCTGTTTTGGGTTGAATCGGAGCTTAGCGCCGTTCATTTTTTTACACAACACCTGCGTAAAAAATAAACGACGCAGTGCTCGCGATAGCGCTTTTCCAGAAAAATAGCGGATAATGCCGTGCCCCGATATGCAGCAAATCTGCCGTAGATGTGCCATTTCAGGGCATCATGGGGTTGGCTTGACATCAGTATGGCTTTTCGATTGACTGGTCCTGCAAGCCCCCCTTGATTGATATTTTTAACAACAAAGGTGTTGCATCATGTCGGTACCCCCGCGTGCCGTTCAGCTTAACGAAGCGAACGCGTTCCTTAAGGAACATCCTGAGGTTCTCTACGTTGACCTTCTGATTGCAGATATGAATGGTGTGGTGCGCGGCAAGCGCATAGAGCGCACCAGCCTCCACAAGGTTTACGAGAAAGGCATCAACCTGCCGGCCTCCCTGTTTGCACTGGATATCAATGGCTCCACCGTCGAAAGCACCGGGCTGGGCCTGGACATCGGCGATGCAGACCGCATCTGCTATCCGATCCCTGACACCCTCTCCAACGAGCCATGGCAAAAGCGCCCCACTGCCCAGCTGCTGATGACCATGCACGAGCTCGAAGGCGAACCTTTCTTCGCTGACCCGCGTGAAGTGCTGCGCCAGGTGGTGAGCAAGTTCGACGACATGGGCCTGACCATCTGCGCCGCGTTCGAGCTGGAGTTCTACCTGATCGACCAGGAGAACGTGAACGGCCGTCCGCAGCCGCCGCGCTCGCCCATTTCCGGCAAGCGTCCGCAATCGACCCAGGTCTACCTGATCGATGACCTGGACGAGTATGCCGACTGCCTGCAGGACATTCTCGAAGGGGCCAAGGAACAGGGTATTCCTGCCGATGCCATCGTCAAGGAAAGCGCCCCGGCTCAGTTCGAAGTCAACCTGCACCATGTGCCGGACCCGCTCAAGGCGTGCGACTACGCCGTGCTGCTCAAGCGCCTGATCAAGAACATCGCCTACGACCATGAAATGGACACTACTTTCATGGCCAAGCCCTACCCAGGGCAGGCAGGCAATGGTCTGCATGTACACATTTCCGTGCTGGACAAAGATGGCAACAACATCTTCACCAGCGAGGATCCCGAGCAGAACGCCGCGCTACGTCACGCTGTCGGCGGTGTGCTCGAGACCCTGCCTGCGTCCATGGCGTTCCTGTGCCCGAACGTCAACTCCTATCGCCGCTTTGGCGCGCAGTTCTACGTGCCCAATGCGCCAAGCTGGGGCCTGGACAACCGCACCGTGGCGCTGCGCGTACCGACCGGCTCGCCCGATGCTGTGCGCCTTGAGCACCGCGTGGCTGGCGCCGATGCCAACCCGTACCTGATGATGGCGGCCGTGCTGGCAGGCGTTCACCATGGCCTGACCAACAAGGTCGAGCCTGGGGAGCCTATCGAAGGCAACTCGTACGAGCAGCTGGAACAGAGCCTGCCGAACAACCTGCGTGATGCGCTGCGCGAGTTGGATGACAGCGAAATCCTGAACAAGTACATCGATCCGAAGTACATCGACATCTTCGTCGCGTGCAAGGAAAGCGAGCTGGAGGAGTTCGAACATTCGATCTCCGACCTCGAGTACAACTGGTATCTGCACACCGTGTAAACCAGAACGCCGCCCATCAAGGCGGCGTTTTCATTTAAGGCACGCATGCGCAGAGCGCCTCAGCCCAGCGGCTTTTCGAAGATCTTCGAATTGCGCTGGAAGTTGTACAGCGAAGCCCGTGCCGCCGGCAGCCGCTCGACGCCACTGGGCGAGAAGCCGCGTTCGCGGAACCAATGCGCCGTGCGTGTTGTGAGCACGAACAGGGTGCTCAACCCCATCTCCCGTGCCCGGCTTTCGATACGCGCCAGCAGCTCATCCCCGCGCCCGCCATGGCGGTACTCCGGATTCACCGCCAGGCATGCCAGCTCACCCGCATCGGACTCTGCAATCGGATACAACGCTGCGCACGCGATGATCATGCCTTCGCGCTCCACCACGCTGAACTGCTCGATTTCCCGCTCCAGCACTTCACGTGAACGGCGAACCAGGATGCCTTGTTCTTCCAGCGGGCTGATCAGGTCGAGCAGGCCGCCGACGTCTTCGATGGTGGCCTCTCGTACGATCTCGAACTGCTCCTGGGACACCAGCGTACCGCCACCGCCCCGGGTGAACAGTTCGGTCAGCAGCGCGCCGTCCTCGGCATAGCTGACGATGTGGCTGCGTGCCACGCCGCCCTTGCACGCCTGGGCAGCGGCATCGAGCAGCTCGGCCTGGTAGTCGCTGCCCAGGCGCTGCAAGTGCGGCGCAACCTGTTGGGGGCGCAGTTCGCGCACCAGGCGGCCATGTTCATCCAACAGGCCAGGTTCTGCGCCGAACAGCACCAACTTCTCAGCGCCCAGTTCGATGGCCGCACGGGTGGCCACGTCTTCGCAGGCAAGGTTGAAGATCTCGCCGGTTGGCGAATAGCCCAGCGGCGAGAGCAACACGATGGAGCGCTCGTCGAGCAGGCGGCTGATGCCCTTGCGGTCTACCCGACGCACTTCGCCGGTGTGATGAAAATCCACGCCTTCGAGCACGCCGATCGGCCGCGCGGTGACTAGGTTGCCGGAGGCCACCCGCAGGCGCGAGCCCTGCATGGGCGAGGCGGCAATGTCCATTGACAACCGCGCCTCGATAGCCAGGCGCAGCGCACCTACCGCGTCGATCACGCAATCCAGGGTAGCGGCATCGGTGATACGCAAGCCGTGGTGGTAGTGCGCTGCCAGGCCACGTTCAGCCAGGCGGGTCTCGATCTGAGGGCGAGAGCCGTGTACCAGGACCAGACGCACCCCAAGGCTGTGCAGCAGCACCAGGTCGTGGACGATATTGCCGAAGTTGGGGTGTTCAACCCCATCGCCGGGAAGCATCACCACAAAGGTGCAGTCGCGGTGGGCGTTGATGTAAGGAGAAGCGTGGCGTAGCCAGTTGACGTAATCGTGCATGACAGGGCCTGTGGATAAGTGGACGGAGAACGGCGTTACAGGGGCGTTCAGGATCATCGTCGGAACAGGCTTGCGGTCACGCGCGGTCTCCTCTAGGCAGAAACGAATGAAAGGGGTGGACGTTTAATGCAGGCAATAGTGCCCGATCAGGTCACGCAATAGACGCACGGTCGGCTCGATACGTGACATATCCAGGTATTCGCCAGGCTGGTGTGCGCAGGCGATGTCACCAGGGCCGAGCACGATGGTCTGGCAGCCAAGCTGCTGAAGATAAGGTGCTTCGGTGCCGAATGCCACCGCTTCGGCGCGGTGGCCGGTGAGCCGCTCTGCCACCTGGACGAGTTCACTGTCGGCCGCCTGTTCGAACGGCGGCACTTCGGGGAACAGCGGCGCATAGTCGATACGCACGTCATGGCGCTCGGCCACCGGAACCAGTTTTTCACGGATGGCGGCGCGCAGCTGGTCCACGTCCATGCCCGGCAATGGGCGCAGGTCGAACTCAAGCGCGCACTGGCCGCAGATCCGGTTGGGGTTGTCGCCACCGTGAATGCAACCGAAGTTCATGGTCGGCGCAGGCACCGTGAATTGTGGATTGTTGTAGACCTTCTGCCATTGCTGGCGCAGGCCCATCAGTTCGCCCATTACCGCATGCATGGCATCCATGGCGCTGCGGCCAAGGCTTGGGTCCGATGAATGACCACTGCGCCCGAGGATGTCGATCCGATCCATGAGGATGCCTTTGTGCATGCGGATCGGCCGCAGCCCGGTCGGCTCGCCGATGATCGCCGCGCGGCCCAGCGGCTGGCCAGCATCGGCCAGGGCACGGGCGCCAGACATGGAGCTTTCCTCGTCGCAGGTGGCCAGAATCAGCAGCGGCTGCTTGAAGTCGTGCTGCAGCAAGGGAATGACGGCCTCGATCACCAGTGCGAAAAAACCCTTCATGTCGCAACTGCCGAGCCCCACCCAGCGACCCTCGACTTCGGTCAGCTTCAAGGGGTCGCTGCTCCAGAGCTGCTCGTCGTAAGGCACGGTGTCGCTGTGGCCGGCCAGCACCAGGCCGCCAGGGCCGCTGCCGCGGCTGGCCAGCAGGTTGAACTTGCCGGGAGTCACCTGCTGAATGTCGCAGGAAAAGCCCAGATCACCCAGCCAGGTAGCCAGCAGGTCGATGACCTGACGATTGGACTGGTCGAGCGAGGCCTGGGTGCAACTGACCGAAGGCGCGGCGATCAAGGCGGCAAATTGGTCTTTCAGCGTCGGCAACGGCATGCGTGTACTCCTCGGAAGCATTGCCCATCATAGGACCATCCGCCGTCTGGAATAAACCGTTGACGGCCTACTGCTGTAGACTCTGCATCGACCACGCCCCCTTTCGAGCCTGTAATGCCCAAAGAAACCGAACTCAAGCTGCGCGCCAGCCCCGAGACCCTCGCCGCCCTGCGCGAGCACCCGCTGCTGAAAAAGCGCAACAAGTCTGGCTGGCAGACCCGCGAACTGCTGAACCAGTATTTCGACACGCCTGAGCGCGCGCTGGCCGAGGCACGTGTTGCCCTGCGCCTGCGCCGTGACGGCGATACCGTCATCCAGACCCTCAAGTGTCGCGGCACCAGCGTGGCTGGCCTGTCCGAGCGCAACGAGCACGAATGGCAACTGGACAAGGTGAAGCTGGACCTCAAGAAGCTGGATGACAGCTGCTGGCCCGTGCAACTGGCCGACCTGGACAAGAAGACCATCAAGCCGTTGTTCACCACCGACTTCACCCGCGAATACGCCGAAATCGCCTGGGGCCGTGGCAAGGCCAAGGTGGTGATCGAGGCCGCGCTGGACCAAGGCTTCGTGATTGCCGGCAAGCGCAAGGAAGCGATTTGCGAGTTGGAACTGGAGCTGCGTGAAGGTGAGCCTGCGGCGCTGCTGGAGCTGGCCGCCGAGCTGGCCGCAAGCGTTGCGCTGATGCCCTGCGATATCAGCAAGGCTGAGCGCGGCTACCGCCTGCTGGAGCCCGAGCGTTTCGAGCTGGATCTGAGCGTCGCCGACCTCGAAGCGGACATGGCCTTGGACGATGCCTACGCTGCGTTGGCGTGGCAACTGCTGGGCAACAGCCAGCGCCTGGCCGAGCAATACCGCCACAGCGGCCACTGGCGGTCGCTGCAGGACTGGGTGCAGAACCTCATCGAGCTGCGCGCCATCACTGCCAGCCTGGGCCAGGCCGCCCCCCGCGCTGCCACCCGTGACCTGCGCGCGCGCCTGGATGCCCTGCTCGAAGACTGGCGTCCACTGGTGCAAGCCGGCAACGGTGACGAAGACATCCGCCGCGCTGCGCCCGAGCAGTTCGCAGAAGAGCTGGATGATCCTCGCTGGGGCCAGTTCTCCCTGGAAACCTCGCGTTGGCTGCTGTCGCGTGCCTGGGCTGCCGAGCGCAAGGGCCGTGGCGAGCGCCAGGGCAAGGCGCTTCTGGCAAGCTGGCTGGCACACCTGATTGCCGAGGAAGGCCGCGCTCTGAAGTTGTCGCTATACACCCAGCGCCCCGAAGACCTGGCAGAGCAACTGCCGCGCATCGAGCAAGTGATGGCCTGGCTGCACCATGCCCGCCATGTGCTGGATGCACCACAAATGGACCGCCTGTACGGTGACATGAAGAAACTGCACGAGCTGGCTGAGCACCCGATCAGCGATGAGGTGCTCGAAGCCCGCATCGAGCAGGCGCGTGCCGTCGATCAGAGCCGTGGCTGGAAGCATCTGCTCAAAGCGTGATGCCTTCAGCCCGACAGCGGCAGGCTGGTGGTGGACTTGATCTCCGAAAGGGCCACGATCGAGTTCACCTCCTGAATACCGGGTACGTTCGAGAGCTTTTCGAAGAAGAACCGTTCATACGCCTCGATATCCGGGGTGACGATACGCAGCAGGAAGTCCACCGACCCCATCAGCACGTAGCACTCGAGCACCTCTGAAAACCCGCGGATAGCCTCTGTGAACTCGGTGAAATTCGAGCGGCCGTGGGCATTCAATTTCACTTCGGCGAATATCTGGGTGTTCAGCCCGATTTTCTTGCGGTCCAGCAAGGTGACCTGCCCGCGAATCACCCCCTCCTCTTTGAGCCGTTGAATCCGTCGCCAACATGGCGATTGTGACAAGCCAATGCGTTCGGCGATCTGAGCGCTGGACAGCGAAGCGTCTTCTTGTAGCAACTCGAGGATACGACGGTCGTAGACATCCAATGCGCCGTGCATGAACAATTCTCCAGATCGACCTGTATCGATCATAGTTATGCAAGAACAGACTGATTTAGTCGAATCTTAGCGAAATAATACCGGCTCGGGCATGCAAAACTTTCTGCACTCAAAGAGGATGACGCATGAACTCACTGCCGCGTGCCGATGTATGGGCCAACAGCAATGCTCACACCACTGTGCTGTACCGCTTGCGGGCCGAAGCCGAGCCCGACAGCTTGTGCCGGGTGCTCAATCAGTTCGCCTTGCAAATGCTCACACCGCATAGCGTCCAGGTCACTCAACAGGATGACTGGCTGACCCTCGACATCGGTATTGGCGGCTTGAGCTGGCACCGCGCCGAAGTGATCGCTCAGAAATTGCGCAACATGGTGTGTGTGGCCGACGTGCACTTGGCCCCGCAACACCGTGTGGAGCTGTCGGTAGTGCACGCCTAGCGGCGCACCGGCCAGCGCTTTGACATGAGCATGAATAGCCCTCAGGCAAAACCCTGACATCCTTTCGATTCGGCTTTGGCGGAGGGTGAACTAGCCTAGATCGGGTCTTCTTGATCAGGCACGGACGCCTTTATGCATAACCCCGATACCCTGGCACTCGACCTGCACCGGGTGCTCGAAGCCTTGCTCATCGACCAGCGCCTGCACGCCAGCGATAGCGTGCGTGTACTTGAGCATGCCGTCGATCACCCTGGCGATCATCCGCTGGAGCAGGTGGCCGCCTGCAACCTTGCCGACCGCCTCCATCCGGGACAAGTACTGGACCTGGATCGGCTTTGCCAATGGCTGGCTGCCAAGACGGGCCTGCCCTATCTGCGTATCGATCCGCTGCAAATCGACCTGCAGCAGGTGGCTGAGCTGGTGTCCCCAGCCTTTGCGCAGAGCCACGGCATTCTCATCGTGGCAGCTGACGCGGCGAGCGTCACCGTGGCCAGCGCACAGCCCTATCAGTGCCGTTGGCAGGCCGATCTGGCCCTGAGCCTTGGACGAACCGTGCGGCGAGTGCTCGCAAGCCCTGTGCAGATGCGTCAGGCCGGTGAACCCTTCCAGCGCCTGGCGCAGTCGGTCAAGGGCGCGCACCACCAGCAATCGAACCGCTTCGGCGAACTCGAGCAGTGGCTGGAGCTGGGCAAGCGTCACTCGCAGGCCAACGCGGATGACGCGCACATCGTGCATATCGTCGACTGGCTGCTGCACTACGCGATCGACCAGCGCGCCAGCGACATCCATCTGGAGCCGCGCCGCGACCAGGGCCACTTGCGCTATCGCATCGATGGCCTGTTGCACACCGTCTATGTTTTCCCCGCCGCAGTCGCAGTGGCCTTGATCAGCCGCCTGAAGCACCTTGGGCGCATGGACGTCGCGGAAAAACGCAGGCCTCAGGATGGCCGACTGCAAAGCCGCCTGCCAAACGGGAGCGAGGTGGAGCTGCGTTTGTCGACCCTGCCCACTGCCTTTGGTGAAAAACTGGTATTGCGCCTGTTCGACCCGCAGCAGCTGCACGAGAGCTTTGATCGGCTCGGTCTTCAGGGGCAGCAATTGGGTCAATGGCAAGGCCTGCTGCAACGGCGCCAGGGCATCATCCTGGTCACAGGGCCTACGGGCTCAGGCAAGACCAGCACGCTGTACGCCAGCCTCAAGCTATTGGCCACCCCGCAGGTCAACCTGTGCACCATCGAGGACCCCATCGAACGGCTCGAACCCGGGTTCAACCAGTTTCAGGTGCAGCCGGCCCTGGACCTGGGCTTTGCCAACGGCGTGCGCGCCATGCTGCGCCAGGATCCGGACATCATCATGATCGGCGAAATACGGGACCCCGACACCGCACGGGTGGCCGTGCAGGCCGCCCTTACCGGGCACCTGGTGCTGTCTACCCTGCACACCAACGACGCCTGTGCCGCGATCATCCGCCTGCAAGAACTGGGTGTGGCTGACTACTTGATCAAAGCGACATTGATTGCCGTGATGGCCCAGCGCCTTGTGCGCACGCTGTGCAGCCAGTGCCAGGGGCGCGACGCAGCCAGCTGCAGAACGTGCCGCGGCACGGGTTTTCATGGGCGTACCGGCTTGTTCGAATTACTCGAACCCAGCGACAACCTGCGTGCCCTGATCGGCCCTCATACGGACCTTGCGCAATTGCGACGCCAGGCCCAGGCAGATGGCCTTGTGGACCTGCGCCGCTGCGGCGAGGCCAAGGTTGCGTGTGGGCAAACCCTGGCTGACGAAGTACTGCGTGCATGCAGCTGATCAGAAGCGGCAGGCCCAGGAACTTGGCAGGTTCGCGAGCATCCAACCGCACATCTTCAACCCTCACCTTCGAGGTGTCTCATCATGCGTCTCAACACTGCCATCGCTGCCGCAGCCCTGCTCGCGCTGCCTGTGGGCTCGGCCATGGCCGATTCCTTCTGGCGTAATGTGATCTCTTCCGGTGCAACCACCGGCTCGACCTACCTGACCTCGCGTGACCACAAGTTGGTAATGGCGGCGCAGGATGATGCTGGCAGCTTCGTAGCCAGTGAAGGCGCCATCCGTGGGCCATTCCTGGAGTCGGCAATCAAGCAGGTGCGTGCGGAACATCCAGGGCTTCACGCGTCTGACATGGAGCTGGCCAATGCCATTCTGGCCAAGCATGCAATAGCCGACTGATCGGTACAGCGCCGGCCTCAACGCCGGCTAACTCGCGCCGGGAGGTCTTCAACCCCTGGCTGCGAGTGCTTTCTGCCGGTGACGCAAGGACGGCTTACTCGCCAATGGCGGCCTTGTAGCCAGCCGCATCCAGCAGTTTCTCCAGATCGGCCTGGCTGCTCGGCTTGAGCTTGAAGATCCATGCGTCGTAGGGCTGCTCGTTTAGTTGTTCAGGGCTGTCGGCCAACGCCTCGTTGACCGCGATCACTTCGCCACCGACCGGGGCGTAGATGTCGGACGCGGCCTTGACCGACTCCACGACACCGGCCGCGTCGCCTGCGGCAAACACCTTGCCCACTTCGGCCAGCTCGACGAATACCACGTCACCTAGCGCTTCCTGCGCATGGTCACTGATGCCTACCGTGACGGTACCGTCGGCTTCCAGGCGGGCCCATTCATGGCTTTGGGCAAAACGAAGTTCGGCGGGGATAGTGCTCATGTCTTGAATTCCTCGATTGGCTCAGCGGTACGCCCGCCGTTTGATGATGGATCAGATCAGGATCTTGCCGTGGCGCACGAAAGTCGGCCTGACCACGCGCACCGGGTACCACTTGCCACGAATTTCCACTTCGGCCCGGTCGCCCGTGGCCATGGGCACGCGTGCCAGGGCAATGGACTTGCTCAGCGTAGGTGAGAAACTACCACTGGTGATCTCTCCTTCGCCAATTCCCGCCACACGGACCACCTGGTGGGCGCGCAGGACACCACGCTCCTCCAGTACCAAACCCACGAGCTTTTCCTGTACGCCCCGCTCGATTTCCGCCAACAGCGCCGCGCGACCGATGAAGTTTCGGCTTGCCGGCTCCCAGGCGATGCTCCAGCCCAGATTGCACGATAACGGCGTGTGCTGCTCGTCGATGTCCTGCCCGTAAAGGTGCATGCCGGCTTCGAGCCGCAACGTGTCGCGAGCCCCCAGGCCGCTGGGCGCGATACCGGCGCCAACCAGGTCGTTGAAAAAGGCCACGGCCTGGTCACCCGGAAAGATCAACTCCAGGCCATCTTCGCCGGTATAGCCGGTGCGCGCGATGAACCAGTCCCCGTCCATCACCCCTTCGAAGGGGCGTAGCGTGCGTATCAGAGCGGCCCGCGAGGCACTGACCAAAGCAGCTACCTTCTCGCGCGCGTTCGGGCCCTGAACGGCAAGAATGGCGAGGTCCGGACGAACCTGAACGTCGACGGCAAGCCCATCACGCTGCTGGTCCAGCCACTCCAGCACCCGGGCTCGGGTGGCAGCGTTGGTGACCAGCCGGTAACCGGTCGCCGTGCGATAGACGATCAAGTCATCGATCACCCCGCCCTGCTCATGCAGCATCGGGCTGTAGAGTGCCTTGCCAACCTGATCGAGCCGGGCGACATCATTGGCCAGCAGCCGCTGCAACCAAGCCGTGGCCGCATCGCCCCGGATATCAATGACGGTCATGTGGGACACGTCGAAGACCCCACAGTCACTGCGCACCTGGTGGTGCTCATCGACCTGCGAGCCATAGTGCAGCGGCATGTCCCAGCCACCGAAATCGACCGTCTTGGCGCCAAGCGCCAGATGCAGGTCGTACAAAAGCGTGCGCTGTCCCATGGGTTTCTCCTTCCGGGCGTGGCGAAGCGGCAGCAGTGGAAGGCTCATGGCCTTCAGCTGTGTGAACAGCGTTGTTTTGATTGCCTGCTGCGCGAGTGCCGCGCATTGTAGCGGCAAGGGCGCAAGCTGACACCCTTAGCAGGAATGGCCTGGCCTGCGCGCCGAGCGGCGTATCAGGCCAATGACCGGCAGCAGCCCGACCACCACCAGCGTCAATGCCGGCAGCGACGCCCGCGCCCATTCACCCTCGCTGGTCATCTCGAACACCCGTACCGCCAGCGTATCCCAGCCAAAAGGACGCATCAGCAGGGTAGCCGGCATCTCCTTGAGCACATCGACAAACACCAGCAACGCCGCGCTCAGTGCGCCTGGCAGCAGCAGCGGCAAGTACACCTTGATGAACAGCCGCACCCCGCCCACACCCAGGCTGCGCGATGCCTGCGCCAACGAGGGACGAATCCGTTCCAGGCTGCTCTCCAGCGGGCCGTAGGCCACGGCGATGAAACGAATCACATAGGCCAGCAGCAATGCTGCAAGGCTGCCCAGCAGCAATGGCCTGCCCGCGCCTCCCAGCCAGCTGGACAGCGGCGCGACGACCTGGCTGTCCAGGTAGCTGAAGGCCAGCATGATCGACACCGCCAGTACCGAGCCGGGCAAGGCGTAGCCCATGTTGGCGAGCCCTACACCGACGCGAATGCCCGGCATGGGCGCCTGGCGCCGGGCAAAGGCCAGTAGCAGCGCCACGCAGACCGTCACCAGCGCTGCAACGCCGCCCAGGTATAGGGTATGAAGCACCAGGCCGATGTAGCGCTCATCCAGATCGTGGCGCCCGCGCTGCCAGAACCACACCAGCAGTTGCAGCAAAGGGATGACGAATGCGCAGGCGAAGACCAACAGGCACCAGCCGCTGGCCAGCACGGCCTTGCCACCCTGCAGGCGGTACAGCGCCTGGCCTCTGGGGCGTTCACTGGCGCTGTGGTTGGCGCCCCGCGCACGGCGCTCGCCGTACAGCACCAGCATGACGGCCAGCAACAGCAAACTGGCCAATTGCGCAGCGCTGGACAGGCTGAAGAAGCCATACCAGGTCTTGTAGATGGCGGTCGTGAACGTGTCGAAGTTGAAGACCGCCACGGCGCCGAAGTCGGCGAGGGTTTCCATCAGGGCCAAGGCGATGCCCGCCCCGATGGCAGGTCGGGCCATGGGCAGGGCCACCCGCCAGAATGCCTGCCAGGGCGAGAGCCCCAACACCCGGGCGGCCTCCATCAACCCTTTGCCCTGGGCAAGAAACGCTGTGCGTGCCAGCAGGTAGACATACGGATAGAACACCAGCACCAGCACGATGATCACGCCGCCGGTAGAGCGCACCCGCGGCAGGCGCATGGGCCCGAAAGCCTCGCGCAGGGCACTCTGCACCGGGCCGGCGAAGTCCAGCAAACCTACGAAGACGAAGGCCAGGACGTACGCCGGAATGGCGAACGGCAACATCAGCGCCCAATCCAGCCAGCGACGGCCCGGAAACTCGCACAGGCTGGTGAGCCAGGCCAGGCTGACACCGAGCAAGGTGACACCCAGACCGACCCCCACCACCAAGGTAACGGTGTTGCCCAGCAAGCGCCCCATCTGCGTGTCGAGCAGGTGTGACCAGATCTGCAGGTCGATCGACTGCCACGACAACAGCAGCACGCTCAGGGGCAGCAGCACGAGGCCGGCGATCAGAGTGACGGGGAGGTACCAGCGACGACGGTGGGTGTAGGGCACGTTATGTCTCGATGACGGGTCGCTGCAGGACCCACGAAGAGGCCTCGGCAGGCCTCTCGGGCAGGGAGCGCCGCTCAGTTCCAGCCAGCACGGTCCATCAGGCGGATGGCTTCGGCCTGCCGCTTGCCGGCCACTTCCACCGCAATGCTGTCGGCCTTGAAGTCGCCCCACGCGGCGACTTCGTCAGAGGGCTTGACCTGGGGGTTGGCCGGAAATTCCTGATTGAGGTCGGCGAACAACTTCTGCGCCTGTTCACCGGTCATCCATTCGACCAGCTTTGTTGCGGCCTCAGGATGAGGCGCGTGCTTGGTCAGGCCGATGCCGGAGAGGTTTACGTGCACGCCACGGTCTTGCTGGTTGGGCCAGAAGATCTTCACCGGCAGGTTGGGGTTCTGCTTGTGCAGCCGGCCGTAATAATAGGTGTTCACCACGCCCACGTCGCACTGACCCGCCTCGACGGCCTGGATCACGGCGTTGTCATCCGAGAACACGTCGGTGGAGAGGTTATTGACCCAGCCCTTGACGATCTGCTCGGCCTTCGCCTCACCATGGCTTTCGATCAGGGTGGCGGTCAGGGACTGGTTGTACACCTTCTTCGCCGTGCGCAGGCACAGCCGACCTTCCCACTGCTTGTCGGCCAGGGCTTCATAGGTGCTGAGCTCGGCCGGCTTGACCCGTTCGGTGGAGTAGATGATGGTGCGCGCCCTCAGGCTCAGGCCGGTCCAGTCGTGGGACGAGGCACGGTATTGAGGCGGGATGTTGCGCTCGATGATCTCGGATCGGATCGGCTGCAGGATGCCCATCTGCTCAGCCTGCCACAGGTTGCCTGCGTCGACGGTGAGCAGAAGATCCGCCACACCGTGCTCGCCCTCGGCCTTGATGCGCTGCATCAGGGGGGCTTCCTTGTCGGTGATGAACTTGACCTTGACCCCGGTCTCGGCCGTGTAGGCGTCGAACACTGGCTTGATCAGCTCGTCGATACGCGAGGAATAGACCACGACCTCGTCAGCTGCCTGCACGGTACCACCGACAACGCTCAGGGCCAGGGCGGCCAGTAGGGACTTGCGTGGCAACATGGAAGGCGCTCCTCGATCGATTAGAGAGGCGCAGATGGTAGTGAATCCCATTTGAACCCTCACCCCCATTGCCGTTACTGGATGTTGCTATGTGCCAGGGTCCGCCCCGCATCCGTACCAGACAGCGGGCCAAGGGCAGCCTTCACGCCTTGGCCAGGTCCGGCAAGTCGCCACTCAAGCCTAATGCCTGGCGCACGAACACGGCTTTTGCCTCCGGCAACTGCTCGACCAGCTTCAAGCCACTGTTGCGCAGCCAGCGCAGCGGCAACTTGTCGGCCTGGAACAGCCGCTCGAACCCTTCCATGGCTGCCATCAGCGCCAGGTTGTGCGGCATGCGTCGACGCTCATAGCGGCTCAGCACCTTGACATCGGCCAGCCTTTCCCCCCGCTTGCAGGCGTCCATCAGGACTTCGGCCAGTACCGCCGCGTCAAGGAAGCCCAGGTTCACCCCCTGCCCTGCCAGCGGATGAATGGTGTGGGCCGCATCACCGATCAACGCAAGGCCGGCTTCCACGTATCGCTTGGCATGCCGCTGGCGCAGGGGTACGCACAGCCGCGGGTCAGCTTGCAGCACCGTTCCGAGGCGGCCCTCGAATGCACGCTCCAGCGCCCTGAGGAAGGCTGGCTCATCCAGCGCCATCAGCCGCTCGGCCTCGGCCGGCGTGGTTGACCACACGATCGAGCACCAGTCCTGCTTGCCGTCTCGGGTCAAAGGGAGGAAGGCGAGCGGACCATCGTCGGTGAAGCGTTGCCAGGCGGTGGCTTGGTGATTTTGGGCACAACGCACGCTGGTGACGATGGCGTGGTGCAAGTAATCCCACTCGCGCGTTTCACACCCAGCCAGGCGGCGAACCGCAGAATGAGCACCGTCGGCAGCCACGACCAGCGGTGCGCGCAGCTGCCGGCCGTCGTGCAGCGTCATCAGCCAGTCATCGCCGGAATGGCGCAGCTGTTCCATGCGCGCATTGGGCAGCAGGCCGATGTCGCTGTCATGCAGGCGTTCGAGCAAGGCATCCTGCACCACTTTGTTCTCGACGATATGGCCCAGCACCTGCGCATGCACGCTGGTGGCGGAAAAGTGAATCTGCCCAGTGCCACTGCCATCCCAAACCTGCATATCGGAATACGGCGTCGCGCGCCGCCGTGCAATGCCCTCCCAAGCGCCCAAGCGGTCGAGAATACGCTGGCTAGCCGCGGACAACGCACTGACCCTGGGCTCGAACGGCGCCTTGGCGTCGAACGGCCTGACTGCCAGGGGGCCGCCATCGAGCAGCAGCACCTGCAGACCGCTATGGCGCAAGGCGAGCGCCAGCGCGCTGCCGACCATACCAGCACCTACGATCAGAATATCTGCGCGTGTTTCCATGCCTTACGCCAGCCTCGCTTGCGGCTTGAGCCGCACGTATAGGGTTTTATCGACCCGCGCCACCAGTTCACCAGCGCCGTCGCGGATATCGACCTGCAAACGGGGCAGGCATTTCTTGCCGGTGGCGGTCTGCTGGCGGATATCGTCCAGCAGCGCGTCATCGACATGGAACTCGGCATACACAGGGCCCTTGCCAGGGGTGATGAAATCGATGCTGGCGGCCTTGTCCCAGACGATGTAGTCGCGCCCCAGCCGTTCGATGAGCAAGAGCATGTAGAACGGGTCGACCATGGCGTAGAGGCTGCCACCGAACTGGGTGCCCACGTAGTTGCGGTTCCAGCGGGTAAGCTTCATCGCCACCCGGATGCTGCGCATGTCAGGGCTAATGTGCTGCACACGGATACCTGCGCCCAGGTAAGGCGGATACAGGTTCAGCATCCAGCGCAGGACGCGCGCACGCCGGGCCAGTTTGCGTGGGTTGTTCATGCCTTGCCCCGTACATCGGAACGCGTACCCAGGCCCATGGCCTGACGGGCGAACCAGCTTTTGGCCGGTGGCAGCAGGTCAAGGCCCAGCAAACCCAGGTTACGGCCTGCGGCGAGCAAAGGCTGGCCGCTGCCGAACAGCCGCGTCACCTGATCGGAAAACCCGATGGTCAGCGTTTGATCCAGGCGCTGGCGCTTGCCATAAGCCTGCAAGGTCGCAAGGTCACCTGGCCGTTGCGGCCCTGCAAGCAGCGCCTCGGCAAGGGACTGCACATCCCGCAGTGACAGGTTGAATCCCTGCCCCGCGATGGGGTGCAGGCTGTGCGCAGCGTTACCTAGCACGACCAGGTGGGGACGGATCTGCTCCTGCGCCTCGATTAGCGACAGCGGGTACAGATGCCGTACGCCTACCTGCCGAAGGGTGCCCAGGCGGTAACCGAAGACGCCCTGCAATTCACGCAGGAAACTGCGCTCATCCATGTCAGCCAGGCGCTGCGCATCCATGCCCTGCCGTGTCCAGACCAGCGCGCAGCGGTTTTCCGGTAACGGCAGCAAGGCCATGGGACCGGCTTCGGTGAAGCGCTCGAAGGCCTGCCCGCGGTGAGGCTCGCCGGGGGTGATGTTGGCGATCAATGCGCTTTGTTCGTAAGGGGTATGGCAGACGTGAATACCCAGTTGCTCACGCAGGCCCGAGCGGCCACCATCGGCCAGCACCGCCAGGTCGCAGTCAATGTGCGTGTCGTCATTGAGGCGCAGACGGTAACCGCCCTCGATAGCCTGCATCGACGTCACTTCCGCCGGGCAGCGCCAACTGACCACATCGCTGTCCAGGCCCTGCCACAGGCATTGCCCGAGCCAGGCATTCTCGACCACGTAGCCCAAGGCCGGAACGCCTTCTTCCCTCGCATCCAGGCGGGTGGCACCAAAGCGCCCCCGGTCCGAGACATGAATTTGGGCGATCGGTTCGGCACGCCGCTCGATGGCAGGCCACAAGCCCAGTCGATCGTAGATCTGGCGGGTACCGAACGACAGCGCCGAAGAACGCGCATCGTAGCTAGGCTGGAAGCTGTCGCCGGGGGCGAAGGGCTCAATGAGAAGGATTTTCCAACCACGCGCCTTGGCCCCTGCCTGCAGGGTCAGCGCCAAGCTGGCCCCAACCAGCCCGCCACCGATGATCGCGAGATTCACCTGGGTCATAGGCTGGCCTGACGCGCGTCGTGCATCAACGCCTCGATCTCGGCGACGGTGCGGGGAACGCCCGATGTCAGGATTTCACAGCCTTGCCTGGTGACCACCACATCATCCTCGATCCGAATGCCGATGCCGCGCCATTTCTTGGCCACGCTTTCATTGTCGGCTGCTATGTAGATGCCGGGCTCGACGGTCAAGGCCATGCCTGGCTCGAGCACCCGCCACTCACCGCCCACCTTGTAATCGCCCACGTCATGCACATCCATGCCCAGCCAATGGCCGGCACGGTGCATGTAGAACGCCCGGTACGCCTCGCTCTCGATCAACGCCTGCACGTCGCCCTTGAGCAGACCCAGCTCAACCAGCCCTTCGGTGATCACCCGCACGGTGGCTTCATGGGCATGGTTCCAGTGTTTGCCCGGGGCGATTTCGGCAAACGCCGCTGCCTGGGCGCTGAGAACCAGCTCATAGATCGCCTTCTGCTCCGGTGAAAACCGCCCGCTGACGGGGAAGGTGCGGGTGATGTCACTGGCATAGCAATCGATTTCGCAGCCCGCGTCGATCAGGACCAGGTCGCCCTCCTTGAGCGGCGCGTCGTTCTGCTGGTAGTGCAGGATGCAACCATTGCGCCCTGCGGCGACGATCGACCCGTACGCCGGCATTTTTGCCCCGCCCTGGCGGAAGGCGTAATCAAGTTCGGCTTCCAGGCTGTACTCATGAAGGCCCGGGCGGCAAGCCTGCATCGCCCGTACATGGGCTTTGGCAGATATCTCGGCGGCCGTGCGCATCACTTTCACTTCCGCCGCCGATTTATACAGGCGCATGTCGTGCAGCAGGTGATCCAGGGCAACGAATTCGTTCGGGGGCTGCGCACCGAGGCGGGCCTTGGAGCGGATCACGTTGATCCAGTCCATCAGCCGGCGATCGAACTCGGGATTGCTGCCCATGGCGCTGTAGACGCGTTCGCGGCCTTCAATCAGGCCCGGCAGGATCTCGTCAATGTCGGCGATGGGAAACGCGTCGTCAGCACCGAAGTCGCGCACCGCACCTTCCTGACCGGCCCGCAAGCCGTCCCACAGCTCGCGTTCAGGATTGCGCTCGCGGCAGAACATCACGTATTCGCCATGCTCACGGCCGGGTATCAACGCAATGACCGCCTCGGGCTCTGGAAAACCACTGAGGTATTGAAAGTCGCTGTCCTGGCGATACACGTGCTCCACATCACGGTTGCGGATGGCAACGGCGGCGGCAGGCAGGATGGCAATGCTGTTGGGAACCATCTGCGCCATCAGCGCCTTGCGCCGGCGGGCATATTCGGCCTTGGGAATGCGGCTCATGGGCAGACTACCCCGTCGTTCAGTGCAGAGAAGGCTTGGGCGCAGGCGCTGCGGGCTTGGCCAGTTCGGAAAACAGCAGCAACGGCGCGACACGCAGGTATTCCATCACTTCCATGTAGTCGCTTTCGCCGTCCTCGGATTCTTCCAGCGCTTCCTGCACCTGGGAGATGGCCACCAGGTCCTGGAGCACTTCCTTGGCCTCGATGGACAGGTCTTTGCCACCGGCGTTCAGGCCGAAGCCTGTGATGAAGCCTTGGCACCACTGCCCCAGGGCGGTGGCGCGATCGGTCAGCGCAGCATCATCGGACGGCAGCAGCAGCACGATCGCCATGTCGTCGCTGGTAAGCTCGCCCTTGACCATTTCCTGCAGGCCGATCAGGGCATTGCGCACAGCGTCTTGCGGTTCGGTTTCCAGCAACTGGGCCGCATCGGCCAGCCAGCCGTCGGCATCGAAGCCGGCGCCCGCACAGCTGCGGCCGATGAGCAGGCCGTGCAGTTCGGCGGGTGTGACAGGGTGGCCATTGCTGGAAAGCAACATGGCGAAAGCAACGTAGGGCGATTGAGTATTGGGCATGGGCTGCTAGGCGCCGGAGGGCGCAATGACTAGAATGAAGGCCTTGTATCCTAGCACCGGCAGGCGCGCCAAGACCATCGGCACTGGCAGTCACGGCCCAGGGAGAGGCATCATCGCAAGATGAGTCAATGACGGAGCGAATCGAGTGCAACCCACGCAAGAGAACGACCTGCAGGCCCTGATGAGCCGATTCGAGCTGCTGATCGAGCGTGTCGAGCAACTTAAACGGCAAAATGCACTCCTAGTAGCTCAGGAAAAGTCCTGGCGCGAAGAGCGCGCCCACCTCATCGAAAAGAACGAGATCGCCAGGCGCAAGGTCGAGTCGATGATCTTGCGTCTCAAGGCCCTGGAGCAAGACTCATGAGTTCAAGCAATAGCGTCACCGTGCAGATCCTCGACAAGGAATACTCGATCATCTGCCCGCCCGAAGAGCGCAACAACCTGGTCAGTGCAGCTCACTACCTGGACAGCAAGATGCGCGAGATTCGCAGCAGCGGCAAGGTGATCGGTGCCGACCGCATCGCGGTCATGGCGGCGTTGAACATTACCCACGAGATGCTCCACCGCCAGGAAGACCGCAGCGCGGCTCCGTCCGGCGGAGCCACGCGCGAGCAAGTGCGCGATTTGCTGGACCGGGTCGACCAGGCGCTGTCCGACGAGACGGGTACCAAAAAAAACTGAGGTTGTTATACTGGCGCCACTCCCTGGTGGATGCGCCAGTCGGTTATGTCCCTGAGCCGATACGCACAACCACGGGGGTTGCACGCTGGGGCAGGTGTGCATGTCCGCTCGACGGAAAGCCTTAATGTCCCCTGCAATCTCCACCTTGAACTTTCGGGTTCAAGGGCTACACCGATAGCGGTCTTATCGGGGAGCCCGAATTCCTTTGCCCGCCACTCGGCGGGCAAGTCGTTTTGGCCGACAGCAATGGCCAGCACTTCTCGGATCGCCCGTGCCATGACCGACACCGCGACGCTCAGCCGCCCTCAACTTCGCAGGCACTTGCGCAACGCGCGCCGGGCGCTCACGCCCGCCCAGCAGCGTCAGGCCGCTGCAGGCCTGTACCGTCTGCTGGCACAGCATCCACTCTTTCGCAAGGCCAGGCATATCGCCTTGTACCTGCCCAACGACGGCGAAATCGACCCTGCATTGTTGCTGCGCGAGGCGCAGCGTCGCGGCAAGCGCACGTACTTGCCGGTGCTGCATGCATGGCCACGCACCCGCATGGTGTTTCAGCGATTCGAGAAGGGCGAGAAGCTCACGCCCAACCGTTTCCGAATCCCTGAGCCGGCCACCGACCGCAGGCGTCAACGCCCGGTGTGGGCACTGGACCTGATTCTGCTGCCCCTGGTGGGCTTCGACGACGCGGGAGGGCGACTGGGCATGGGCGGTGGCTTCTATGATCGCAGCCTGGCTTACCTGGCCCGTCGGCAGACCTGGAAAAAACCACGGCTGCTAGGCTTGGCGCATGAGTGCCAGAAGGTCGAGCGGCTAGCACAAGCCAGTTGGGACGTGCCTTTGCAGGGAACGGTCTCGGATCGTCACTGGTACGTGGCACCGCGCTAAGCGGTGCCGGGAAGGGTCAGCGTTGCGCCTGACCAGCTTCGTATGGCATCTGGTAGGCGTTATCCAGCTTGCGCTCCCAGATCCCCTGCGCATAACCGGTGGTAACCACACCCAAGCCAAAGATGAACACCAGGACCCACAGCAGGTCCGGCTTTTTACGTTGATTCATCGACGATTGCCCCCCAGGCAAACTGTTCAGTGCTCGGCGACTTCTGGGTAGTACCTGAGCATCGCACCTCAAACGGGGCGCATTCTCCGACAACCTGAGCCACCACGCAAACGTTGACGTCAACCGGCCGTCGGTTTGATGGAACGAGTTATTTCAAAGCATTTCTGGAGCAAACAACATGGCCTATTGGCTGATGAAGTCCGAGCCCGACGAACTGTCGATTGAAAGCCTGGCTCACCTAGGCGAAGCTCGTTGGGACGGTGTACGCAATTACCAGGCGCGCAACTTTATGCGTGCGATGAGCGAGGGGGACACGTTCTTCTTCTACCATTCCAGCTGCCCTCAACCCGGCATCGCCGGCATTGCCAAGGTCATCCGCGCAGCCTATCCGGACCCCACTGCGCTGGACCCGCAGAGCCCTTACCACGATGCCAAGGCCACGCCCGACAAGAACCCGTGGAGTGCGGTAGACGTGGCCCACGTGCGGACCCTGCCGCGCGTGCTTGAGCTGGGCTGGTTGAAACAACAGCCAGCCCTGGCCGAGCTGGCGCTGATACAAAAAGGCAGTCGCCTGTCGGTCATGCCGGTCACGGCCGAGCAGTGGACGGCCATCCTGGCGATGGTTTGAGGCACCTGCCCCGCTCCGGCATTCCCTTGAACCGCAGCCTTCAGTGGCTGACCGAAAACCGGGTCAGCCGCTCACTGGACGATCAGGTTGTTGAACAGCAGGTCCTCGACGATCGGCTTGCCCTCTTCGGTCTCCATCACCTGCTGAACCTGCTTTAGGGCCTCCTGACGTAAATGCTCCTTGGCCTCCACATTGCTCATGCTGTCCACGGTCTGTTGAGTAAACAGTGCGACGAGCTGGTTGCGGATCAGTGGTTCATGGTGCTGTACCGCCTTGGCGGCCTCATCCCCGGTCACTCGCAATGCGACGTCCGCCTTGAACACCCGCAAGCGCGGACCACCATCGAGCGCATAGTTGCCCACGAACGGCGGCGTCAGCGTGATATAGGCCACCTTGGGCGCACCCTCCTTGCCCTCCTCGGCCACGGCTGCGGCGGGTAATACCAGTGCCAACACCATCAATATCCACGCTTTCACGAAATCGCTCCTCTATTCAGGTGGCGCCAGCTTAACCAGCACATCGTTCAAACCCAAGCCTGGGCTTATGCCGGCCCATCAGGACAAGCCATGCTCGTTGACCCAACTGGCGGCCCTCCTACACTTATCGGCCATTACCCGCAAAGGAATAGGCCACGATGAAAGCGCTGCTATGCAAGCACCTGGGCCCGGCCCGCGAACTGGTCCTGGAAGACGTGCCCAGCCCAACGCCCAAGCCCAACGAAGTGCTGTTGAACGTGCAGGCGGCTGGGGTCAACTTTCCCGATACCTTGATCATAGAAGGTAAATACCAGTTTCAGCCGCCCTTGCCCTTCTCACCGGGTGGAGAGGCCGCGGGCACGGTCGCAGCCGTCGGCGCCAAGGTGGGCGCCTTCAAGGTGGGTGACCGGGTCATGGCACTGACCGGCTGGGGTGCTTTTGCCGAGCAAGTGGCAGTGCCCGCCGCCAACGTAATGCCCGTGCCAGCCAGCATGGACTTCATCACCGCCGCCGCATTCGGCATGACCTACGGCACCTCGATGCACGCCTTGCACCAGCGCGGTCGATTGCAAACCGGCGAGACCTTGCTGGTATTGGGCGCGTCCGGCGGGGTGGGCCTGGCGGCGGTCGAGATCGGCAAAGCCATGGGGGCGCGGGTCATCGCGGCTGCCAGCAGTGCGCAAAAGCTCGCGGTGGCCCGTGCCGCTGGGGCCGATGACCTGATCGACTACAGCCAGGACAATCTGCGCGAGGCCATCAAGCGCCTGACCGATGGCAAAGGTGTGGATGTGATTTACGATCCGGTGGGCGGCGAACTGTTCGAGCACGCCGTGAGGGGCCTGGCGTGGAACGGTAGGTTGTTGGTAGTGGGTTTTGCCAGCGGCACCATTCCCCAATTGGCAGCCAACCTTGTGCTGCTCAAGGGGGCGGCGGTACTGGGCGTCTTCTGGGGCGCGTTTGCCCAGCGCCAACCCGAGGATAACGCGGCCAACTTCAAGCAGCTGTTTGCCTGGCACGCGCAGGGCAAATTGAAGCCTCTCGTTTCACAGACATACGCCCTGGCCGACGCGGGTGCGGCCATCGAAACGCTGGGCCAGCGCCAGGCGGTCGGCAAGCTGGTGGTGGTGCCGCCGCGTGCGTGATCACCGTTCGCGCAGATCGTGACAGCGCCTGAAGCGCGCTTCCAGGTTGCGATCAGGCATATGGTGGCTGCGCAGGGCATGAAGGGTCTGCTCGACGTAATCGCGCGTGGTGCCATAACGCCCTTTGGCGCTGGCCAGTATGTGGCTGAGCACGTTATCCGGCAGATTGCCCGCGTAGCAAGGCAGGTGCCGCTCCAACACGAAACCCAGGGCCTGCACCCTGCTGCCATCGTCGAGTCGACAGTTGAGCCAGTGGGGGCGGTAGGCGGGGTAAGGCATTTCGCGTTGCCACAGGGCTCGCAGCGATGCATCGAGTGTCGCGTCATCCAGCCTGTAGGCAAAGCCGCTGCACGAGCCGCCTCGATCCAGGCCAAACACCAAACCTGGGGTTTCGGGCGTGCCACGGTGCTCGTGCGACCACAGGTACAAGCCCCGGTGGTAACCGTGCACCCGCGCACGTCGACGCTCCACCGCGCTGCACTCGGGCCGCCAGATCAAAGAGCCATAGGCAAACAGCCACACCGGCCCGCCCTGGTGACGGGACATGGCGGCTTGCATGGAGTGATGCAATTGCTCGTGGGTCAGTTGCTGACCAAAATCGAGCGAAGGGGGGTATGTGACTTGCCAGGATGACCGTTCGAGCGCCGACATAAGCTGCCGCTATGATTCCCTGTTAACAAAGCATGTAACGTGACCGAGCCTGATGCGTTGTCACTGCGTCGTTGACCAGAACCCTCAGGCAAGTCATTCACGGCAGTCGCGCCAGGCGGTGTATAAGCTAAGTCAGGGCAAGGGGCTGAACAAGTGCATGCAGTGATTTTCACGTCAGGCGCCGACGACCGGCCGTGCAGCGCGTTACCTGCTTACGGGGTGGCGCGGGCAGCCACAGGGGCGCCACGCACCGCGATGGAATTCCTCAGCCGCGAGGCGCGTAGGCGAACACGTCCGCACGCATGCGGTGCGCATCCATGCCAGCGTCCACCAGTGCATCGAGCGTTGCGTAGATCATGTTCGGCGAGCCACTGGCGTACACATGAACGCTGTTGAGGTCGGGGATGTCCTCGCAAACCGCTTCGTGCAGCATCCCGCAACGGCCTTCCCAGCCGCACAGGTCGCTAACCACCTGGTGCAGGTACAGGTTGGGCAAACTCAGCCACTGATCCCAATGCTCGATCTGGTAGAAGTCTTCCGGGCGTCGTACGCCCCAGTACAAGTGAACAGGGTGCTTGAAGCCCTGAGCGCGGCAGTGCTCCACAAGGCTGTGCATCTGGCCCATGCCGGTACCGGCGGCGATCAGCACCAATGGCCCGTCCGGCAGTTCGGCCAGGTGGGTATCGCCAAAGGGCATTTCGATGCGAGCCAGGCGATCGCGCTGCAATTGCTCGATCAACTGCACGGCACTGGGCTCGCGCGCCAGTACATGCAATTCAAGCTCGCGTCCGGAATGGGGAGCGCAAGCCAGCGAAAAAGCGGCCGGCTTACCCGCTTCGCGTTCGATCATCAAATACTGCCCAGCATGGTAGCGCGGCGGCTTGCCCGCAGGGGCCAACAGCCGCACGCGCCAGACGTCGCCACCCACTTCACGGCATTCACTGACCGTGCAGGTCAGCTTGCGCACCGGCAGCTCGCCCAGGGCGAGCACGCCGTCCCACAGCAGGATGCAATCCTCGAGCGGCTCGGCGATGCAGGTGAACAATTCGCCATGGTCCCGGACTTCTCCGTTCTGGCGCACGCTGCCTTCGACCAGCAATGCAGCGCAGACATGGCAGTTGCCATTACGGCAGCTATTGGGGCAGTCATAACCCAGCCGACGCGCACCTTCCAGGATCCGTTCCCCGGGCTCTAGCGTCAGCACTGCTCCGGACGGCTGCAACGTTACCTGCATCAATCTATTCCCAACTGATCCCACAGCTCATCGATACGCCGGGTGACGGCTTCGTCCTTGACGATGACTCGCCCCCACTCGCGTGTAGTTTCGCCCGGCCACTTGTGCGTGGCATCCAGGCCCATTTTCGATCCCAGGCCCGACACCGGAGAGGCAAAATCCAGGTAGTCGATCGGCGTGTTGTCGATCATCACCGTATCACGCTTGGGGTCCATGCGTGTGGTGATGGCCCAGATCACGTCGTTCCAGTCGCGGGCGTTGATGTCGTCGTCGGTCACGATAACGAACTTGGTGTACATGAACTGTCGCAGGAACGACCACACACCCAGCATCACGCGCTTGGCATGCCCTGGGTACTGCTTCTTCATGGTCACCACCGCCATGCGGTAGGAGCACCCCTCTGGCGGCAGGTAGAAATCGACGATTTCCGGGAACTGCTTCTGCAGGATCGGCACGAACACTTCGTTCAGCGCCACCCCGAGAATGGCCGGCTCATCCGGCGGCCGGCCGGTGTAGGTGCTGTGATAGATCGGCTTTTGCCGATGGGTGATGCGCTCGACGGTGAACACCGGGAAACTGTCCACTTCGTTGTAGTACCCGGTATGGTCCCCATACGGGCCTTCAGGCGCCATCTCGCCCGGGTGAATGACCCCTTCGAGGATGATCTCGGCCGTGGCCGGCACCTGCAGATTGCTGCCGCGGCACTTGACCAGCTCGGTGCGATTACCCCGCAACAGGCCCGCGAAGGCGTATTCGGAAAGCGTATCGGGAACCGGGGTCACTGCACCCAGGATAGTGGCAGGGTCTGCCCCCAACGCCACGGCCACTGGGAACGGCTGGCCAGGGTTTTTTTCACACCACTCACGGTAGTCCAGGGCGCCACCACGGTGGCTGAGCCATCGCATGATCACTTTGTTGCGACCAATCACCTGCTGCCGGTAGATACCCAGGTTCTGGCGGTCCTTGTTCGGACCGCGCGTTACGGTCAGGCCCCAGGTGATCAGCGGTGCCACATCGCCCGGCCAGCAATGCTGGATCGGCAATGCGCCAAGGTCCACGTCCTCTCCTTCGAGCACCACTTCCTGGCAAACGGCGTCCTTGACCACCTTGGGCGCCATCGACACCACTTTCTTGAAGATCGGCAGCTTGGACCAGGCGTCCTTGAGCCCTTTGGGAGGCTCAGGCTCTTTGAGAAAAGCCAGCAGCTTGCCGATCTCGCGCAGCTCATCGACCGACTCGGCACCCATGCCCATGGCCACCCGTTCAGGCGTACCGAACAGGTTGCCCAGTACGGGAATGTCGAAGCCGGTCGGCTTTTCGAACAACAGCGCAGGGCCTTTGGCACGCAGGGTGCGATCGCAGACCTCGGTCATTTCCAGCACTGGGGAGATCGGGACCTGGATGCGCTTGAGCTCGCCGCGCTGTTCCAGGCCACGAATGAAGTCGCGCAAGTCGCGATACTGCATGCATGAGCCTCGTGTTGGCCGTATCGATCGGGGGTTCAGAGTGTAGCGCCGTTCAGCGTGCAATGGTCAAAACTGATCAGGGCCGCTTCGCGTCCCATCGCAGCCGGTCCGGGGCACCGGACCGACTGCGATGGGCTGCGAAGCGGCCCCGTTCGATTCAGACCTGAAACGCTTACTTGCGCTTCATCGACAGGAAGAACTCGTCGTTGGTCTTGGTCTGCTTGAGCTTGTCGACCAGGAACTCGATGGCAGCGATCTCGTCCATCGGGTGCAACAGCTTGCGCAGGATCCACATGCGTTGCAGTTCGTCGTCAGCGGTCAGCAGCTCTTCGCGGCGAGTACCCGAACGGTTGATGTTGATGGCGGGGAACACACGCTTTTCAGCGATACGACGGTCCAGGGGCAGCTCCATGTTACCGGTGCCCTTGAATTCCTCGTAGATCACCTCGTCCATCTTCGAACCGGTTTCGACCAGCGCGGTGGCGATGATGGTCAGCGAGCCGCCTTCCTCGATGTTACGGGCGGCCCCGAAGAAGCGCTTGGGCTTTTCCAGGGCGTGGGCGTCGACACCACCGGTCAGCACTTTGCCCGAGCTTGGAATGACCGTGTTGTAGGCGCGTGCCAAGCGGGTGATGGAGTCGAGCAGGATGACCACGTCCTTCTTGTGCTCGACCAGGCGCTTGGCCTTCTCGATGACCATTTCGGCCACTTGCACGTGACGGGTTGGCGGCTCGTCGAAGGTAGAGGCAACCACTTCGCCGCGTACGGTACGCTGCATCTCGGTCACTTCTTCCGGGCGCTCGTCGATCAGCAGAACGATCAGGTGGCACTCAGGGTTGTTACGGGTGATGTTGGCTGCGATGTTCTGCAGCATGATGGTCTTGCCCGCCTTGGGCGGGGCGACGATCAGGCCACGCTGGCCCTTGCCGATCGGGGCGCACAGGTCGATGACACGGCCGGTCAGGTCTTCGGTGGAGCCGTTGCCAGCCTCCATCTTCAGGCGCTTGTTGGGGAACAGCGGCGTCAGGTTTTCGAACAGGATCTTGTTCTTGGCGTTTTCCGGCCGGTCGAAGTTGATGGTATCGACCTTCAACAGGGCGAAGTAACGCTCCCCTTCCTTCGGCGGGCGGATCTTGCCAACGATGGTATCGCCGGTACGCAGGTTGAAGCGGCGGATCTGGCTAGGCGAAACGTAGATATCGTCAGGGCCGGCCAGGTAGGACGCATCAGCAGAACGCAGGAAACCGAAGCCATCCTGGAGAATCTCCAGCACGCCGTCACCCGAGATCTCTTCGCCGCTTTTCGCATGCTTTTTCAGCAGGGAGAAAATCACGTCCTGTTTGCGCGAACGGGCCATGTTCTCGATGCCCATTTGTTCGGCCATTTCCAAAAGATCGGTAATCGGCTTTTGCTTGAGTTCAGTCAGGTTCATAAGGGGAATGACGTAATCATGTAAGAAGGGAGAATTAAGCTTCTGGCTTAATGAAGCCGCGCCGCTAGATGGCGAAAGGATCGCGTACTGATTCGAATTGGGGATGCTTCGGCGACGGCATGTAGAGGGCACTGAAGAAGCAGTGCGAGGCCGAATGTAACACTTGCTTTTTTGTGCGTCTAGTGCTCTGGAAAAGAAAAGCCCCGCATTTGCGGGGCTTTTTCATCACAGGTGGGCGTCGAGAAACGCTGCCAGCTGCGATTTGGACAAGGCGCCGACCTTGGTGGCTTCGACGTTGCCGTTCTTGAACAGCATCAGCGTCGGGATACCACGCACGCCGTGCTTGGCTGGGGTTTCCTGGTTTTCGTCGATGTTCAGCTTGGCAACGACCAGCTTGCCTTCGTACGTAGTGGCGATGTCGTCCAGAACCGGAGCGATCATCTTGCACGGGCCGCACCATTCAGCCCAGTAGTCGACCAACACCGGGCCTTGAGCCTGAAGCACTTCGGCATCGAAGGTGGCGTCGGTGACGTGTTTGATTTTGTCGCTCATGGAAATCTCCAAGGTCGTAAGCACGGAAAACGTTGCCCATCATAGCCGCCCCCGCGGTCGACAGGAAGCCGCAGACGATTGAGTGTAACTATAGTTGTGCAAGAGCACTCGAATCGAAACTGTCACATCGCCGTCATCCAATCGAATGGCATATTGCCGTATATCAAGCTCACCGCGCAGGCCAGGTGCCACGCGTTGGCGACCAGCCTGCTATCGTGGCACGATTGCCAGGTTAATGACCGAGAACTTCCAGATCATGCCGCATACCACCGCGAAGAACCTGTCCCTGATAGCCGCCATCGACCTTGGCTCCAACAGCTTCCACATGGTCGTGGCCAAGGCCCACCACACCGAAATCCGCATTCTCGAGCGGCAGGGCGAGAAGGTACAGCTGGCCGCCGGCATCGATGAGGAGCGCAAGCTCAGTGAAGAAGCCATGGAGCGCGGCCTTGAGTGCCTCAAGCGCTTCGCTCAGCTGATCAACGGCATGCCCGCAGGCTCGGTGCGCATCGTCGGCACAAACGCCTTGCGTGAAGCGCGCAACCGCAACATCTTCATCCAGCGTGCCGAAGCCATCCTTGGCCACCCGGTGGAAGTCATTTCAGGCCGCGAAGAGGCCCGCCTGATCTACCTGGGCGTTTCCCACACGCTGGCCGATACCCCAGGCAAGCGCCTGGTGGCGGACATCGGCGGCGGCAGCACCGAATTCATCATTGGCCAGCGCTTCGAGCCCCTGTTGCGCGAGAGCTTGCAGATGGGCTGCGTCAGCTTCACCCAGCGCTATTTCCGTGACGGCAAGATCACCCCGGCGCGATATGCACAGGCGTATACGGCCGCCCGGCTTGAGCTGATGAGCATCGAGCATGCCCTGCACCGCCTGACCTGGGATGAAGCCATCGGCTCGTCCGGCACTATTCGTGCCATCGGCGCCGCCATTAGGTCCGCAGGCCTGGGCAATGGTGAGGTGAATGCCGACGGGCTGGCCTGGGTCAAGCGCAAGCTGTTCAAGCTGGGCGAAGTCGACAGGATCGACTTCGATGGGGTCAAGCCGGATCGGCGCACCATCTTCCCGGCGGGCCTGGCCATCCTCGAAGCGATCTTCGATGCCCTGGAGCTGCAGCGCATGGACCACTGCGACGGTGCGCTGCGTGAAGGTGTGCTGTTCGATCTGCTTGGACGGCATCATCATGAGGACGTACGCGAGCGTACCCTCAACTCGCTGATGGAGCGCTACCACGTCGACCAAGGCCAGGCCGCCAGGGTCGAGCGCAAGGCACTGCATGCCTTCGACCAGGTGGCCGAGGCATGGGACCTGCAGGACGGCAACTGGCGCGACCTGCTGGGTTGGGCAGCCAAGGTCCACGAGATCGGCCTGGACATTGCCCACTATCATTACCACAAGCACGGCGCGTACCTGATCGAGCACTCCGACCTGGCAGGCTTCTCGCGCGAGGATCAGCAGATGATGGCCTTGCTGGTGCGCGGCCACCGCCGCAACATTCCCAAGGACCGTTATGCCGAACTGGGGGATGAAGGGGTCAAGCTGCTGCGCCTGTGCGTGCTGCTGCGCTTCGCCATCCTGTTCCACCATATCCGGGGCACGCAGCAGATGCCCAAAGTCGAGCTCAAGGCGGCCGACAACCGCCTGGAAGTGGTATTCCCGGAAGGTTGGCTCGAACAGAACCAGCTGACCCAGGCCGACTTTGCCAACGAGGCGGAGTGGCTGGCCCGGGTCGGCTTTGTCCTCAGCGTACGTTGAGGACCGGGTTGCTCAGGCGCTCCAGTAGGGTCGCCTGGGCACTGCGCGGGTTCTGGTTACCCGTTGGACTGCTGCGCACATAGCGCCCGTCTGGCTGAAGGGTCCAGGCGTGGGTGTTGTCGGTCAGGTACGCCTCCAGTTCCTTCTTCACCCGTAACAGCAGCTTCTTGCCCTCGACCGGGAAGCAGGTCTCGACCCGCTTGTCGAGGTTGCGCTCCATCCAGTCGGCACTGGAGAGGTAGATCTGCTCTTCACCGCCATTGAGGAAATAGAACACACGGGTGTGTTCCAGGAAGCGGCCGATGATCGAGCGCACCTGGATGTTATGTGAAACCCCTGGAATCCCTGGACGCAGGCAGCACATGCCACGCACGATCAAGTCGATCTTCACCCCCGATTGACTGGCCTTGTACAAGGCCTTGATGACCTTCGCATCGGTCAGCGAGTTGAATTTGGCGATGATATGCGCCGGCTTGCCGTCCAAGGCGAACTGGGTTTCGCGGGCGATCATGTCCAGCATGCCCTTTTTCAAGGTGAACGGCGCATGCATCAGTTTCTTCATGCGCAGGGTCTTGCCCATGCCGATCAACTGGCTGAACAGCTTGCCGACGTCTTCGGTGAGCGCATCGTCGGAGGTGAGCAGGCTGTAGTCGGTGTACAAACGGGCGTTGCCAGCGTGGTAGTTGCCGGTCCCCAGGTGCGCATAGCGTACGATCTCGCCCTGCTCGCGGCGCAGGATCAACATCATCTTGGCGTGCGTCTTGAAACCGACCACGCCATAGATCACCACCGCGCCTGCTGCTTGCAGGCGGCTTGCCATCTGCAGGTTGGACTCCTCGTCAAAGCGTGCGCGCAGTTCGATCACTGCGGTGACTTCCTTGCCGTTGCGCGCTGCATCGACCAGCGCATCGACGATTTCCGAGTTGGCGCCGGAGCGGTACAGCGTCTGGCGTACGGCCAGGACGTGCGGGTCCTTGGCCGCCTGGCGCAACAAGTCGATGACCGGCGTGAACGACTCGAAGGGGTGCATGAGCAGGATGTCCTGCTTGCTGATCACGCTGAAAATATTGTCGGCGTTCTGCAGCAACTTCGGGATGGCCGGGGTGAACGGCACATATTGAAGCTCGGGATGGCTGTCCAGCCCGGTAATGCTGAACAACCGCGTCAGGTTGACCGGCCCGTTGACCTGGTACAGCTCGCTTTCGCTCAGGCTGAACTGCTTGAGCAGGTAGTCCGACAGGTGCTTGGGGCACGTATCGGCGACTTCCAGGCGCACGGCATCGCCATAGCGGCGCGAGAACAGCTCGCCACGAAGCGCCCGGGCCAGGTCGTCGACTTCCTCGGAATCCAACGCCAGGTCGGCGTTGCGGGTCAGGCGGAACTGGTAGCACCCCTTGACCTTCATGCCCTGGAACAGGTCGTCTGCGTGGGCATGGATCATCGACGAAAGGAAGACATAGTTCGCACCGGTGCCACCCACTTCCTCAGGCACGCGAATGACCCGTGGCAGCAGCCGCGGTGCCGGAATGATGGCCAGACCTGAATCGCGGCCGAAGGCATCGACGCCTTCGAGCTCGACGATGAAGTTCAGGCTCTTGTTCACCAGCAACGGGAATGGGTGGGTAGGGTCCAGGCCGATCGGGGTGATGATGGGCGCGATCTCGTCGCGGAAGTAGCGACGCACCCATGTCTTGAGCTTGGGTGTCCAGTGACGACGACGAATGAATCGAATCTGGTGTTTTTCCAGCTCTGGCAGCAATACATCGTTGAGAATCGCGTACTGGCGATCGACCTCGATATGCACCAGTTCGCTGATGCGCGTGAGGGCCTGGTGCGGCTGCAAGCCGTCGGCGCCGGCCTGCTCGCGGGCGAAATTGATCTGTTTCTTAAGCCCAGCCACACGAATCTCGAAGAACTCGTCCAGGTTGCTCGAGAAAATCAGCAAGAACTTCAGGCGTTCGAGCAGCGGGTAGCTTTCATCCAGCGCCTGCTCCAGTACCCGGATGTTGAACTGCAGTTGGGACAGTTCGCGATGAATGTACAGGCTGGTATCGTCCAGGCCGGGCACGGCGATGGGCGGTGCTGGGGCCGGCGTGGGCGTCGCTGGCTCCGCTGCAGGCTCTACAGCGACCTGGGACCCGGGTGGCAGATCAGGCGGGGTCTGCACCAGCTCCTCTGGAAGCTCCTTGGCATCCTTGATCAAGACAGGGGGAAGCACTTCGTTATTCATCTGGCGGTCCTGAGGACGTTAACGCCCTATCATCAATTGAGCGGCAAGATAAGCGCCCATTATGACGCCTGTGTTACACGCCAGGGCAAGCCATGGCACACGGTTGCAGACATTGTGGTGGCGGGCACTGTTCACGTCGAGACACATTTGGACACTTTCCCGAACGCACGCGAAGGGGTAGGCTGCGCGTTCATTTCGCCAGCACCTCAGAAAATGCTCCAACAATTCCTGCAGGATTTCGGCTACTTTGCCCTTTTTCTAGGCACCTTCTTCGAAGGCGAGACCATTCTGGTCCTTGCAGGCTTTCTTGCGTTCCGCGATTACATGGACATCAAGCTGGTATGCCTGGTGGCATTCATGGGCAGCTATGCCGGTGATCAGCTGTGGTATTTCATGGGTCGTCGCCATGGGCGCAAGATTCTGGCGCGCAAGCCCCGCTGGCAGGCAATGGGCGACCGCGCCCTGGGCCACATCCGTCGCCATCCCGATATCTGGGTGCTCAGCTTCCGCTTTGTTTACGGGCTTCGCACGGTAATGCCGGTCGCAATCGGCCTCTCGGGCTATCCGCCGCGGCGCTACCTGCTGCTCAACGGCATCGGGGCCGCGATCTGGGCCATCGCCCTGGGTGCTGCGGCCTATCATTTCGGCGCAATCCTCGAAGGCCTGCTGGGCAATATCAAGCGCTACGAACTGTGGGTACTCGGTGCCTTGCTGGTGCTTGGCGTAGGCCTGTGGCTGCACCGGCGCTTTCGTACGCTGCGGGCAGAGCGCCGGGCTGCGCGCGAGTCCCAGGACTGAACACCTGCACCGCGGCACACTCCAACAGACATGGACCATCCCGCACTGCGCCGCGCTGCCAGCCTGACGGGTATCAAGCGCTTCGACCTGGAGTAATGAGCATGACAAAAAAAGTGGCGGTGATTCTTTCTGGCTGTGGCGTTTATGACGGTGCAGAAATTCACGAAAGTGTGATCACCCTGCTGCGCCTGGACCAACGCGGCGCGCAGGTGCAGTGCTTTGCACCGAACATCGCGCAGATGCATGTCATCGACCACCTGACCGGCAACGAGATGCCCGAGTCGCGCAACGTGCTGGTGGAATCTGCCCGTATTGCGCGTGGCGATATGAAAGACATCCGTGAGGCGCGCGTCGAGGACTTCGACGCGTTGATCGTTCCGGGCGGCTTTGGCGCAGCCAAGAACCTCTCGGACTTTGCCGTAAAAGGCGCAGACTGCACTGTCAATCCGGATGTCCTGGCGTTGGCCGAGGCGTTCGCCGCTGCCTGCAAGCCAGTTGGCCTGATCTGTATCTCGCCTGCACTGGCTGCCAAGATCTATGGCCCTGGCGTGGTCTGCACCATCGGTAACGACGCCGATACCGCTGAGGCCGTCGTCAAGATGGGCGGCACCCACGAAGAATGCGACGTGCACGACATCGTCGAGGACCCGCAGCGCAAACTGGTGACCACTCCCGCCTACATGTCGGCAAAGACCATCAGCGAAGCCGCTAGCGGGATCTACAAGCTGGTTGATCGCGTGCTGGAGCTGACCCACGAGTAAGCTCCGCTTGCCCGGCTGGAGCGCCTGACCGGGTGGTTGACGCTCTACTGGATATCAACGCACCGATAGCCGAGTGATAATCCGGTCCAGCGCATTGGCAAACGCCTGTTTTTCGCGATCCCCATAGGGCCCCTGCCCGCCGCCCGACTGGCCCTGTTCACGCAGTTCGGTGAACAGGTTGCGCGTAGCCAGGCGCTCGCCCATGTTGCGCTCGTCGAACTCGCGCCCGCGCGGGTCCAGCGCCGCTACGCCTTTCTTCACAAGCCGGTCGGCCAGCGGTACGTCGCTGCAGACGACCAACTCACCCGGCACGGCATGCTCGACGAGATAATCGTCGGCCGCATCCATGCCGCTGGGTACCACGATCAGTTGTACGATGCCGAAGGCTGGCTTGGCCACCGCCTGACCCGCGACCATGACCACTTCGAACTTGCGCTTGAGGGCGAACTTGACGATCAGGTCCCTGGCGGCCTTTGGACACGCGTCGGCATCGATCCAAACACGCATGATTTACCTCACGTTGTCATTTAGCCAGCCATGATGCACTACCCCACAGGTTGCAGGAACTCGCGCAAATGGCCTCAGTACTCAATGAGCCTGCGTGGGCCGTATCGTTCAGGCTACACTCGCCCCAGCTTCAGCGGACTGATGAGCGCAAAATGAATTGTCCCGACGAGATCCAACTGGACCTGGACAACGGGATCGACCGTAAGCAGCTGGCCACCTTGCGCGGGCGCTATCTACAGATCAACGCAGGCCGCCTGCAGCGGGCAATGGCCGGTTTGCCCTCCCGCCAGCAGCAGGTGCTGACCGTGCTGCCAGTGCTGTTCCATGTGAACCATCCGTTATTGCCCGGCTATGTTTCGTCGATGACGCCGGCAGGGATCTGCGACTTCGAGCCAAGCGGCGACCAGGTATTCGAAGCCCAGCGCCTGGCACGTGCCTTCAGCTACAAAGCCCGCGACAACACCTCTGCACGGTCCATCGACGGGCTGTTTCTAATCGGCAGCCTGGGCACGCTTGCCCAGGCTGAGGACAGCGACATCGATGTGTGGGTATGCCATACCAGCGACCTGGAGCACGAAGCGTTGGAGTCACTGCAGCGTAAATGCCAGTTGCTGGAGACCTGGGCCGCGAGCCAGGGCGCCGATACGCATTTCTTCCTGATTGACACCCAGGCGTTCGCTCAAGGCCAGCGCACAGGCCAACTCGGCACCGACGATTGCGGCACCACGCAGCATTATCTTCTGCTGGACGAGTTCTACCGCACGGCCCTCTGGTTGGCAGGTCGGACGCCACTGTGGTGGTTGGTGCCGCCCGATCAGGAGTGCGCTTACCCGGCCTACGCCCAGGCCCTGCTGGCAAAGCGTTTCGTACGCCCTGGGGAAGCGCTCGATCTGGGCCACCTGGCGCAGATCCCAGGCCACGAATTCATTGGCGCCGGGCTTTGGCAGCTGTTCAAAGGTATCGATGCCCCTCACAAGTCCTTGCTCAAACTGCTGCTGGCCGAAGCCTATGCCAGCGAATACCCCACCGTGCGGTGCCTGAGCCTTGACTACAAGCAAGCGGTGTTCGCCAATCAGCTCGACCTTGACCGTCTCGATCCTTACGTCATGGTTTACCGACGGATCGAGCGCTACCTGATACAGCGCGGTGAGCTGGCTCGGTTGGAACTGGTGCGGCGCAGCTTGTACCTGAAAGTGAACGGCAAGCTCAGCGAACAGGGGCGCGCCGAGGGCTGGCAACGCCGCCTGCTGCGCAGCCTGACCGACGCATGGGGATGGGGAGGCGCGCAGCTGGCCATGCTCGATAGTCGCCCTGGCTGGGGGGTGCACCAGGTTACCCTGGAGCGCCGCGAACGGGTGGCCGAGCTCAGCCGCAGCTACCGGTTTCTGGTGCAGTTCGCACGCGCTCACGACGCGACCAGTCGCGCTGACCTGCGCGAGCTCAGCCTGTTGGGGCGGCGTCTGCAAGCGGCATTCGAACGCCGTGCAGACAAGGTGGAAATCCTCCAGGGCGACCGTGCTTGCGACCTGGCCGAACAAACCGTGACGTTGGCCCAATCACCCAGCCGCAGAGCGCCAGGCAGCCACCCCTGGGCACTGTACAGCGGTAACCTGCATGGCCATGAGATGGAACTCGCCAACCCGATCAAGCGCTGCTGGCACCTTGTGGAACTGTTGGTCTGGGCCCATTGCAATGGCGTGATAGACAGCCACACACGACTGGCGCTGCATCCGGGCATCAGCGATCTGAAAGAGCCTGAATTGCAGGGCCTGCTCGCGAGCCTGCAGCAGCTTATCGTGTTGCCGCTGCTGGCCGTCAGCGAGGTGAGGCTATTGCAGCCAAGCGCTGCCGACGATGTGCTGCTGCTGATCAACGTGGGCATCGACCCCCTGCCCCACCACCGTGAACTGGATATCCTGCTGACCACCGAACGTACCGACTCGCTCAGCTACGGTGGCCTGCGGGAAAACCTGGTATTGACGGTGGACCAGGTCACGGTCAACTCCTGGAACGAAGTGCTGGTACACCGCTACGACGGCGAGCACGCGCTGATGCGATGCCTGCGCGACTTCATCAACCTGCCGAAACAGGCAAGCGGCTGGCCCAACGTGCGGGCGCACTGCTTTGCCCAGCACCGGGCGCAGGCCATCAGTCAGCGTGTCGCCGAGCTCTTCCAGACCGCGCGGCAGTTGCACGCACAGGAGGCCCCTGGCCGTTACCTGGTGCAAGTGGCGCACCAGGTTCATGTGCTGGAGTGGCTTGGGGGCAAGGTCGTCCTCACAAGCCTTGACGATCATGATGCGCTACTCGCGTTCCTGGGCCAGGCGCGCAGCACCTACAGCCCTGTGCATCTGGATGCCAATGCCCTGGCGGACACCGATGTGGGCCTTGTGCTCGAGCAAGCCCGCCGCGACTGCGTTCAGGTCTTCTATCGACTATTCGACAACTGGGCCGAGCTCTACGTGCTGGATGAATGCAACGCCTTGTGGCGCGAGCGCGTGCCGTTGCAGGACGAACCTCATCTTCTGCTGCCGCTGCAACGCTTTCTGGCATCGGTCTTGCGACGACGCGAGGCGCAGTTGCCTTATGGTGCAAGGCAAGCAGCACGCCTGGGCATCGTGTACGCGCAGCTGCTCGGGTCTGGATCAGGCAGGGCACGGGGCCTGGAGCAGCGGGCGGCACCGGATGCGGGGAACGCGCAGCCCTACTACGACGTCCAGGCCATGCTTCACGCCGACGCCGACGGTGCCACGCACGTGACCTTGTTCTGCGAAGAGCAGGAGTTCTCCGAGCTCGACCATGGGCCGAGCCTGTATGGCGTGGTGGCCCGGGAAATCATCGCCCAACGGCGAAATGCGGGCCAGTATCGGTGCTACATCACCGACCTGGATGTTTCCGGGTTGCCCGATGGCCACCAGGCCACGACGCAGGTCTACCTGAACTACAAGCGGACGCTTGAGCAGGCCTTGAATGAGGGGCTACGGCAGGTGCTGGCGAGCCAGGCTTAGGCACTGGGCGCGCCAGCGGTGCGTTGCAAGCACTAAAGGTCGAAATCGCCCGCCGCTTCCGGCTGGTACTCGACTTCCAGCAACTCCAGCTTGAGGGTCTTGCCCCCTGGCGCCGGCCAGTCGATCTGCTCACCCACCGACAACCCGAGCAAGGCACAGCCGATGGGCGCCAGGACCGAGACCTTGCCGTCTGGCCCGGCATCCTTGGGGTAGACCAAGGTCAGGTGGTAGTCCTTGCCACTGGCTTGCTCGCGGCAATGCACGCGCGAATTCATGGTCACCACACCTGCCGGTACCTCATCATGACCTACCACCTGCTCGGCACGGTCGAGCTCGCCGCTGAGCGCGAGCACGCCAGGGGTACTTTCGTCGAGGCTATCGAGCAGACGCTCCAGACGTTGTACATCCAAACGGGTGAGGATAAGGGAAGGCTTGGTGCTCATGATCCAGTCAGACTCCTTTGAACAGGCAGTTTTTCGATGCACAGATAAAGCGAAACCCCGCCCTGAGCGCGTAGTGCTGTTCACTTGAGATTGTTGGGGCTGCTGTGCAGCCCTAAGTGACCAGCATTACGCCCAAAGGCGGGGTTTTCGAATGCTTTGGCGTCATCGACGCAAGCCCCGACACTACCACAGCGGGGCAAATACTCAAGCCCTTGCTATCAGTGTGCCTTACGGTCGCGAAGCGCAGTGGCCTCACGGCAGATCTGCCGACGGCGCTCGTCATCGGCAGAGCGCCATTCGCGGATATGTTCCACATGCCGATGACAGCCGGTGCACACGCGCTGCTCGTCAAGGCGGCAGATGCTGATGCACGGCGATGGCACCGCTGGGCTGACGTTGCTGTAAAGCGGCTTGGGGGGCCGAACGGGTGCATTGCTCATGTCAGATATCGTCGAAATCCAGCTTTTCGCCGGCTCGCTCCCACACGATGCGCTCAAGCATTTCACCTAGCAGCTCTTCACTCTTCTCGCACACCCACTTGCCGCTCTCTTCGTCATAGTCGAAGTGGAAGCCGCCTGACCGATCGGCCAGCCACAGCTGGCGCAAAGGCTCCTGGCGGCTGAAGATCAGCTGGGCTCCACCTTCGAACTTGACGGTAAGCACCCCAGCGGAGTTCTCCATGTCCAGGTCCAGCCCGCTTTCGTCGAACAGGTCTTCCAGCGCCTGCTGGGTAGCGTCGACCAGATCATGGAAACGCGCTTCACTCAAACTCATTGCAGGAACCTCGAAATTGGCGGCGTGACAGGCAAGCCGGGCACGATACGGGCGCTGGCCGATGAATGCAAAGGTTTAGCCAGGGTCCTTGCAGGCCACTTCGCTCGCAATGCAGCCCTGACGGCAAACAGGTGCAGGTCGGCACCAAGGATAGCCTGCCCGGCGGGCCGGTACTTGCATAGGCAAGCCGCCGGTCGCTCGGTATACTCGGGCTCAATACTGCATTTTTCTAAGGATTTCATCCATGAAGCGCCTGATTTCCTCCCTCGCGGCGCTGGTCGCTGTTGCCTGCCTCGTTTCTGCATGCGGCCAGAAAGGCCCGCTGTACCTGCCCGATGACGGCAAGGACCGCAAAGACGCCCACTCGGCGCACCAGCACCAGACCAAAGCCAAGTCAGCACAGACCGAGGAGCAGCAAGACACGCTGCAGTCCGAGCCTGAGCAGTCGCCTGAGCAATAAGGGAATCGGATGAACGTCTTCAATTACCGCGACGGTGAACTGTTCGCGGAAGGGATGTCCCTGTCGGCGATCGCCGAGCGGTACGGTACCCCCACCTACGTGTATTCGCGTGCCCATATCGAGGCCCAGTACCGCAGCTACACCGATGCCTTGCAAGGGTGTGAACACCTGGTCTGCTTCGCGGTGAAAGCCAACTCCAACCTGGGCGTGCTCAATGTACTGGCGCGCATGGGTGCAGGCTTCGACATCGTTTCAGGTGGCGAACTCGAGCGCGTGTTGGCTGCTGGCGGGCGCGCCGACCGCGTGGTGTTTTCCGGCGTGGGCAAAACCCGCGAAGACATGCGTCGTGCGCTTGAAGTGGGCGTGCATTGCTTCAACGTCGAGTCCACCGACGAGCTGGAGCGCTTGCAGCAGGTGGCCGCCGAAATGGGCAAGGTCGCGCCCGTCTCGCTGCGGGTCAACCCGGACGTGGATGCAGGTACCCACCCGTACATTTCCACCGGGCTCAAGGAAAACAAGTTCGGCATCGCCATCGCCGATGCAGAGGCCATCTACGTGCGGGCCGCTCAGTTGCCCAACCTGGACGTAGTCGGGGTCGATTGCCATATCGGTTCGCAGCTGACCACCGTGGAGCCCTTCCTCGATGCGCTGGACCGCTTGCTGGTACTGGTCGACCGCCTGGCAGAGTGCGGTATCCACCTGCGCCACCTGGACCTGGGCGGCGGGGTCGGCGTGCGCTACCGCGACGAAGAACCACCGCTGGTAGCCGATTACATCCAGGCCATTCGCACGCGCCTGGGCGATCGAGACCTGGCACTGGTGTTCGAGCCGGGGCGCTATATCGTGGCCAACGCTGGCGTGCTGCTGACCCGTGTGGAGTACCTCAAGCACACCGAACACAAGGACTTCGCCATCATCGATGCGGCCATGAACGACTTGATCCGCCCAGCCCTGTACCAGGCCTGGATGGGCATCTGTGCAGTCAAGCCGCGTGAGGGCGAAGGTCGTCCGTATGACCTGGTCGGTCCGATCTGCGAAACCGGCGATTTCCTGGGCAAGGACCGAGTTCTGAACCTTGCCGAAGGTGACCTGCTGGCCGTTCAGTCAGCGGGCGCCTATGGTTTCGTGATGAGCTCCAACTACAACACCCGTGGCCGTTGCGCGGAAATACTGGTCGACGGCGACCAGGCTTTCGAAGTACGCCGCCGCGAAACCATCGCCGAATTGTACGCTGGCGAAAGCCTGCTGCCGGAGTAAGCCCATGCTGCTGCGTTTTACCAAGATGCATGGGCTGGGCAACGACTTCATGGTCCTGGACCTGGTAAGCCAGCATGCCCACATCCAGCCCAAGCACGCCAAGCAGTGGGGCGATCGCCACACGGGCATCGGCTTTGACCAGTTGCTGATCGTCGAGGCGCCAAACAACCCGGAAGTCGATTTCCGCTACCGTATCTTCAATGCCGACGGCTCCGAAGTTGAACAGTGTGGCAATGGTGCACGCTGCTTTGCGCGGTTCGTGCTCGACAAGCGCCTGACCGCTAAGAGGCGCATACGTGTGGAAACCAAGGGCGGCATCATCGTGCTGGACGTGCAGAACGACGGCCAGGTCAGTGTCGACATGGGCCCGCCACGCTTCGTCCCTGCCGACATCCCGTTCGTCGCCGACGCGCAGTCGGTGAGCTACCCGCTGGAGGTGGACGGTCAGGTGCATTCGATTGCAGCGGTGTCCATGGGCAACCCTCACGCCGTACTGCGCGTGGACGACGTGGTCAGTGCCCCTGTGCATCAGCTGGGGCCGAAGATCGAAAACCACCCGCGCTTCCCCCAGCGCGTCAATGCCGGCTTCCTGCAGGTCATTGACCGCCACCGCGCCAACTTGCGCGTGTGGGAGCGCGGTGCTGGGGAAACCCAGGCGTGTGGTACCGGGGCCTGTGCAGCTGCCGTGGCTGCCATCAGCCAGGGCTGGATGGACTCGCCCGTCTCCCTTGACCTGCCGGGCGGGCGCTTGCATATCGAGTGGGCCGGGCCAGGCAAGCCGGTGGTGATGACCGGCCCAGCCGTACGCGTCTACGAAGGACAGGTTCGATTTTAAGCGAGTAACCGTCATGACCGATCACCCCAAGGATATACCCCAGCAGGCCGCTGAGCTCGATGCCCAAGCGGTGGTCGCTTACCTGCGTGCTCATCCGACCTTCTTCACCGAGCATGATGAGCTGCTGGTCGAGCAGCACATTCCACACCAGCGCGGTGACAGTGTTTCCCTGGTCGAGCGCCAGCTCAAGTTGCTGCGCGACCGCAACATCGAGATGCGCCACCGCCTTTCGCAGTTGATGGACGTGGCCCGTGACAACGATCGGTTGTTCGACAAGACCAGACGCCTGATCCTGGACTTGCTCGACGCCACCACGTTGGAAGACGTGGTGATGGTCGTCGAAGACAGCCTGCGTCAGGAGTTCCAGGTGCCTTTCGTCAGCCTGATCCTGTTTGGCGACAACGTGGCGCCCGTGGGGCGCTGGGTCAGCAACGCCGAAGCCCAGCAAGCGATCGGCCCGCTGCTCGGTAGCGGCAAGACCGTCAGCGGCAGCCTGCGTGATCATGAGCTGGCGTTTTTGTTCGGTGAGGAGCAACGCCGCGACGTAGGCTCCAGCGCAGTGGCGACCCTGGAGCACCAGGGGCTGCATGGTGTGCTGGCCATTGGTAGCCGCGACCCGCAGCATTACAAGAGCAGTGTCGGCACGCTGTTCCTGAGCTATATCGCCGAGGTGCTGGGCCGTGTGGTCCCCCGCGTCAGCCAAAGCCTGCGCCCGGTGCGCTGATGGAGCGCCAGCTGGAGGCTTACTGCGCACACCTGCGCAATGAGCGCCAGGTTTCCGAGCACACGCTTGTGGGCTACCGTCGGGACCTGGAGAAGGTCATGGCCTACTGCAGCGAGCAGGCTATCGGGGGCTGGCAAGCCTTGCAGATTCAGCACCTGCGCCAGTTGATCGCGCGCCAGCATCACCAGGGCCAGTCTTCGCGCAGTCTGTCCAGGCTGCTATCGGCGGTGCGAGGGCTGTACCGTTACCTCAACCGCGAAAAGATCTGCCAGCACGATCCTGCCAATGGCCTGAGCGCCCCCAAGGGGGAGCGTCGATTGCCCAAGGTGCTCGACACCGACCGTGCCTTGCAACTGCTCGATGGCGGCGTGGACGATGATTTCATTGCCCTGCGCGATCAAGCCATCCTCGAATTGTTCTACTCCTCAGGCCTGCGCCTTTCGGAGCTGACCAACCTTGATCTCGACCATGTCGACCTGGCCGGTGGCCTGGTACAGGTGCTGGGCAAAGGCGGCAAAGCCCGCGTGCTGCCGGTAGGGCGCAAGGCGCGGGAGGCGCTGCAGGCGTGGTACCGCGTGCGTGGCGCCGGCAACCCCAGGGATCGCGCCGTATTCATCACTCGGCAAGGCAATCGCATCAGCCCACGCGCCGTGCAACAGCGGGTCAGGGTGGCCGGAGAACGCGAGCTGGGCCAGCATTTGCATCCGCACATGCTTCGCCATTCCTTCGCCAGCCACGTGCTGGAATCGTCCCAGGACTTGCGCGCTGTACAGGAAATGCTCGGACACGCCGACATCGGCACGACGCAAATCTATACGCACCTGGATTTCCAGCACCTGGCAACGGTGTACGACAGCGCCCATCCCAGGGCCAAACGCAGCAAAGGCACCGACTGATGAACATCAAGCTGATCACCTTCGACCTCGACGATACTCTGTGGGACACAGCGCCGGTCATTGCCAGTGCCGAGGTTGTGCTGCGCGACTGGCTTCAAGCCAATGCCCCGTTGCTGGGCGACGTGCCTGTCGAACATCTGTTCGCCATCCGTGAACGGATCGTCCTGGCAGAACCCGAGCTCAAGCACCGCATAAGCGCCTTACGCCGCCGCGTGCTGACCTGCGCCCTCGAAGATGTCGGCTACGGCCAGACGCAGGCGCAACAATTGGCCGAACAGGGGTTCGAGGTGTTCTTGCAGGCCAGGCACAAGGTCGAGATTTTCCCGGAAGTCCAGCCGATGCTGGAATTGCTGAGCCAGCATTACGCCCTGGGCGTCATCACCAATGGCAATGCCGATGTCAGCCGGCTGGGGCTGGCCGACTATTTCCGCTTCGCCTTGTGCGCGGAGGACCTGGGTATCGGCAAGCCCGACCCTGCCCCGTTTGAAGAGGCCCTGCGGCGCAGCGGCGTGCCTGCCAGCGAAGCGGTGCACGTCGGCGATCATCCTCGCGATGACATTGCCGGTGCTCAGCGCGCCGGGCTGCGCGCTGTCTGGTTCAACCCCCAGGCCAAGGCATGGGTCGGTGAACAAGCGCCCGATGCCGAAATTCAGCGCCTGTCGCACCTGCACGAGGTGCTTGCTCGCTGGCAATGACCTCGCCGACAGCACCTCGCCGCGCAAACCAGGCATAAAAAAACCCGCAGCGACGGCGGGTTTTTCGAGGGCATCGCTTAGATAGGGCGACTGCCGTATTTGTTGTCCGGCTTCTTGGGTGGGTCGGCGACCACATTGGCCTCGACTTCCTGAACCTTGCCACCACGCGACAGGAACTCTTCCATGGCCTTGGCCAGGGCATCGCGCTCCTTTTGCTTGGCTTCCAGGCTGGGCATCTCGTCTACCGAGACAGCCGCCTTGGATTTGCCCTTGGCAGCGGGTGCAGGACTGCTGTCGTCGTCGCCAGCGTCTTCTGCAACATCATCGGCAGCCGCTTCCAGGCCGTCATCAGCCTCGTCTTCATCACCGACCTCGAGGTCATCATTTTCCAGATCGTCGTCGCTCATGTTCTACCTCATGACGTGCAAAAGCAGGTTAGTTAGAGACCAGTGCAGCCGTAGACCGGCAGCGCCTGGCGAAAATTCCACTGGCCGTGGGTTCGACCTCGGCCTTTGGGCCAACACATCTGACGGACGGCTGTACCCTGGTGGGCCTGCACGTGGCAGTGCCGCACAAAACCTGTGACCCCTGCTGGACCACGCGCTTTTTTAGCAAGCCTGGCAAAGGCTGGCAGGGGTGATGAATGCATGATCCAACACCCTTCGGCGCGCATTCTAGCGCGCTCGCAGAAAAAGCAAAGCGCCATGAATGCCCCAACTTTTGTAAGTTTTGTACCCGTGTCACAAACAGGCGGGATAAACCGTTTGCGCGCCTGAAAATACTGGGCAAGTGATCAAAAAAAGGCAGCAGGTGAGCCACATGCCAGCCCATGCCCCGGACGCCTGCCCAGGCCAACCCCAACCACAAGACGAAAAAATGCCCGGCAAGCCGGGCATATTTCTGCAGCTTCGTTGTTACAGGTTGTAGCCGCGTTCGTTGTGCTGCGCCAGATCCAGACCAACGGCTTCTTCTTCTTCGTTGACCCGAAGCCCCATCACCAGGTCCAGGACCTTGAGGATGATGTAGGTGACGATGGCGGTGTAGGCCACGGTGAAAATCACGCCCTTGGCCTGCACCCAGACCTGCATGCCGATATCGGTGACCGCGCCGAAGCCGCCCAGCGCCGGGGCTGCGAACACACCGGTCAGAATGGCGCCGACAATACCGCCGATGCCGTGTACGCCAAATGCGTCCAAGGAGTCGTCGTAGCCGAGCTTGCGCTTGAGGCTGGTGGCGCAGAAGTAGCAGATCACGCCCGATGCGAGGCCGATGACCAGGGCGCCCATCGGCCCCACCGTGCCCGCTGCCGGCGTAATGGCGACCAGGCCCGCGACCACGCCCGATGCGATACCCAGCGCACTGGGCTTACCGTGACCGATCCATTCGGCGAACATCCAGCCCAACGCCGCAGCAGCCGTGGCGATCTGGGTGACCAGCATGGCCATGCCTGCAGTGCCGTTGGCCGCAGCCGCCGAACCCGCGTTGAAACCGAACCAGCCGATCCACAGCATGGCCGCGCCCATCAGCGTGTAGCCCAGGTTGTGCGGTGCCATGGGTGTGGTCGGGTAGCCTTTGCGCTTGCCCAGCACCAGGCAGCAGACCAGGCCTGCAATACCGGCATTGATGTGCACGACGGTGCCACCCGCGAAGTCCAGCACGCCCCAGTCCCACATCAGGGCACCGTCACCGCTCCACACCATATGGGCGATCGGCGCATAGACGAGGGTGAACCAGATGCCCATGAACACCAGCATGGCCGAAAACTTCATGCGCTCGGCGAAGGCGCCCACGATCAAGGCCGGTGTGATGATGGCGAACGTCATCTGGAAGGTGATGAACACCGCTTCGGGGAACAGCGCCGTGGCCGAGGTCAGGCTGTCAGGCGTCACGCCGCTGAGAAATGCCTTGGAGAAGCCGCCGACGAAGGAATTGAAGTTGAGAACGCCCTTCTCCATACCGGTGGTATCGAAGGCCATGCTGTACCCGTAGACGACCCAGAGAATGCTCATCAAGCCAGTGATGGCGAAGCACTGCATCATCACCGACAACACGTTTTTCGAGCGCACCATGCCGCCATAGAACAGCGCCAGGCCTGGGATGGTCATGAACAGCACGAGCGCCGTGGCGGTGAGCATCCAGGCGGTGTCGCCGGAGTTGAGTGCTGGCGCGGCCTCCTCTGCAAGGGCAAGCCCTGGCATGACGAAGGACAATAGGGCTCCTAGCCCTGCGATCTTACGCAGAGTCATATTGTTTTCTCCTGGGGCGTTGGGTTTGGTGAGGCTTGTGTTGCTGCTTAGATCGCGTCGGTATCGGTCTCGCCGGTACGGATGCGGATCGCCTGCTCCAGATTCACCACGAAGATCTTGCCGTCACCGATCTTGCCGGTGTTGGCAGCCTTGGTGATGGCCTCGATTACCCGATCCAGGTCTTTGTCATCGATGGCAACATCGATCTTCACCTTGGGCAGGAAATCGACCACGTATTCGGCACCGCGATACAGTTCGGTGTGACCCTTTTGACGCCCGAAGCCTTTGACTTCGGTGACGGTGATGCCCTGCACGCCGATTTCCGACAGTGACTCGCGCACGTCGTCCAGCTTGAACGGCTTGATGATGGCTGTGACTAGCTTCATGAAACTCTCTCCCGATTTGGTGGACTTGCCCCAGGAAAACAAACCCGTCTCAAGTCTAAGCGCAGCGGTTGCCTTTTGTAACGCGTCGTCGGCATGCGCACTGCCTGGTCACGAGGAACTGCATCAGTGCATGGCTCGCTTAGCACTTTGCAGAAACCTTGCCAGGTTTGTGAAAGCCAGCAAAATCAGACCTTTGGTCACATTGCACGGCTTTGGCCCATCGCCACTACCCAGCCTATGCACTCATACGGTGCGAGGCCGACACTGCCGTTGCGCGAAAAATGTGCAACGCCGCCTTGTCATTGGAGGCATCGGGGTGCGTGGTACACTGGCCGCCATTTCCCGACACCGGTGGACACCTTCATGCTCGCGCCCAAAGCCCTTCTCGATGCCCTGAGCGACCAGGCCTCGCGCCTGTTCAGCAGCGACAACACCCAGCCTCGGGCCGAGCTGGAAAGCCAGTTCAAGGCCCTGATGCAGGGCGCTTTGAGCAAGCTCGACGTGGTCAGCCGCGAGGAATTCGATAGTCAGATGGTGGTGCTGGCACGCACCCGGACTCGCCTGGAGGCGCTGGAAAAACAAGTCGCCGAACTCGAAGCGCGCCTGGAAGCTAAACGCTGACGCCCAGGCTGAGTGAATCAGCCTCTTATCAGGTTTCAGCGCGCTTCAAGCCTGCGGGCCGGTCGATCCAGGCCAGGTTTGGGCGGCAGTTCGCTGGGGCGTAGGGTGCCCCGGAACAATGCAGCACCGTATTGCGTGAACAGGGTGCGTACCCTGTTATGCGAATTGAGGACTTCGGCGTGAATGTCTTCGATGGCAGTGTCGCCAGGTCGCAGACTCGCCGCGTGGGTCACCCACTCGATGGCTGCGTAGCGGCTTTGCCTGCGTGTACCTTGCCCCTGCATCCAGGCAAGCCCCAGCTCGGCACTGGCACGCGCCGCAATAGCGCTGTCCGGGTGTTCCACCAGGCTGAGCAAGTAGGCGACCGCCTCGGCTCGCTCACGCGGCTGGCCAAACTGGCGCAGCAATATGCCCAGGTGCAACCGTGCGCAGGCATTGGTCTGAGCATTGCCCAGGGCGTCTATCAACAGGCACCTGACCTCAAGCACCTTGTCTCGATCACCAAAGTTCGTCCCCCCTTGCATCTGCAGGCAGGCCAACCGGTATTTGGCTTGGCGACTGCCCGTCTGAACGGCGCGCAGCAACCATTGCTCAGCCACTTCACGGTCCAGGTATCGTCCAGGGGTATCGTTCCACTCGCCCTGGTGCAGTTCGAACAGGCTCAACGCCGCACCTGACAGGGCTTGCTCGGCGCCGCCCTGAAGCAAAAAGTAGGCGACCTCATGCCGACCGTAGGACCAGAGCAAGCGGGACAGTTCCAGGGTTTTCAGGCCCGGCGCCTGGCCCGCCCGCTGGCGCTTGATCGCAATCGCCAGCCAGCGCTTGGCTTGATCGCCGCTGCGCGCCAGGCCCCACAAGCCAAAGTGATGACCCACGGCCCGCAGCGCACAGGCAGCGGCGTGAGAGCGGCCATCGCTCAGGCGAAGGATCGCGGTATTGAGCAATGCCTGTTCGCGCGCGGGCGTGCTCGTCAAAGCCGTGATGACCAAATGCCGAAGCGGCGGCCCCAGCGCCTGGATGCCGCCCAGGTCGGCAGGGCATGCAAGGCTCTGGGTAAAATCGGCCAGTGCCTTGTCGTGATCGCGTAAAACGCTCGCCTGCAATGCACCGCGCCATGCCAGCATTACGGCAGTCTCCCTGGGCCGCAATGGGCGCACAGCCCAGTCGTCGAACAACTGCTGGTACTTGGCCACGGCGCTTGGGCGCTCGGTACTGGGGAGCTTCAAGCGTGCCTCGACGGCCATCCATCGCAGCGCATTGCGCAACGGCTCGCTCCAGCCACGGCAGGACGGCATGTTGACCAACCGCTCGACGGACTCGACTTGCCCACGCTGGTCCTGCAACAGATACAACGCATGGGCCTTGATGGCCTCGAAGCAGCCCGGCCGTGCGGCCAATGCCTGGCTCAGCCAATAGGCCTGCGGTTCCTGGCGCTCGGTGCGCGGCGCGAGCCCATCGGGCAACATCCGAGGCAGCTCGGCCAAGGGCATCACCCCATGCCTGACCAAATACGGCGCCGCAGCCTCCTGCACCTCTACATCCGCACGTGCACTGGGCCTGAAGCGGGCAGGCTGCTCATTGAACAGCTCCATCAGCCAGCCCGGCTCGCGGAACCTGGCACTGAGCAACTGCAAGCCTATGGCGGCCGCAACCGGTCGCTCGGAACGGGCCAGGGCTTTGAGTAAATGGGCAGTGGCGGTTTCGCACATTTGCTCTATCGCCAGCCAGCGTGCCGGTGTGCGGGCGCCGCCCTGGTCCACCTGGCAGGCACGGTTGAGGCAATAGAAGCCCATGACGACCTGCGGGTGATAGGCCCTGGGGCAGGCATCGATCCAGGCCCGAAGGACCTGGCTCAGCGCCCTGTCCCCCTGGTCCGGGTCGAACAGCAGATGGCGCTCGACAGCTGAGAGGTAAGCTGGAAACTCACCCGGAGGGGCTTGGTGCCAGCGGGCCTCCAGGGAATCGAAATAGCGGTTGAGCTCGACGAACGCATTGGTCTGAACCAGTTCGCGAATAACCTCACGGGTGTGGGTGAGCGTTTGCACAGCGCAATACCTCAAGTCCATTTCAAGGTCGAAGCGGTGCCATCCCATGGCATCGGTGGTTTGCTTGAACAACACTAAGCCAAAGAAGGCCGCTGCGCAAAGCTATTGGATCCATTTCCAGGCGCTACTTAGGTGGAAATGATCAGAAGCACACTGGTACCCCCACCGCCGTCCTGGCTCGCTATGCTTGGTCCATCCGCAGGAAGCGGTCTTGGCAGCGAATGGAGCGCCCATGTCTTTAGCCCTTGTCCACAGCCGCGCCCAGGTAGGCGTGCAGGCCCCGGCCGTCAGCGTCGAAACCCACTTGGCCAATGGCTTGCCTCATCTCACATTGGTCGGCTTGCCCGAAACCACGGTCAAGGAAAGCAAGGACCGCGTGCGCAGTGCCATCGTCAACAGTGGCCTGAATTACCCAGCGCGGCGCATCACGCAAAACCTCGCACCCGCCGACCTGCCCAAGGACGGTGGCCGCTATGACCTGGCCATCGCCCTGGGCATCCTGGCGGCCGACGCCCAGGTACCCGTTGCCGCCCTGACCGAGCTCGAATGCCTGGGCGAGCTGGCGCTGTCAGGCACGTTGCGGCCGGTGCAGGGCGTCTTGCCGGCAGCACTCGCCGCACGCGAAGCTGGCCGAGCGCTGGTAGTACCCCGTGAAAATGCCGAGGAAGCCAGCCTTGCCAGCGGTTTGGTGGTGTATGCCGTCGGCCATCTATTGGAGCTGGTGGCCCATCTGAACGGGCAGGTACCGCTACCTGCCTATGCCGCCAATGGCTTGCTCCTGGACCCTCGCCCCTATCCCGACCTGAGCGAGGTGCAGGGGCAACTGGCCGCCAAACGCGCGCTGCTACTGGCCGCTGCCGGGGCGCACAACCTGCTCTTCACCGGGCCGCCGGGCACTGGCAAAACCTTGTTGGCCAGCCGCCTGCCGGGCCTGCTGCCACCGCTGGATGAGCATGAAGCCCTGGAAGTCGCCGCCATCCAGTCGGTCAGCGGCCACACCCCGCTGAGCAGCTGGCCACAGCGACCGTTTCGCCATCCTCACCATTCCGCCTCCGGGCCTGCGCTGGTGGGTGGCGGAAGCCGGCCGCAGCCCGGGGAAATCACCTTGGCCCACCACGGGGTGCTGTTTCTGGACGAGTTGCCCGAATTCGAGCGCCGGGTACTTGAAGTGCTGCGTGAACCCTTGGAATCTGGCGAGATCGTGATCGCCAGAGCGCGGGATAAAGTGCGCTTCCCTGCCCGCTTTCAGTTAGTCGCCGCCATGAACCCCTGCCCCTGCGGCTACCTGGGCGACCCCACAGGGCGATGCCGTTGCAGCACCGAACAAATCTCCCGTTATCGCAATAAACTGTCAGGCCCGCTGCTGGACCGTATCGACTTGCACCTGACCGTGGCGCGCGAGAGCACCACACTCAACAATCGGCCCTGCGGGCAAAGCAGTGCCGACGTCGCCCTCCAGGTCGCGCACGCCCGGGACGTGCAACAGCGTCGACAAGGGTGCGCCAATGCATTCCTCGACCTGGACGGGCTGCGCCAGCACTGTAGCTTGGCAGCACCTGATCAGGCTTGGCTGGAAGGCGCCTGTGAACGGCTGACGCTGTCGCTGCGAGCAGCACACCGATTGCTCAAGGTCGCCAGGACACTGGCAGACCTTGAGGGATGCACGGCGATTGGCCGGGCGCATCTGGCCGAGGCCCTGCAGTACCGTCCTGGGGGTGGTTGAAAGGATACCTGGATGCCCACCCCGCAGAAACAATGCTGCCCAGCGCTCGCAGCGCCTGAATGAACTTCCCCAGCCGCTTCGCTTTCCATCTATAAAGCGAACGACTTCAGGTGCTCGATGCTCCCATACAGCCAGCAAGGCCGCGGTCCCGTTACCTTCGTGTTGATGCATTTTCTGGGCGGCTCGCACCGAACATGGTCCGCCACCCTCCCTTACCTGGACCGTACGCATGCCTGCATCGCCCTGAACACACCCGGATACGGCGACGCCAATGACGTCACCGGCTATACGGTCGACGAAATGGCCGACCAGGTCGATGCGAGCATCCGGGAGCTTGGGCTCAAGCACTGCATCCTTGTTGGCCACTCGATGACCGGAAAAGTCGCGGTCGTGCTGGCCGCTCGCCGCCCGGACTACCTTCAGGGCCTGATCCTGGTCGCCCCATCACCCTCTGGCCCCCAGCCGATGAGCGATGAAGACCGCGACCAGCAACGGGCCTACACCGCCAGCCGGGAGCAGGCCGAAGCCTTCGTCGACGACTCGAGCTACCACAGGCTGCCCGATGCCCTGCGCGAAGTCGCCATCGCCGACGCCCAGGCCGTCAACCTCGACGCCTGGCGGGCCTGGGTCGACCATGGCAGCCGCGAGGACTGGAGCGATCGCATCGGCCTGCTGCCCTATCCGGCCCTGCTGATCTGCGGCGCCGATGACCAGCAGGTGCCCGACGCCCAAGAGCAGCAACGGACGACCTTGTCGCACTTCCCTTACAGCACTGTGCTTACCCTGCCTGGTGCGGGGCACCTGATGCCTTACCAGACCCCTCAGGCATTGGCCGAGCCGATGCTTGATTTCGCAAGACCTATCGCTGCTGAACTTTCCCTGGGAGATCGTTGATGGATTTAGGTTTGAAAAACCGTGTGGCCCTGATCAGCGGCGCAGCTGGCGGTATTGGCCTGGCCACCGCTCGCCTACTGGCCGAGGAAGGTGTGAAGCTGGTGTTGACGGATATCGACCAAGGTAAGCTCGAAGATGCCGTCAAGGCGTTGGGTGGCGCGCCCTTGCTCATAGCGGCGGACATGACCCGCCAGGACGAGGTGAACAACTTGGTCCGGCAAGCCGAAGAGCGTTTTGGCCAGGTGGACATCGTGGTGCATACCACGGGGGTAACGGGCGCCAAGGGTGACCCGCTGGAAATGAAGGACGAGGACTACCAGGAAGCCTGGGATACCGACTTCTTCACCGCCGTGCGGGTGGCGCGGGCCACCCTTCCGGCGATGCGCAAGCGAGGTTGGGGACGGTTGGTGTGCATCACCTCCGAGAATGCCGTGCAGCCTTACTGGGAAGAGGCTGTGTACAACGTCGCCAAGGCCGCACTGGCTGCGTTCATCAAGAACCTGTCCTACAAAGAGGCGGCGCATGGGGTGCTGTGCAACACGGTGTCGCCGGCCTTCATCGAAACCAACATGACCGATGGCATGATGAAACAGCGCGCCGAAGAGAAAGGCGTGAGCTTCGAGGAGGCTATCGAAAGCTTCCTCGAAGAGGAACGGCCCGGCATCGTGCAGAAGCGTCGAGGCAAGCCTGAAGAGGTCGCGGCCGCGATCGCGCTGCTGGTTTCGGAGCGGGCTTCGTTCATCAATGGCAGCAACCTGCGGGTCGATGGCGGCTCGGTGCAAAGCGTCCAGAACTGAACCAGCACGGGCGCTCGGGCCGGGGCGGGCCCGAGCGCGCTCCGCGCCCCAAGCGCCAGATCCACCATCCAGCCGCCAGGAACGTTAAACTGCGCAGGCCGCCCTTGGCGGGTTCTGTGGAGACGCATTCTTGGAAGACCTCAACTCACTCTACTACTTCACCCAAGTGGTCGAGCACGGTGGCTTCGCCCCGGCGGGTCGGGCGCTGAACATGCCCAAGTCGAAACTCAGCCGACGCATTGCCGACCTCGAAGAGCGTCTGGGCGTGCGCTTGCTGCAGCGCACCAGCCGCCACTTCGCACTGACCGAGATCGGCCAGGCCTATTACAACCGTTGCCTTGCCATGCGCGTCGAAGCCGAGGGTGCCGCCGAGATCATCGAGCGCAACCGCAGCGAGCCCCGAGGGCTGGTGCGTATCAGTTGCCCGACCACCCTGCTCAACGCCTGGGTCGGGCCGATGTTGACGCGCTACATGCTCAAGTACCCGCAGGTGGAGCTGTTCATCGAAAGCACCAACCGGCGCGTCGATCTCTTGCATGAAGGCTTCGACATCGCCCTGCGTGTTCGTTTTCCGCCGCTGGAAAACACGGACATGGTGATGAAGGTGCTGAGCGACAGCACCCAGTGTCTGGTGGGCCATCCTCGCTACCTGGCGCAATTGCCAGACGATTTCGATCCTCAGTTGCTGGGCGCGCTGCCCAGCCTGCATTGGGGCAGCGCCCAGCGGGAGTATCACTGGGAGCTGTCCCAGGGCGGTGACAACAACCAGAGCATCGTCATACCGCACACGCCGCGCATGGTCACCGACGACCTGTTTGCCCTGCGCCATTTCGTGGTTGCGGGTATCGGCATTGCGCACTTGCCACGCGTGGCTGTGCGTGACGACCTGGCAGCGGGCCGCCTGGTGGAATTGCTGCCAGGCTGGTACCCGCGCAGTGGCATCGTGCATGCGATCTTTCCCTCACGACGCGGCTTGCTGCCCTCGGTGCGTGCATTGATCGATCACCTGGCGGACGAATTTGCGCTTTGCGACATGGCTTGAGGTTCGAACCGGTAAGGTTCATGGCGGGCGCCCGACATTGTCCCGCCGCTTCAGTTACAAGACAGTGAACGGCTGCGGGTAACCGGGTGCTTTGGCCCCCAACCTGTCTATCGGAATGTCGCCATGGGACGCTAAGCCGTTCAAAACCTTGCGCGTTGTATCTGAAATGCTGGGGCTGCTGCACAGCCCTCAGAATCGGGCCTAGAACGCAAAGCACGAGCAACCCAGCGCGCCCCAGAACCCCTGGAAGTCATTGACCGGCACGCTGGAATGCCGGGCCTTTTCATGGCTGTGGGCGTGGACACCGCACGGGCCCGAGCATTGGTGTGCCATGCCGACCAGCGAGGGGGTGCCCACGCGCCAGTGGCCAGGCACCTTGGCGACCGGTGACCACTCAGGCAACACCGGCACCTGGGGTGGCCCTAACGTGTCGAACTCGGCGGCGCCGTACACGACCTTGCCGTCCACCACGGTGAGCACCGACTCGATACCCTTGATCGCCTCTTCCTCCACCGAGAAGAAATCCAGCGACAGCGCCGCCAGGTCGGCGAGCTGACCGACCTTGATCTGCCCCTTCTTGCCCTGCTCACTGGAGAACCAGGCACTGCCCTGGGTGAACAGCTGCAAGGCCGTGTCCCGGCTCAGTCCTTCGGGATACAGCGCCATGCCGCCAACGGTCTTGCCGCTGACCAGCCAGTACAGCGAAGTCCACGGGTTGTAGCTGGACACGCGGGTCGCATCGGTACCCGCCCCTACTGGCACACCCATCTCCAGCATGCGCTTGATCGGCGGCGTCTGCTGCGCCGCTTGGGCGCCATAGCGGTCGACGAAATACTCGCCCTGGAAGGCCATGCGGTCCTGAATGGCAATGCCGCCACCCAAGGCGCGTACCCGCTCGATGTTGCGGGGCGTGATGGTTTCGGCATGGTCGAAGAACCACGGCAAGCCATTGAACGGTACGTCGCGGTTGACCTTCTCGAACACATCGAGCATGCGCGTGATCGACTCGTCATAGGTCGCATGCAGGCGGAACGGCCAGCGTTGCTCGACCAGGTGTCGCACCACCGGCTCCAGTTCCTGCTCCATGGTCTGCGGCAGGTCCGGGCGCGGTTCCAGGAAGTCTTCGAAGTCGGCAGCCGAGAACACCAGCATTTCGCCTGCACCGTTGTGACGCAGGAAATCGGTGCCGCTGTGCAACTTGACGCTGGCCGTCCATTTGCGGAAATCGTCCAGCTCTTCCTTGGGCTTCTGGGTGAACAAGTTGTAGGCGATGCGCACCGTCAGCTGACCGTTGTCGGCCAGCTCCTGGATCACCGAATAATCGTCCGGGAAATTCTGGTAGCCGCCACCGGCATCGATGGCACTGGTCAGCCCCAATCGATTCAGTTCGCGCATGAACTGGCGTGTCGAGTTGACCTGGTATTCGAGAGGCAGCTTGGGGCCTTTTGCCAGCGTGGCGTAGAGAATCATGGCATTTGGCCGCGCGATCAGCATGCCCGTCGGGTTGCCGAATTTGTCACGCTGGATTTCCCCCCCAGGTGGATTGGGCGTGGTCTTGTCATAGCCCACAGCCTTGAGCGCTGCACGATTGAGTAATGCCCGGTCGTACAGGTGCAGCAGGAACACCGGGGTATCAGGCGCAGCCTGGTTGATTTCCTCAAGGGTGGGCATGCGTTTTTCGGCGAACTGGAACTCGTTCCAGCCACCCACCACCCTGACCCATTGCGGGGTCGGCGTACGTGCGGCTTGGTCCTTGAGCATGCGCAGGGCATCGGCCACCGACGGAACCCCTTCCCAACGCAGCTCCAAGTTGTAGTTGAGGCCCCCGCGGATCAGGTGCAGGTGCGAGTCGTTGAGCCCGGGAATGACGGTGCGCTGGCGCAGGTCAACAAGCTGGGTGGCCGTTGCTTTGTGGGCCATGGCCTCGGCATCGCTGCCCACAGCGATGAAACGACCGTCCTTAATGGCTACGGCGGTGGCGTTGGGGTTCTCGCGGTCGACGGTGTGCAGCTTGCCGTTGAACAGAATCAGATCAGCGCCCATGGGGCCTCCTTGGAATGGGTAGCAAATTCATACGTCAGGCGCAGCGGCGTCGTTGCGACGCCGCCTCCCCGTCTGGCTCAACGCTGGAGAAACGCCAGCAGGTCTTCGTTCAGTTGTTGCGCATGGGTTACTGCAAACCCATGCGGCGCACCGGCATACACTTTCAGCTCGGCGCCGGCGATCAGCTGCGCCGCGCGCTTGCCGGTGGTCTCGAAGGGCACGACCTGGTCGGCATCGCCGTGAATCACCAAGGTCGGCACGTCGACCTGGGTCAGGTCCTGACGGAAATCGGTTTGCGAGAATGCCGTCACGCAGTCCAACGTCGCCTTGAGCGAGGCCAGCAGCGCGATGTTCAAGGTCTGCGTTTGTACGCCCGGGGACACCTGCTGGCCCTGGTTAAGCCCGTAAAACGGGGCAGCGAAGTCGGCGATGAACTGAGCGCGGTCGGCCCGCAACCCGGCCTCGATCCCTTCGAACACCGACAGATCCACCCCGTCCGGATTATCTGGGCGCTTGCCGAACACAGGCGTCACAGCTCCCAGCAGCACCAGACCGGCCACCCGCCCGGTACCGTGGCGACCGATATAGCGGCTGACATCACCGCCTCCCATCGAAAAGCCCACCAGGGTGACCTCATGCAGGTCCAGGTGCTCGATCAGTTGCGCGATGTCATCGGCGAAGGTGTCATAGTCGTAGCCGGTCCACGGCTGGCTCGACCGACCAAAGCCACGGCGGTCGAAGGCGATGGCCCGGTAGCCGCGGCTGGCCAGGTACTCCATCTGCGTGTCCCACATGTCGGCATCCAGCGGCCAGCCATGGCTGAACAGCACCGGCTTGCCAGTACCCCAGTCCTTGAAATAGATCGAGGTGCCATCACGCGTTTGGAACGTGCTCATATCGGTATCTCCTAGCGGTATGTGGAAAAGGGCTTGTTCAGCCGCGCAGCCATTGGGCGCAACGGCGGGTGACCCAGGGCATGATGTAGAACACCACAGGCAGGATGACGAACAGGTTACCGATCAGGGTGCCTCTGACCGGCCCAGCGAGCTGTGGAAAACGTTCGAAGAGCGGAACCAGCAGGTGCGGGACCAGGAACGTCATCGGGCAGATCACCAGGTACGTCAGCACTGCCTGTTTCCAACGCGGCGGTGGTACGGCGCCGGTGCCGGGTGGGGTGAACCAGAATTCCGGGTCCTCATGGACCTGAGGGCTGTCGCCACCGTCGAGCAGCGGCAGCACGTCCCGGATCATCGCCTGGCGTTCTGCCGAATTGACCCACGCCTGCAACAAGTCGGTATTGGCGAACCGGACCACGGTGGTGAAGTGTAGACCGCCCTGGTCGGGTCGAATGACATTGACGTCCAGGTGCCCCGCCTGGCGGCGGGCGGTGCCTACCGCGTGCTTGAGCCACACTTCGTAGTCGTTCAGTGACGCGGCGCGGACCTTGTGCTGGATCACCAGGGTAACCACATTGCGGTTGTCTTGGGCGGCGGTGTTCATCTGCATTCCTTGGGCTGAGCCTGCCCGCATCCGCTGGGCAACAGGGGACGGGCTGAACGTTATCGAGGTGTGCGGCCCTGCGGGCACCGGCCGGGGTGCCCGCGGCGGTGGGGTTACTTGCTGGCGTTGAAGGCGTTGTAGCTGGTCATCAGGTTGCGGTAGTCAGGGATATGGTTGGAGCACAGCGCGGCCAAGCCCTCGACGTCGTTGCGCCAGTCGCGGTGCAGTTCGCAGGCTACGCCGAACCAGGTCATCAGCTGGGCGCCAGCACGGCTCATGCGGTCGTGGGCGGCATCGCGGGTCATGGCATTGAAAGTGCCGGACGCGTCGGTCACCACGAACACCTCGAACGCCTCTTCCAGGGCGGCCAGGGCCGGGAAGGCCACGCACACTTCGGTGACCACACCTGCGATGATCAGTTGCTTCTTGCCAGTGGCCTTCACCGCCTTGACGAAGTCTTCGTTGTCCCAGGCGTTGATCTGGCCAGGACGTGCGATGTAAGGCGCGTCCGGGAACAGGGCCTTGAGCTCTGGCATCAGTGGGCCGTTGGGGCCTTGCTCGAAGCTGGTGGTCAGGATGGTCGGCAGGTTGAAGAACTTGGCCAGGTCCGCCAGGGCCAGCACATTGTTCTTGAAGGTGTCGGGCTCGATATCGCGCACCAGCGACAGCAGCCCAGCCTGGTGATCGACCAGCAGAACGGCAGCGTCGTCTTTGTTCAGGCGGTTGTATTTGAATTGAGTCATGGCGGTTGCTCCAGTAGTCGTGATTTGCAGTAGGTGGGGTGTTTCGCGTTGATGGGAGAAGATTAAAACCATCCAGTTTTAGGCGGTAGATAGTGATTTTTGGCTTTAGCGTTCTATTTTGTGAACGATGGTTCAGCGCCATTAACTGCAGCGCCGTGCCCATTGCCTCCTGCATGAACCTGCTCTATTACTACCCGCAGCCCATCCCTGCCCCGAGACCACCATGCTGGCGTTCATCCAGTCGTCCCCACTGCTGCTCGGTACCACCCTGTTGCTGCTTGACCTGATCGTCTGGCACCTGATTCCGGCCCAGCGCCATGCCTGGCGAATAGCCACGCGGCTGACCCTGTTCCTGCTTTTCAGCCTGGTGCTGGTGGCTGCGGGTATGAGCCCGCTGCAGCCCGCGCCTTGGGTCGACGACGTTGCCCGCAACTTGCTGGCCACCGTGCTTGCCATCGCCTGGTGGCTGTTTGGCGCGCGCACCGTCACGGTGGTTTTCGGCCTGTTGTTGGTGGCGCGCGGCAGCCACGGTGGACGCTTGCTGCAGGATGTGCTCGGCGCATTGATCTTCATCGCTGCCGTGGTGGCGGCGGCCGGCTATGTACTGCAATTGCCCGTCAAGGGGCTGCTGGCCACATCGGGGGTGATGGCCATCGTCATCGGCCTGGCCTTGCAGAGCACCCTGGCGGACGTGTTCAGCGGCATCGTGCTCAACACCACGCGGCCCTATCAGATTGGTGACGCCATTTCCATCGATGGCACGGAGGGCAAGGTGCTGGACATCGACTGGCGCGCTACCCGCCTGCTCACCAGCAGCGGCAGCCTGGCGGTCATCCCGAACTCCGTGGCTGCCAAGGCCCGCTTACTCAACCATAGCCGTCCGGCTGATGTGCATGGGGTGTCGATCAGCGTGGTCGTGCCTGCCAGCGTGCGCCCTGGCAAGGTGTTCGATGCGCTGGAAAAGGCGCTGCGCGGTACCCGTGCGATCCTTTCCACACCCGCCCCCAAGGTAGCCGTGAAAACCTCGACGCTCGATTCGGTGGAATACGAAGCCAGCGGTTTCATCGCCGACATGAGTGGCAAGAACGCTACGCGCAACCAGTTGTTCGACCTGGCCCACCGGCACCTGGAAGCGAACGGGGTGCTCTGGAACCAGGACCTGACGATGCCGCCGCGCAGTCGTCAACGGGAGGTGCTGGACGAGGTACGGGTGTTCCGCGCCCTGAGTGATGAAGAGCGTGACACACTGAGCCAGCACATGACCGCCGTCGAGTACCTGGCTGATACGACGATTCTGGAGGTGGGCAAGCAGTCCGAGCACGTGCTGATCATAGGGCGAGGTGTCGTATCGGCGGCGGTGCTGGAGGATGGCAAGCGCCTGGAGGCCGGACGCATGGGCCCAGGTGAAGTACTGGGCATCGACGGGCTCGTTGATGAAGACGACTCGCCGGTGGAGTTCAGAACCTTGACCAGTTGCCTGCTGTATCGCATCGACAAGCAACGGGTCAAAGCGTATCTGCAGCAACATGGCGATGTGCAGACCGCCTTGAGCAAACTGCAACGCGTCCGGCGTCAGGGTCGCGAATCGCTACTCTTGCACAAGCCTGTTTCCATCAGGAAAGGCGGTTTCCTGAGCTGGCTGCACAAATGACGCGTCACCTGCCGGTGTGGGGCGTTGCCTCACAGCACCACGCGCAGGCACTGGCCGGCGTGATACAGCGAGAATCCGGACTCATAGAACGCCGTGCGCAGTGAGGTCGCGCTCACGCCTTTCATGGTCGAGAACGGTATCGGCAGGCTGGCTGCTTCCCCTTTTGACAGAAACTCGGCGAACGCCCGGCCAATGACGGTGCCGGTGGTATTACCACGCCCGTTGTAGCCGGTGACCGCCACCAACCCAGGGGCGGGTTCGAACAGACGCATCAGGTGGTCGGGCGTAAAGTCGATGCAGCCGGTCCAGTGCATGTCCCATTCGACCTTGCCAAGCGCAGGATAGTAGTGACGCTGGATACGGTCGGCCCAACTGCGCACGAACCACGCGGGCTTGTTGTCGACCCGGCCCAGGCTGCCGAGCAGCAAACGGCCCTGGTCATCGCGGCGAATACTGCTGAGCACGGTGCGGGTATCCCAGGAGCCTTGGCCGTGAGGGAGTATCTTGTCGGCCTGCGCGCCCTGCAATGGCTTGGAGGCAACCTGGTAGTAGTAGCCCTTGAAGAACTGCTTTTGCAGGTTGCTCCAGTCCCCTTCGGTGTAGGCGCCCGTGGAGATCACCACCTTCTCGGCGCGAACCGAACCGCGTGCGGTCTGCACACGCCAGCCGTCACCCTCGCGCGTCAGGCCCTGAACTGCGGACTGTTGGAACAGCTTGCCGCCCAGGCGCACCACGGCAGCTGCCAGGCCCTGGGTGTAGCCCATCGGGTTGATGGTGCCGGCACGGCGGTCGAGCAAGGCGGCGGCGATCTTGTCGGTACCGCAATATTCCTGGCACTGTGCGCCGGTCAGCAGCTCGACATCGGCACCGCGCCGTCGCCACTGCTCGTGGCGGGCCTGCAGGTCGGCGATGCCGGTGGCGTTATGTGCCATGTGCAGGGTGCCCTGGTGCCGTGCCTGACAGTCGATGCCCAGGCGTTCGATCATGGCGAACACATCGGCCGGGGCCTGACCCAGCACCGTGTTCAACCGGCTGCCTTGCTTCTGGCCCAGGGTGGCTTCAACGTCGTCCGGGCGAATCCAGGTACCGGCATTGACCAGCCCGACGTTGCGGCCAGAGCCGCCGTGGCCCACCTTCCAGGCCTCCAGCACGATCACCGACTTACCCTGCTCGAGCAGGTGAATGGCCGCTGACAACCCGGTAATGCCGCCGCCGATCACGCAGACATCGGCGTGGTGTTCCCCCGCCAGGGCCTGGACGGTCACGCTTGGCACGGTGACGCATTCCCACAAGCATTCTTGACGCAATTCGGACATGGCCCGGCTCCCGCAATTTATTCTTGTTCGAGACCGCCGTGCGGCCTTTCGCAGCCAAGCCCGCGTCCCCAGGCATCGAGGCATACGCACCGATCCTGATGGAGGCGGGCTTGGTCGCCCACCAAGGGCCGTGCCCCTGGTTCTACACAATCACGCTAGTCAGTCGAACACGATGCCCTGCGCCAGTGGCAACTCACGGGAGTAGTTCACGGTATTGGTCTGACGGCGCATGTAGCCTTTCCAGGCATCGGAACCGGACTCACGGCCACCACCGGTCTCCTTCTCACCCCCGAACGCCCCGCCGATTTCAGCACCGCTGGTACCAATGTTGACGTTGGCGATACCGCAATCACTGCCAGCCGCGCTCTGGAAACGCTCAGCCTCGCGCAGGTCGGTGGTGAAGATGCAGGACGACAAGCCCTGGGGGACCTCGTTGTTCAGGCGCAAGGCTTCGTCAAAGTCATCGTAGGCCAGCACATAGAGAATCGGCGCGAACGTTTCATGGCGCACCACCTCGCTTTGCCCAGGCATTTCGGCAATGGCAGGCGATACGTAATAGGCATTGGGATAATGGTCGGCCAACTGGCGCTCACCCCCGAACACTTGGCCGCCTTCGTCGCGAGCCTTGGCCAGGGCGCCTTGCATGGCATCGAACGAGGCCTTGTCGATCAGGGGCCCAACCAGGTTGTCCTTGCGCGGGTCGCCAATGCGCACCTTGCCGTAGGCGGCTTTGACCCGAGCCAGTACTTCATCCTTGATCGAACGGTGCACGATGAGGCGGCGCAGCGTGGTACAGCGCTGCCCGGCAGTGCCGACTGCCGAGAAGAGAATGCCCCGCACGGCCAGGTCCAGGTCGGCGCTAGGTGCCAGGATCATTGCATTGTTGCCGCCAAGTTCCAGGATGCTGCGGCCAAAGCGTGCCGCTACACGCGGCCCGACTTCACGGCCCATGCGCGTGCTGCCGGTGGCACTCACCAGGGCCACGCGGGGGTCATCGACCAGGGCTTCGCCTGCTTCACGGCCGCCGATGACCAGCTGCGCAAGACCTGCCGGCGCATCACCGAAGGCTTTCAACGCCTTGTCGAACAACGCCTGGCACGCCAGGGCGGTCAATGGCGTTTTCTCGGAGGGCTTCCACACCACCGAATTGCCGGCCACCAGAGCCAGGGCGGTGTTCCAGGACCAGACCGCCACCGGGAAGTTGAACGCGCTGATCACACCGACCACACCCAGCGGGTGCCAGCTTTCGCGCATGTGGTGGCCAGGGCGCTCGGAAGCGATGGTCAGGCCGTACAACTGACGTGACAGCCCCACTGCAAAGTCGCAGATGTCGATCATTTCCTGCACTTCGCCCAGGCCTTCCTGGGTGATCTTGCCTGCTTCGATCGAAACCAGTTCACCCAGGTCTGCCTTGTGCTCGCGCAACACTTCGCCGAACAGGCGCACCAGCTCACCCCGACGTGGGGCAGGCACGCTGCGCCACGCCTCGAATGCCTGCTGGGCCTGCTCGATACGCGCGATGGTCTCGGCTTGACCGAGCAGCGTCACCGAAGCGATCTGGCTGCCGTCGATTGGCGTGTGTACAGCGTAATCGCCTTGGGTGTAAGCCTGGGCAGCAACGCCCAGGCGCTCGAGCAATCCAGCAACCATTGGTGTTCTCCTACATGGGTAGACAGGTTGGATATGATGTGGATCAGTATTAATCCGATCAGTTAAGCGCAACAAACGACCTTTATTCCGCATATCATTCCGTCAGGTAATGATTCGAGCCCGTGAGAACGCTATGTCAAAACGTCTGGTGCCGTCCATGACCGCCCTGCAGTGCTTTGAAGCTGCAGCCCGCCACTTGAGCTTCACCCGAGCCGCCGAAGAGCTGCATTTGACCCAAAGTGCGGTCAGCAAGCAGGTGGCGCAGCTCGAAGACCTGTTGCGTCACCACCTTTTCCTGCGCATTCGCCGACGTTTACAGCTCACGCCAGCCGGCAGCCTCTATCTGGCCGAGGTGAACAAGATCCTCACGCAGGTCGATATGTCCAGCCGCTACGTGCTGACGTACGGGGAGCAGACCGAGATCCTGAAGGTCGCGACGCAGCCAAGCTTCGGCGTGCGCTGGCTGATCCCCCACCTCAAGGGCTTCGGCCGGCGGCACAGCAACATTCACTTGGACATCCGCAACGAAATGGAGCCCTTTTCACTGTTGCAGGGCTCGGCTGACGTCGTGTTCTTTTACGGCCAGGGCACCTGGCCGGGGGCCAGCTGCATCGAGCTGTTTGGTGAAGAAGTCGTGCCGGTGTGCTCGCCAGAGCTGCTGGCAGGCCGTGACCTGCCGAGTGCCGAGGCATTGACCGACCTGGTGTTGCTGCAAAGCACTTCACGGCCAGAAGCCTGGCACGAATGGTTCCTGGAGCAGGGCCTGCAAAGCGTCAGCGCGTACCACGGCCCGCGCTTCGACACGTTCTACATGGCCCTGAGCGCTGCCCAGGCCGGTTGCGGGGTGGCGCTGGTGCCGCGTTACCTGGTGGCGAAGGAGCTGGCCGAGGGCAGCCTGGTCGTGCCCTGGAATCATGCAATGCGCAGTGCCGGCGCGCACTACCTGGCGTATGCCGAACATGCCGCGGAAGTGCCCAAGGTGCGGGCGCTGGTGGATTGGATCGGTGAGCAATTACAGGCATGAGACCTCGGCAGGGGGAGCACCCTACGTCCGCCTATGTCGATCAAAAAAGGAATGACTCGCTTACTTTTTTTCGCTTGTGGCCCGAGTGCATTCCCCGCTTTCATGTAAGGGTCAGCCATTAACCAGGAATCCAGCGATGCCCGCCCATGATTTCGTCAGCCCCGACAGCATCCGTGCGCAGTTTTCTGCCGCCATGTCGCTCATGTACAAACAGGAAGTGCCGTTGTACGGCACGCTGCTGGCGCTGGTGAGCGAAATCAACCAGCAGGTGATGGCCGAGCAACCAGAAGTGGCGCAGGCGCTGCGCTGGACAGGGGAACTCGAGCGGCTGGGCCATGAGCGCCATGGTGCTATCCGCGTGGGTACGGCCCAGGAGCTGGCGACCATCGCGCGACTTTTTGCGGTCATGGGCATGCAGCCAGTGGGCTACTACGACCTCAGCAGTGCTGGGGTCCCGGTGCACTCCACCGCGTTCCGTGCCGTGCATGAGCAGTCGCTGCACGTCAGCCCGTTCCGTGTCTTCACCTCGCTGTTGCGCTTGGAGCTGATCGACAACCTGCAGTTGCGGGAAATGGCCAAGGATATCCTGGCCAAACGCCAGATCTTCACCCCTCGCGTACTCCATCTGATCGAGCAGCGCGAACGCGATGGCGGCTTGAATACCGCAGATGCCCAGACTTTCGTACAGGAAGCCCTGCACACCTTCCGCTGGCACCGCGACGCTACCGTCACCGCCGAGCAGTACCAGCAGCTGCACGACCAGCACCGCCTGCTTGCCGATGTTGTCGCGTTCAAGGGCCCGCACATCAATCACCTCACTCCGCGCACCCTGGATATTGATGCCATCCAGCTCGGCATGCCGGCCAAGGGCATCACGCCCAAGGCCGTGGTCGAAGGCCCCCCTCCCCGCCGCCACCCCATTCTACTGCGCCAGACCAGCTTCAAGGCCTTGCAGGAAAAGGTCGTGTTCTGCGGTCAGCACGGTAGCGAAGGCAGCCACACCGCGCGCTTTGGGGAAATCGAGCAACGTGGCGCGGCGCTGACGCCGAAGGGGCGCCAGCTCTATGACAAGCTGCTCGACAGGACTCGCCTTGCATTGGGTGGTGCACCCGCCGAAGCCAATGCCGCACAGTACATGGCGATGCTCACAGACGCCTTCGCCGCCTTCCCGGACGACCTGGTGCAGATGCGTGAGCAAGGCCTGGCGTATTTTCGCTACTTCGCGACCGAGAAAGGCTTGGCCGCGCGCGGTGAACAAGGCAGGCCAACTACCCTGCAGGGGCTAATCGACGCAGACCACGTGCATTTCGAGGCACTGGTGTACGAAGATTTCTTGCCGGTAAGCGCCGCAGGGATCTTCCAGTCCAACCTGGGCGACGATGCCCGGGCCGAGTACGGCAGCAACGCCAACCGCGCGGCCTTCGAAGCGGCGCTGGGGCTGCAGGTGCAGGATGAACTGGCGCTCTATGCGCAAAGCGAGCGCCGCTCGCTGCAGGCGTGCGCGCAGGCACTGAACCTGGTATCGCTGTAAAGCGACACGTTGAAGGGGCACTTGGGTGCCCCACCGTGTCAGCGGAACCGGTCCACTTCCTGACGCAACTGCGCTGCCACCCCTTCCAGCTCCCGCGCTGTTAATGCCAGCTCGTTGGCCACCTCGCGCTGCTCACCGTTGGCCTGGGCGATGCTCTGCAAATTGCGGCTCAGCACGGTCGCTGTGCTGCTCTGCTCCTGGGTCGCCATACTGATCACGGCAAACTGCTCACCCGCCGCACGGCTTTGTTCGTCGATGCGGGCAAGTGCCTGCGCGACCTTGCCATTGCGCTCCAGGCCGTCCTGCATCAGCTGGTTACTCTGCTCCAGCGTGGTGATGGCATGCCCGGTCTGCTGCTGGATGCTGGTGATCATGCCGGATATCTCATCGGTGGCCTGTCGGGTTCGCGCTGCCAGCCCACGCACCTCGTCAGCCACCACTGCAAAGCCACGCCCCTGCTCACCGGCACGGGCCGCTTCGATGGCAGCATTCAAAGCCAACAGATTGGTCTGCTCAGCGATGGCGGTGATGACACTTATGATGCTGCCGATCTCTTGCGAACGTGCACCCAGGCTGTTCACGACCGTGGCTGTGTCACCCAGGGCATCGGCAATCTGCTTGAGCGAGTGCGATGCTTCTTCCATGGCGCCGCGACCCACGCGGGTCTGCTGCGCATTGTCGCGGGCCATGCGCTCGGTACCAGCCATGTTGTCGGCGATGTTCATGGACGTGGCGCTGAATTCTTCCACCGCGCCCGCCATGCTGGTGATTTCGCCCGATTGCTGGTCCATGCCCACACAGGCGCCAGACGACAAGCCTGACAGCGAGCGGGCGCGGGTACTGACCTGTTCGGAGGCACTGCGGATGTGCTCGACCATGTTCGAGAGGGCTTCACCCATCGTGTTGAAGCTGCGCGCCAACTGTCCGATTTCATCGTGGCTGGTCACGTTCAGCCGTGCGTTCAGGTCACCCGCTCCGAGCGCTTGTGCTTGCCGTACCAGATCATCCAGCGGGCGCAGCTTACGCCTGAGCAACCAGAGCGTGGCAGCCACGGCCATGAGCATGGCCAGCACGCTGCCGACGGCAAGGCGCAGCCCCACGCTCCAGGTTACCTCGCGGATCTCCGCCAGGGGCATGCTCGCAACCACCGTCCAGGGCCCTTCGACAAAGGGCGCCGTCGCGCTGTACAGCGGCTGCTCGGCATTGGCCGGCGGCACCAGCCACTGGCCCTTTTCATCCTGCAGTGCCAATGAACCGGTTTGGCCAATGCGCAAGCGTTTGAGGTTGGCGAACTGGGCGTTCTGCGCATCGGTGTAATCGAAACCCACGAACAGCACCGCAATCACCCGGCCATTACCGTCGGTCATCGGCACGTAGCGCGTCATGTAGTTGCGGTCTAACAACACGGCACGGCCAACGTACATCTGCCCGGCCAGTAACTTGGCGTAAGCAGGGTGCTGACGGTCGAGCTGGGTACCGATGGCGCGGCTGCCGTCCTGTTTCTTCAGGTTGGTGCTGATGCGCACGAAATCGTCACCACTGCGCACGAACACCGTGGCGATACCGGCAGTCATCTGTTGGAAATCGTCCACTTGCTGGAAGTCGTTGTTCAATAGCTGATCGCCCAGGTACAGGGCCGGGGTTGCCTGCCCTGCGACCTGCACGGTCTGCCCTGCATGCAGCGACAGCCCTGAGGCGAAGCGTCGCTCGAACAAGCCGCTCAAGCGCTGGGTATTGTCCTTGAGCGAGCCGTGGAACGTGTCAAGCTGGTCGGCCAGCAAGCGCGCCTCACTGGCCAGGTGGGCCTGGCGCGTAGCGAGGTTGGCATCGTCCAGTGAACGCAGGGCAAAAAGGGTACTGCCGGAAATCACCAGCGCCAGCACGATGGCGAGGGCGATACCGAGTTGCGAGGCAATCCGGGCACGCGGTTGAGGCATGGGCAAGCTCCTGGCAAGAGGCCGGGATCATCCTGATCGCGCTGACCGCCCGCTTTTATTTGACGGGAAGCGCGCCCTCTTCCGGGACGCTGGTGCCATTTGATCGGCGTCGGCGCTGAATACTTGAGTGCCGGACCGGGATATAGCGCTCGCAGTCAAAGGGCTGGCAGGATCACCACCTCGGGTAGCGCCATGGCATTCACCTCGGCTTGCAGGAAGGCACTGAGGCGGCGCAGGCGCTCGCCGCCCGGCCGGGTCCGCGGCCATACCAGGTAGTAGTCCATACCGCTGGGGACTGCTGTCGGCCATGGCAGGCTCATGCGCCCCTGCGCCACATCTTCGGCCACCATCATCAGGTCACCAATTGAAACACCGTAGCCTCGGGCCGCTGCAATCATGCCCAGTTCCAACGTGTCGAACACCTGCCCGCCCTTGAGCGAAACCCTGCTACTCAGGCCCAGGCGCTCCAGCCATACCCGCCAGTCACGCTTGTCCATTGTAGGGTGCAGCAGTTCGCTACTCGCAAGGCGCGCCGCGGTCCAGGGCCCGTCATCCAACAGCCCTGGTGCACCCACCGGCACCAGCAGTTCGGGGAACAGCTTGCGTACCTCCCACTCCGCCGGGAACACCCCATCGCCCAGCAGCACCGCGCAATCGAAAGGTTCCTGGTTGAAGTCCACATGGTCGACGTCCATCCAGGCACTGGTCAGTTGCACTTCATTGCCAGGTTGCAGCCGACGGAAGCGGCTCAGCCGGGCCAGCAACCAACGCATGGTCAGGGTGGACGGCGCCTTCATGCGCAGCATCTCGTCTTCACCGCGCAACGTGTCACAAGCACGCTCAAGCGCGGCAAAGCCTTCGCGCACACCCGGTAGCAGTACCCGTGCAGCTTCGGTCAGTTGCAGGCTGCGGCCACTGCGCACGAACAGTCGGCAGGCAAAGTGATCCTCCAGCGTGCGAATGTGCCGGCTGACCGCGCTTTGGGTAATGGACAACGCTTCGCCAGCACGGGTGAATGAGTTCAACCTCGCCGTAGCTTCGAATGCACGCAGCGCATACAAGGGCGGTAACTTGCGGGTCATGAGGTTCCTTGTTCGGCGGAGATACGGCGACCTGCGCATAATATCGCCATGATTAAAACTCATGCCAATGATCGCATTTATCCTTTTGTTAAAAGCTGACCCAAGCTTCAGAATCGCCCTTCGTCAGCCACCGTCTTCGCCAAGGATCACATCCATGCACGTCGCACCTACCCACGAGCTCAAGGCATTACTGCGTTTGGCAGGCCCGCTGATCGCCTCGCAGGTGGCGCACATGCTCATGGTACTGACCGACACCCTGATGATGGCACGCATCAGCCCGCAGGCCTTGGCCGGTGGCGGGTTGGGCGCGGCGGGCTATTCGTTCGTGTCCATCTTCTGCCTGGGCGTCATCGCGGCGGTCGGCACCCTGGTAGCCTTCCGCCGAGGCGCCAATGACATCGAGGGCGCCACACGGCTGGCGCAAAGCGGCCTGTGGCTGGCCTGGGGCCTGGCCTTGTTCGCGGCGCTGGTGCTGTGGAACCTCGAACCTGTGCTGCTGCTTTTCGGGCAGCAGCCTGACAACGTCGCCTCGGCGGCCGAGTTTCTCACCCTGCTGCCGCTGGCGTTGCCGGGCTACCTGACCTTCATGGCCTTGCGTGGCTTCACTAGCGCCCTGGGCCGCTCTACGCCGGTGATGGTCATCAGCCTGGTAGGCACCGTACTCAACTACTTGCTGAACGTTGCGCTGATCGAAGGCATGTTCGGCCTGCCCAAGCTTGGTCTGATGGGCATCGGCCTGGTCACTGCGGTGGTCTCGATGGGCATGGCCATTGCCCTGGCGCTGTACATCCGCTGGCACCCGGCTTATGCCGCCTACCCGCTGCGCAAGGGCCTGTCGCGGCCATCGCTGCCAGCGTTGGGCGAGCTGTGGCGGCTGGGCCTGCCGATCGGCGGCACCTACATGGTGGAAGTAGGGCTGTTCGCTTTTGCGGCGCTGTGCATGGGCGTACTGGGCAGTACCGAGTTGGGCGCGCACCAAATCGCCCTGCAGATCGTGTCGACCGCCTTCATGGTGCCCACTGGCCTGTCCTATGCCGTGACCATGCGCGTAGGCCATTACTACGGTGCGGGCAACTTGCTCGCCGCGCGCAGCGCTGGCCGGGTGGGGATCGGCTTCGGGGCCATGCTGATGTTCGCCTTCGCTGCGCTGTTCTGGTTGCTGCCAGACGCATTGGTAGGGCTGTTTATCGACAGGGCCGACCCGGCATTTGCCGCCATCTTCCAGCTGGCGGTCCAGCTGCTGATGGTAGCCGCCTGGTTCGAGCTGTTCGATGGCGTGCAGACCATCGCCATGGGCTCTATTCGTGGACTGAAAGACGCCAAGACTACGTTCCTGATCGGGCTGGTGTGCTACTGGCTCATCGGGGCACCCAGCGCCTGGTTGTTCACTTTCGTCTTTGGCGGGGGCGCGCTGGGCGTCTGGTGGGGGCTGGCCTTGGGGCTGGCGTGCGCCTCGGTGGCGCTGACCTTCGGCTTCGAATGGCGGATGCGGCGGCTGTTGCGCCACGCCGGAACACGCGCCGCAACGGCCACATCTGCCTGATTTCAACCCATTGAGGTGGCGCATTGGCCAGAGGGGCGGACAGCTAGCCTGCAACCCCCACTTGGCGGTGTGACGACTGCAGCAGGAACGGGATCAGCGCGTCTACCGGCAGGGGCTTGCTGACCAGGAAACCCTGTACCTGGTTGCAGCCAAACCCGCGCAGCAAGGCCAATTGCGCTTCGCTTTCGACGCCCTCGGCCACCACTTCGAGGTTGAGGTTGTGGGCCAGGTTGATCATGGCATGCACCAGCTTGCGGTTCTCTTCGCGCATATCCATCTTCGCAACGAAACTGCGGTCCACCTTGAGCAAGGTGATCGGCAGGCTGTTGAGGTGCACGAACGAAGAGAACCCTGTGCCAAAGTCGTCCAGCGAGAAGCGCACGCCCAGGCGGCCCAGTGCATCCATGGTCTGACGCACCCGCTCATTGCGCCGCATCACGGCCGTTTCGGTCAGCTCGAATTCCAGCCAGTGGGCATCGACACCGTACTCGGCGATCAGCCGGCTCAAGGTTGCCAGCAACTGGCTGTCCTGAAACTGCCGGAAACTGAGATTGACCGCCATGTGCAACGGCGCAAGCCCCTGTGTGTTCAGGGCCTGCATGTCGCGCAGGGCACGGGCGATGACCCAGTAACCCAGCGGCACGATCAGCCCGCTTTGCTCGGCCAATGGCACGAACTCACTGGGCGGCAGCAAGCCCCGTTCGGCGTGGCGCCAGCGCACCAGCGCTTCGAGACCGACGATCCGCCCATCAGCCAGGTTCAAGCGCGGCTGATAGTGAAGCTCCAGCTCGTCACGGCGCAAGGCCCGGCGCAGCTCGCTTTCGAGATCGGCCAGGCTGCGTGCGTGGCGATTGATGCGCTCGTTGAAGACATGGAAGGTACAGCCCTGGGTGGCCTTGGCCTGACGCATGGCGATGTGCGCATGCCACATCAGCGGGTCGGCGCCACTCTGCGCACGCGCGTGGGCCAGGCCTAGGCTGCAGCCGAGCAGCAGGCTTTCGCCATCGACCCAGTAGGGCTCGGCCAATGCCTCGACGATGCGCTCGGCCATCCACTCGGCACGCCCTGGGTCGCGGCGGGTGTCGATCAGCAAGGCGAACTCGTCACTGCCCAGGCGTGCCAGCTGGTCGCCTGCTTCGAGTTGATGCTTCAGACGTAGTACAACCTGCAGAATAAGGCGATCCCCACTCTGGTGCCCCAGGGCGTCATTGACATGGCGAAAGTTGTCCAGGTCCAGATGCCCTAGGGCGACGCCGCGCCCGTCATGGTCGGCCAGGCGCGTGGCCAGCAAGGCCTGGAAGCCCTGGCGGTTGGCGATGCCGGTCAAAGGGTCTTGCTCGGCCAAGCGTTGCAGGGTGGCTACCAGTACACCTCGCTCGCGCACGTGGCGCAGGCAGCGACGCAGGCTGTCGACATTGACTTGGTCGCTCACTAGCCAGTCGCTGACGCCGCTGGGCGCCGCCTCTGGCTCGCTGTGCAACAGCAGGATGGTCGGCAGTTCACAACGACCGGGTGCTGGCTGCAACGCTGGCGTGGTCAGCACCACGGCCTGCCGGTCGCGGCTGAACAGACTGTCGACGGCATCCCAGTCGGGTGCCGTGAGCAGTACGGCCGCGCCCTTCAAGGCAGGCATGCACGCGTGCAGCAAGGCCGCCCACTCGGGCTCACTGGCCAACAGCAGCAAACGCATAGGTTCGACAGGCGCGGACAAGACGGCTCCTTAAGGCTCGACGATGCAACGTAGACCGATGAACAGACCGGCGCATCTAATGGAAATGATTTTCACTTGTGAGCGCGCCTTTTAACAGCCTGGTCCGACGTATTTTGTCGTGCATCCTGCGCGAAAGCAGACAGACCAGCAAATACGATTTTTTCAGGCGCAAGCATTAGCGGCGCTAATGATCGTTTCGAAAGTCTGACTCGAACGTCAGACGGTCACGCCATGAACACGCATGCCTGTTAGAATGCGCGGCTATTTTCTGGCGACCCCCGGTTTCTAGCATGTCCCGACTCAATCCCCGGCAGCAGGAAGCCCGTGACTATGTCGGCGGCCCTCTTTTGGTGCTCGCCGGTGCAGGTTCGGGCAAGACCAGCGTCATTACGCGCAAAATTGCCCACCTCATCCAGAACTGCGGTATTCGCGCCCAGTACATCGTGGCCATGACCTTCACCAACAAGGCCGCCCGCGAGATGAAGGAGCGGGTTGCCAGCCTGCTGCGTCCGGGCGAAGGCCGAGGGCTGACGGTCTGCACGTTCCACAACCTGGGCCTGAACATCATCCGCAAGGAGCACGAACGCCTGGGCTACAAGCCTGGTTTTTCGATCTTCGACGAGTCGGATATCAAAGCCCTACTGTCGGACATCATGCAGAAGGAGTACTCCGGCGACGACGGCATCGACGAAATCAAGAACATGATCGGTGCCTGGAAGAACGACCTGATCCTGCCTCCCGAGGCCCTGGAGAAAGCACGCAACCCGCGCGAGCAGACCGCTGCGGTCGTTTACACCCACTATCAGCGCACGCTCAAGGCGTTCAACGCCGTGGACTTCGACGACCTGATCCTGCAACCGGTCAAGTTGTTCCAGGAACACCCCGAGGTGCTCGAGCGCTGGCAGAATCGCGTGCGTTATCTGTTGGTAGACGAATACCAGGACACCAACGCCAGCCAGTACCTGCTGGTGAAGATGCTGATCGGCATGCGCAACCAGTTCACCGTGGTGGGCGACGACGACCAGTCGATCTACGCCTGGCGCGGCGCGCGCCCCGAGAACCTGATGCTGCTCAAGGAGGACTATCCCTCACTGAAAGTGGTCATGCTGGAGCAGAACTACCGCTCCACCAGCCGCATCCTGCGCTGCGCCAACGTGCTGATCGCCAACAACCCGCACGCGTTCGAGAAACAGCTGTGGAGCGAGATGGGCGTGGGCGACGAGATCCGGGTGATACGTTGCAAGAACGAGGATGCCGAGGCCGAGCGCGTAGCGATGGAAATCCTCACGCTGCACCTGCGCACCAACCGTCCCTACAGCGATTTCGCCATCCTGTACCGTGGCAACTACCAGGCCAAGCTGATTGAGCTGAAGTTGCAGCACCACCAGGTGCCTTACCGTCTTTCCGGCGGCAATAGCTTCTTTGGCCGTCAGGAAGTCAAGGACCTCATGGCCTACCTGCGCCTGCTGGTGAACCCTGACGACGACAACGCCTACCTACGTGTCATCAACGTGCCGCGCCGGGAAATCGGCTCGACCACCTTGGAAAAGCTCGGCAACTATGCCACCGGCCGGGGCATTTCGATGTATGCCGCCAGTGAGGAACTGGGCCTGGGCGAGCACCTGGATGCGCGCTACACCGAGCGCTTGCAGCGCTTCAAGCACTGGCTGGACGGTGTGCGCCACAAGGTGGCGCTGGACGACCCCATAGCCGCCCTGCATGAAATGATCCGCGACATCGACTACGAAAACTGGATCCGCCAGCAGACCGCCAGCGACAAGGCCGCGGAGTTTCGCATCAGCAATGTCTGGTTCCTGGTCGAAGCGCTGAAGAACACCCTCGAGAAGGACGAAGAGGGTGACATGACCATTGAGGACGCCATCGGCAAGTTGGTGCTGCGCGACATGCTCGAGCGCCAGCAGGAAGAGGAAGAAAACGCCGACGGTGTGCAGATGATGACCCTGCACGCGTCCAAGGGCCTGGAATTTCCCTACGTGTTCATCATGGGCATGGAGGAGGAGATCCTGCCTCACCGCTCCAGCATCGAGGCCGACACCATCGAGGAAGAGCGCCGCCTGGCTTATGTGGGTATTACCCGCGCACGCCAGACGCTGGCGTTCACGTTCGCCGCCAAACGCAAGCAATACGGGGAAATCATCGACTGCACGCCCAGTCGCTTCCTCGACGAACTGCCCCCCGAAGACCTGTCCTGGGAAGGGCTGGACGATGCACCGGTCGAGGTCAAGGCCGCACGCGGCAACAATGCCCTGGCCGACATCCGGGCGATGCTCAAACGCTGATCAACCATTACTCTTAAACACTGCCGCTGTTTGCGGCCATTTCTGTTCCGAGGAATACCATAGTGGAAGCACTGCATCAGAAGATTCGCGAAGAAGGCATCGTGCTTTCCGACCAGGTTCTCAAAGTCGATGCGTTTCTCAACCATCAGATCGACCCGGCGCTGATGCAGCTGATCGGTGACGAGTTCGCCCGCTTGTTCGCCGATGCCGGCGTGACCAAGATCGTCACCATCGAGGCGTCGGGCATCGCGCCTGCGGTGATGACCGGGTTGAAGCTGGGCGTGCCGGTGATCTTCGCGCGCAAGCACCAGTCGCTGACCCTCACCGAAAACCTGCTGACGGCTTCTGTGTATTCGTTCACCAAGCAGACCGAGAACACCGTGGCCATTTCGCCGCGCCACCTGAGCAGCAGCGATCGGGTGCTGGTGATGGATGACTTCCTGGCCAACGGCAAGGCGTCCCAGGCGCTGATATCGATCATCAAGCAGGCCGGGGCGACCGTGGTAGGCCTGGGGATCGTGATCGAGAAATCGTTCCAGGGCGGGCGCGCTGAGCTGGATCGCCAAGGCTATCGCGTGGAGTCGCTGGCGCGAGTGAAATCGCTGGAAGGCGGTGTGGTCAGCTTCATCGAGTGATGCGGCACCGGCTCGCTCGCATCCGGGCACAGGGGGCTGCGTGGCAGCCCCCTGCCGGTTTCAAGTCGCCGCCAGGCCCGCCAACAGCAACCGTTGGTACAGCGCTTCTTTTAGCCCCTGAGGCTGGTCAAGTTGCATCCGTGCCAGATGCCGCTCATACCCTTGCGGCTCTGGCGCCTCCAGCGTGGCCTTGCCCAGTTCGAGCGCCTCGCTGAGCTTGAACTTGCTTTTCAACCAGTTCAGTGCCCGTAGCAAGTCCTGCTCTTCAACCGTGAAATCAGTCCCCATGGGGTATTCCGGGAACAGCTGTGGGTGCTGTGCCTGGACCGCGGCCAGGCGCTGCGGCGTGTTATCGGCAAAACGCCTGTCGAGCTGAAAATCTTCCGCCAATTTGCCAGCGTTTTTGGCCTGCACGATCAGGCTCTGCTGGAACCGGGCGTCACACACCGCAAGCAATCGCGCAATGACCTCGCTGTCGGTCTGCCCCCTGAGGTCGGCGATGCCATATTCGGTCACCACGATATCGCGCAGGTGGCGGGGAATGGTGCAATGGCCGTAGTTCCAGAAGATGTTCGACGACACCTCGCCGCCCGCTTCGCGCCAACTGCGCAGCAGCAGTATCGAGCGGCCACCTTCCAGCGCGTGCCCTTGGGCGACGAAGTTGTACTGCCCACCTACCCCGCTCAACACTCGCCCGTCTTCGAGCTGATCGGCCACACCCGCACCGAGCAGGGTCATGCCGAACACCGTATTGATAAAGCGTGCGTCTTGTCGCTGGCGACGCTTGAGCTGTTCGTCACCGTAGAGCTCGTTGACGAAATTGATCCCGGTCATGGCAAACCGTGCGCGCTGCTCAAGGGTCATGTCGCGCAAGCGCTGGTAGAACGCTTGCGGGCCGAGGAAGAACCCCCCGTGCAGGATCACTCCCCGGTCATCCACAGCACGCCGCAGCACGCCCGCCTCGGCCAGCGCCAACAGCCCGTTGACGAACATCTCGCTACAGCCATACAGCCCCTGTTCGAAGGGCGCGAGCCCCCCTTCCCGCTCGATCAGTGCCTGCGTGGTGCCCGCGCCAAGGCCGTCGAGCGCTGCACGGTAGGCAACGTTATCGCTCTGGCGGGCGAGCAGCGCGGCGGCAACCGCGTCGCCCATGGCACCAATCCCGATCTGCAGGGTGCCGCCGTCGCGCACCAGGCTGCTGGCATGCAGGCCGATGCAGTGGTCCTGTATGGTGACCGGCATGTTGGGCGTTGAAAACAGTTGGCGCTGCTCGGCTTCGTCCAGCAACAGGTCGAACGCATCCATTGGCAGTTCGGCATCACCGGGCATGTAGGGCAGCTGCGCATGCACCTGACCCAGCATGAGGATGGTCTCGCCGGCGGCACGGCGGCGTTCGACCATGGGTAACAGGTCCAGGGTGATGTCCGGGTTGCAGGCCAGGCTCAGATGGACAGGCCGCTCCGGCGTAGCCGCCACCAGCTGGGCGATGAGGTTCAGACCCTTGGCATTGATGTCTCGCGCGGCATGGCTGTAGTTGCTGCTGACGTAATCCTGTTGAGCCGACTCACTGGCAAGCAGGCTGCCGGGCTGCATGAAGAATTGTTCTACGCGAATGTTCGGCGGCAGGCTGTCATTGCGCAGGTCGGCCAGATAGTGAAGCTCTTCGTAGTCGCCGAACACGCGCTCGACGAAGGGCTCGAGCAAGCGTTGCTGCAAGCCATCACCCAGCGCTGGTCGCCCCAGGGAGAGGGCTGTATAGATGGTCAGACGGCGTTCGGGCAACTCACGGATGCGGGCATAAAGTGCGTTGACGAACGCATTGGGTTTGCCCAGGCCCAGCGGCAGGCCCATGTGGATATGGGTTGGCAGGCGGGACAGGACCTGTTCGACGGCCTGGTCGATGGAACTGAGGTGCATCGAGGCCTCCTGGTTCGTGCTTGGGTTCAGGAGGTTCGACAGGCAGGTGGAATGGTTGGTTGCCTGGGCGGGAAGCGGAAGGCGCAGACAATTGGACAAGCACTGGCAGCCACTCGACAATTCGGTGGCCTTCAGGCTCAGCGAAGGTATAAGCGTACGCGGT